>CAJUGU010000017.1 GCA_910586105.1 uncultured Eubacteriales bacterium | reverse complement strand
CGGTTCGAGATTGGGGGCTGGCATATGCTCAGTTTACCGTATTTTTCGAAGGGCGTATGCCTGCCCGATGTGACGTTTGAGGGCCAGCCCTCAAACTCCCGAGGTTTATCCGCTTTGGAGCGACCCGGTAGTAAGAAGGAGCGGCGTCAGCCGCTGCTCCTTCTACTGTAATCGCTCACAGCCTGCGTCTGGCCGCTCCTCAGCGTTGCCTTGATTAGCTGCATCTTCAGTATGGTCTAATTTTTATGGGATATTTGCATTTACACAGTTGATTCTTCAGCTTCCGATTCCGAACTGGGCGCTTGTCGGCAATCAGCTAGAGGTAGATGGCGCCATTTGTCGGCGCATCCAAGCGCTTGCTCCCGACTGATACGAAAGCTGCCCCTTCTGCTATAAATCCCTTCTCGCTTTTTTACACAAATCGCTTGACAAACCTGCGGTAGAGACGTTCCAACAGGTGTTCGGGGACCTGATTTCCCTTCTGTTTTGAACGGGGAGCCCGGACAGCCGCCCGCCTGAAAAAATAAAATCAAAAAATCTTGCATTTACCTATTGTCAAAACATTTTTTGCGCCGCCCTCAAAATGGGGTTGACAATGGGTATGAGATATGGTATATTTATCACATCAAGTTAAAAAAATATCACATCATGGAGGGATTGACATGAAAAACAAGCTCGGATTTTTGGGTTTCTTTGGAGCGCTCGGCCTGCTGGGGGCATACACCGGACAAAGCGGTTACTACGGCTTTTTCGGCTTCTGCGCCTACTTTTATTATTTCACCGTGATACCGGATGAAATGTTCCGTGAAAACGTCCGCCGCGCTGCCGCCGCCGCGTTTTTTGTGCTGATGGCCGTCAGCGGGATCGGCTTAGGCGCGGCGCTGGTTTCTGGATGCACGGAATGGGCGGGAGCTGCGTTTGCCCTTGCGTTTGCCGCGTCGGCGGGTACGTTCTCGCTGTTGATGGCGGCGTCGGAGCTGCGCGGGGCCTGGGGGGCGCGCTCATGAAGCTGCAAACCCGTATCCGCGAATACCGCGCCAAAACCAAAATGAAGCAGGAGGAGCTTGCCGCATTGGTCGGCGTCCGCCGCGAGACGATCGGCAATTTGGAAAACGGCCGATATAACCCGTCGCTGCGGCTGGCAATGGACATTGCCGCCGTGTTCGATTGCACGGTCGAAGAGCTGTTCCGTTTCACGGAATAGACCGGTTTGGGAACTGGGGGAGCCGGATGATGGCGAAGGCTCGCGGCAGACGATGTGTCAACCGTTTCCGAACATCCAATAAAAAAACACCCTTCCGGGCTGCGCTCGGAGGGGCGTTTGTCTTCATGGATGGGGACGCGCAGGGAGATAACGCGAGACGCTTCGGAATGGAAACGGCGCTGATTCAAGGCGGCTGCTCTCGTGAAAAGCGACAGGCGGCGATTTTCGGCCAGCGCCTTCGCGCGGGTCTGGATAAAAATCGCCCGGATAACTTTCCTGCGGGATCGCGTGCCAGTCAGCCTTTCGGCTTTTTGCGCAGCTTTAGGGAGATTCCCAACGTCTCCGCTTCTTGCCGGAGCAGGAACGCCGCCAGAGCGCCCCGTTCTTTCAGCGGCAGCGTCTCCGGCGAGGCCGGGAGCGCAGCCCGGACGCAATGCACCGCGTCGAGCGGCAGCAGGTTTACCGCAGTGCAAAACAATGATTTCCGCCGCCCGTCGTTATACCCGTCCAGCAGCACGCGCAGGAACGCTTCCTTTTCGCGGACTTCCGCGCAGAAGGCTTTCGCCCCGATCGCCTGCATCCGGGCGAAGGTCTCGCGCTGGCGATGGGGGACAAACGAATCGAAATCATCAAAATGTGCGAGCCGTTCGCAGGGGTATTCCCCGCACGCCATACAATAGGAAGGCTCCCCCTGCGCCAAAGCGCACCGGCAGATCGCGCACGACTGCTGCCCGTCCCCGCCGCCGCAGCCGGGGCATCCGTTTTCCATCTGATGGATGGGGCAGAGCGCACAGCAAAGCCCGCAAAGCGAGACCGTCCGTTCCGGTCTGGAATATCCCTTCATGCGGCTTTCCTCCGACGGAGGAGGAAGCGCCAAAGCCTGCCGATCCCCAGCCCGACCGCCGAACAGAGCAGCACCAGCGGGGCAAACGTCCAATCGGGGGCATACAGGGGATTTCCGGCGAAGAAGGCGATCAGGCGGAAGGTACAGAGATCCAACAGCGGGCTGCTGACGCAAAGCAGTAGCGGCAGGGCATACGCCCAGGGATCGCCTTGCGATCCCCAAACGACCGAAACGCCCAGCGCTGACAACGGCAGCCCAAGGCAGAAAAACAGCAGCGCGTAAGCCATACCGTCCGTCAGGCCGGTGAACAGCCAAAAGAAGGCGGTAAATACCGCGAAAAGTCCCCAAAAGGTGATAAAGCTGCGCCGACAGGCGCGATTTTCAAAATTTTTCATCCGTAAGGCCTCCCGTTCCTGACACAGCGGCGAACTGTCCGTTCGGGGTCATTTTTGCCCCTTTACCATGGATTTGAGTTTATGCGTGGCCGCTTTCCGAACCAGCTTTCCGATCGCCTGATCGGATTCGTTTTCGACCGTTTTCCGGATCAGTTTGCCGATCATCTGATCGGTCTTTTTTGTGACCGTTTTTCCCAGTTTGCCTGACATGGTAACACCTCCGTTTTTTATTCGGATAGCACACCCGCCGCGTTTGTGCAGCTCCTTCCAATCGCGTGGAGTTACGTTGGAGGAAACAGAAACGCAGGGGAAGGAAAACCTTCCCCTGTGGCAGAGTGCTGAAGAATCCGGGATACCGGATGTTTACTTGACGATCTCCCGGGAAGCCGCCGCCAGCTTTTCGACCTTTGCCGCAGCTGCCGCCTTGTCTTCCGCCTTCGCCATGATATAGACCTTGACCTTGGGTTCGGTGCCGGACGGGCGGATGATGAAGGACGTGCCGCCTTCCAGCTCGTAATACAGCACGTTCTGGCCCTTGAGCTCGATCTGTTCGGTCTCGCCGGTCGCGACGTTGGTACGGGTACCCGGCTGATAATCGCGGACATATTCGACCTTGTTGCCTGCAACGTCGGTCAGCGGGGTCGCGCGCAGCTCGGCCATCAGCTCCTGCATACGGGTCAGGCCCGCAACGCCCGGCATGGTGATCGAAATGGTCTGCTCGCAATAATAACCGTATTTTTCATACATGGTTTCCATTGCGTCATACAGGGTCATGCCCTTCGTGCGGTAATACGCCGCCATTTCGGCAATCAGCATGGAGGCGGTCACAGCGTCCTTGTCGCGGGCGTAATCGCCGGACAGGTAGCCGTAGCTCTCCTCGAATGCGAACAGGTACTGGTGCGAACCGGTGCGCTCGAACTCCTTGATCTTTTCGGCAAGGAACTTAAAGCCGGTGAAGGTATCAAAGCATGCAACGTTGTTCTTTTCCGCCGCCGAGCGCGCCATTTCGGTGCTCACGATCGACTTGAGGACTGCCGGATGCTCGGGCATGGTGTTGGTGAGCCGCCGCGCGGTGATGATGTAATCGATCAGCAGCACGCCGACCTGGTTGCCGGACAGGGTGATATATTCGCCCGTCTTATCCTTGAGGACGATGCCGGTGCGGTCGGCGTCGGGGTCGGTGCCGATAATGAGGTCGACGCCGTTTTCCTTCGCCAGCTCGATCGCCTGCGTGAAGCCTTCCTTATTCTCCGGGTTCGGGGAGGCGACGGTCGGAAAATCGCCGTCAATGACCATCTGGTGCGGCTCGCAAATAATGTGCTTGTAGCCGATGCGCTTCAAAATTTCCGGTACCAGCCGGTAGCCCGCGCCGTGGAACGGGGTGTAGATCAGCTTGAAGTCGTCCGCGACTTCCTTCACGCAGTCGGGATTGACCGCGACCTTGAGCACTTCGCCGAGGTAGGCCTCGTCGGTCTCCCTGCCAAGCATGATGATACGGTCGGACGCCAAATACTTGTCAAAATCGCCGATCTTGACATCCTGGAACAAATCGAGCGCGCCCATTTCCTTGGCGACAACGTCGGCCTCGGCGGGGGGCAGCTGCGCGCCGTCTTCCCAATAGACCTTATAGCCGTTGTATTCCTTCGGGTTGTGGGAGGCGGTGATATTGATGCCCGCGATCGTGCCGTAATGCCGGATCGCAAAGGACAGTTCCGGGGTTGGGCGCAGTTCGTCATACAGGCGCACCTGAATGCCGTTTTCGGCGAGGATGCAGGCGCACAGCTGCGCGAATTCGGGCGACATATGGCGGGAGTCATACGCAATGGCAACGCCGCGCTTCATCGCGTCTTCGCCGTTGGAAACGATCAGATTTGCAAGCCCCTGCGTCGCCGCGCCGACGGTGAAGCGGTTCATGCGGTACAGTCCGACGCCCAACACGCCGCGCAGACCGGCGGTGCCGAAGGAAAGGGGCGCAAAAAAGCGGCTTTCAATCTCGCCGTCGTTGCCCTTGATCGCTTCCAGTTCGGCGCGTTCGTCCGCGTTCAGCGCAGGGGAGGCGAGCCAGCGCTCATATTCTTTTACATAATCCATGTTGTTCATCCACCTTCATTTCAAATTTCCACAGATACCAGAGCGCCCTCTTCCGCAGGCGCGCAAAGCATCCTAGTTAAAATTATACAAGAAACTACAGGTATTGCAAGGGGAATTTGTAAAAACCTGCCGTTCCGGCCGAAAAAATTTTCGCCGCAAATTTGGGAGCCTTGTAGAAACACACAAGCCGGGCGGTGAAATTTTGTGGAACCCCCCCAAAAGGCAGAAAAACCGGCGGGAAGCAACAGGCTTCCCGCCGGGTAAAACCATGCGATCAAGGGGAGACGTCCGGAAAGGTGGAGACTGCGCGCGCTTTCCGGAGCCGCCGCGGAGATTTCCGACCGCGCCGGACCGCCTGCGCGCCCACTCGTTCCTGCTTTGGGCCATCCGCATTCCCATATTCTGCTGTGCCGGATCGAAACCGGCGGCAGAGACGGTGAAACATCCCTTTATCAGAGGGCGTTTGCTTAGTATGCGACGCCCTGCCAGATCATTGCATCGCAGACCTTTTCAAAGCCCGCGATATTCGCGCCTGCAACGAGGTTGCCCGCCATGCCGTAGCGTTCGCTGGCATCCTTGCACGCCGCGTAAATGTTCACCATGATCTGGTGCAGCTTGGCGTCGACCTCGTCGAAGGTCCACGACAGGCGCTGGCTGTTCTGGCTCATTTCCAGACCGGAGGTCGCAACGCCGCCCGCGTTTGCAGCCTTCGCCGGGCCAAAAGCGACGCCCGCCGCCTGGAAGGCTTCGACCGCTTCGGGGGTGCAGGGCATATTCGCGCCCTCGGCAATCGCGATGCAGCCGTTGGCGATCAGCTGCTTGGCCTCGTCGCCGTTCAGCTCGTTCTGGGTGGCGCAGGGCAGGGCGATATCGCACTTGACGCTCCAGATGCCGCGGCAGCCCTCGACGTATTTTGCGGTCGGGACGTAGTTCAGGTAGGTCTTGATGCGGTCGCGCTTGACCTCCTTGATTTCTTTCATGACCTTGTAATCGATGCCGTTTTCATCGACGATATAGCCGTTGGAGTCGCTCATCGCAATGACCTTGCCGCCGAGCTGGGTCGCCTTCTGGTTGGCGTAGATCGCGACGTTGCCGGAACCGGAAATGACGACGTTCTTGCCCTCGAAGGAGGTCGATTTATCCTTGAGCATTTCATTCATGTAGTAGCAGACGCCGTAGCCGGTCGCTTCGGTGCGGGCCAGCGAACCGCCGTAGGACAGGCCCTTGCCGGTGAGTACGCCGGTGAACTCGTTGCGCAGGCGCTTGTACTGGCCGAACATGAAACCGATCTCGCGCGCGCCAGTGCCGATATCGCCCGCCGGGACGTCGGTGTCCGCGCCGATGTGCCTGGAAAGCTCGGTCATGAAGGACTGGCAGAACTTCATGATCTCGTTGTCGCTCTTGCCCTTCGGGTCGAAGTCGGAGCCGCCCTTGCCGCCGCCCATGGGCAGGCCGGTCAGGCTGTTCTTGAAAATCTGCTCGAAGCCGAGGAACTTAATGATGGACTGGTTGACCGAGGGATGCAGGCGCAGGCCGCCCTTGTAGGGGCCGATCGCGGAATTGAACTGGATACGCCAGCCGCGGTTGACCTGTACCTTGCCACTGTCGTCGACCCATGAAACGCGGAAGTTCAAGATGCGCTCCGGCTCCACGATGCGCTCCATGATACCGTTCTTTTCGATCTCGGGGCGGGCTTCGACGACCGGCTCGAGGGATTCAAAGACTTCGCGGACTGCCTGAAGGAATTCGGGTTCGTGTGCGTTGCGCTGGGCAAGACCTTCATAGACCCGGCACAGGTATGCGTTTTTCAAAGACATTCTGAACTGACCTCCAACATATATTATTAAGATTTACCTTGTGAACAATGATATTTTACCACCCATCCCGCCGCCAGACAACACTTTTTTTGCTCCAATCCTTTAATTTGCTAAAGTTTTGGCTGGCCGCATAAAAATCCTGAAAAATAGGGAGCCATTTTTGGATAGAATTTGCATCTGGTAAAATCCAGCCCTAAGCCCGGCTTGAAAATCGTCAGCATGTTCAATCGTCTCTATCAAATCACGGCATCTTACAGAATCTTACAGACTGCAAAGCGCCATGAGAGGCAGTGCCGATCTAGCCGTCGGGAATGTATATTACAGAGAGAAAAGAAGCGGTAAGGTATTCCGCTGCACCGTTACCGGAAAAGCAGGGGGCCGTCGCGGCTGACGCGCCGCCTTGCCCAGATGCAGGGAAGCCCCGGGATCCAAAGAATCCGGGGCTATCCCAAAAGCAAATAAGGAGAATTTCAGATGGCTGTATCAGGGCGGCGGCCTACCGCTTCCAAAGCCTGTTTCGCCCAGCGGGCATGACCGGTTTTTCCGTTCTGTCGATTTCTTTGCGCTTGCCGCGGCAGATGTTGTGTTTGGCATCCTGTATTTTAGGTTTTCTATCCACGTTTCCGTTTATATAAATGGCTATAGGCTTGGCACGTCGGCTGCAAGCAGGCTCCGGGAAAACTGGTATTTGGGGCCGGCTGTGTTTTCTACACGATGTTGTCGTGCAGCAGCTTCACCGTTTTCCGCAGCCCTACCAGCGTATCCATCGTATAATCTTCGTGCTCAATCGACAGCACGCCGTCATATCCGGCCATTTTGAGGGTAACCAGGAATTCCCGCCACCAGCGCTCGTCATGGCCATAGCCGGGAATCGCAAAATTCCAGGAGCGCTTGGCATATTCCAACACGTTCTTTCCATCCATAAGGGTGTTCAGCGCGGCTGGCTTTTCCACGCGGACATCCTTGATATGTACATGGTAAACCGCCTTCCCCAACTCCCGCGCAACGGCAAGGGGGTCCGCCCCCATCCAGAACAGATGGCTGGGGTCTAGGTTAAACCCGATTGCCGGATCCCCGCCACAGGCGTCCCGCAGACGATAGAAGTTCTCTACATCATGTACCAGCTGGCACCCATGCGGCTCCAGAGCAAGGCGCGTGACGCCATGCGCGGCTGCAATTTTCACCAGCTCACGCCAGTATGGGATGGCAACCGTATTCCATTGATAGCGCAGCATTTCCTGCGTCTCCGGCGGCCACGAGGTCACCACCCAATTGGGATAACAGTCTTCCGATCCGCCACCGGGCAACCCGGACATCATCACCACCGTATCCAGCCCGAAATATTCGCTGAGCTGAAAGCATTTGCGGGTAACGGCATCCTCTCGTTTGCCCCATTCGCCCGGGGCCAGCGGGTTTCCCGAACAGTTGAACGCCGAGATCGAAATGCCATACGCCTGCAGCTGCTCTTTCATCTCCTCCCGCATGGCCTCGCTTTCCAGCAGCGTATCCAACGCAACATGGGGCGCCTCGGACCAGTTCCCAACGCCCAGTTCTACCTGCGTAATCCCCAGGCTGCGGCAGGTTTTCAACAGCTCTTCAAAGGGCTGATCCCCCAAACAGTCTGTTACCAGCCCTATCTTCATTGACTGCCGCCCCTTTCCTGTATTTTAACCCATTGCCGGGTCTCCGCCGATTCCAGCACGGCGTCAATCACCTGCATGATTTTCATTCCAAACCGGAAATCGATCTCGCAGGGAACGCCTTCTGCCACACATTTCAAGGTGTGATAAGCCTCAATGGTTTTCTGATCGGCATATCCGAGGCAGATGCCCGCGCCGCCGTAAAACCGGCCATATTCTCCGTGCCCGGGCGCAATCAGCACCGTTTTGAAACCGCGTTCTCGCTTGTCGTCGTCGTGGCGGTAAATCTGCACCTGGTTCTGGTTTTCCTGATTATATACGATACAGCCGTTTGTCAGCTGAATTTCATAGCCAAGCGACATTTTGCGGCCTGCCGCCAGCCGGTTGGAGAAAATCGCTCCGCAGGCCCCGTTTTCGAAATTGAACAGAAACTGTACAACATCGTCGTTTTCAACCGGCAGCATCCGGGACGGTTCCTTGGGATCCGGGCGCTCGGGCACGATGATTTTTGTCATGCCGCAGACCTCGGCGATATCGCCGATCAGGTACTGCGACAGGGAGAGGGTATGGCTGGCAAGATCCCCCAGCGCGCCGGAAGCCGACGCGGATTTGAACATCCGCCATTCATGCAGTTGCTCCGGGTCGTTGTAATAATCCTGGTCATACATGCCGCGGAAATTCACCACCGTACCCAGCGCGCCGGAGCGGAGCAGCTCGCGCACATACTGCTGGATGGGGTTGCGTACATAATTAAACCCGACGGAGGTAATAATCCCCGCTTTTTCCACTGCTTCTGTGGCTTTCACCGCCTCTGCCGCCGTCATGGACAACGGCTTTTCGCAGTAGACGTGCTTCCCGTGCGCCGCCGCTTTCACCGCAATCGGGCAATGCGACGCGTTCGGCGTAGTAATATCTACTAGCTCAATTTCCGGGTCTGCTGCAATCTCGTTCCAGTCAGTACACCAGCGCTGAACCCCATATTTTTCCGCCAGCGCCTTTGCGTTGTCCGCGTTTACATCGGCAACCGCCGACAGTTCCGGCACGACCTCGTCGCCGAAAACATTGTTGATCGACCGGTAAGCCGCCGCGTGTGTGCGCCCCATAAACCCGGCCCCGATCAAGCCAATTTTGATTTTTTTCATAAGCATACCGTTCCTTCATTCCAGATAAAATTGCAAGGGGCCACGAAAAGTACAACGGCACAAGCGCTCTGGGGCCCCTTGAAAGAGAGATACATGTTCCATTTGCGCCGCCCCGCGCAGGGGCCGGGTGCAGGGCAGAGTCCTGCCGATGTAGGGTAACTCTGACTTCTGGCCCGATAGAGCGCCCGTGAGAAGGGAACCATGACGTAGGTTAGAGCCGGGCGGCTCTGAAGTTTATTCCGGGAAGCATGAGAGCTGCTTGCCCGGTGACACTGCCATTGGGACCGGCACATCACCTCTTTTCCTCCGGAGCTTTCCCGAAAGCCGCGCCCGTACGCCGCGCGGGAACGCTGCTGCCGGGGAATGCGGTGATTCCCGGCTACTTATCGAGCCAGCCGTTCAGTTCTTGCAGATAGCTTTCGGCGTTTTCGGATGTAATCAGGTGGCTGCCCGTATCAATTTCCGTGTTGATGCTTTCCCCTTTTGCTGCCTTGCACAGTGCGACAACGCACTGATAACCAATGTTGTAGGGATCCTGCGCAACCGAAGCCGCCATTTTGCCGTCGATAATGGCTTGTACCCCCGAGCTGATGCCGTCATAGCCGCAAACCAGAATGTCATCCCGGCCAGCCTCCTCCAGCGCCAGCGTTGCGGCCTGGGCGCAGCCGTCGTTGCAGACAAAGACCGCATCCACATCCCCGGGGGTCTGGAACCGTACAAGAATCGCGTCCATGCAGTTGCGGGCCTGATCCTCCATCGCGTTGCAGTACTGCACGTCAACGATTTCCGCACCCGCGGCCTTCGCGCCTTCCTCAAAGCCGGTAAAGCGCGCCGTATTGGTCGTGTCGCCCTGAACGCCCTGAATGAGAGCAACCTTACAGCCTTCGCCCAGCTGCTCGCACAATACCTTTGCGCCTTCATAAGCCGCTGTCTGGTGGTCGGTGCCGACAAAGCTCAGCACGTTGTCCGTCCCTTCGATCCGGGTATCGACCGCTAGCACCGGGATTTGGGCCGTTGAGAGCATGGTCGCCGCCATATCCGGCTGGAGCGGGGCCACTGCAATCGCCTGGATGTCCTCGCGGCCAAGGGTTGTCTCAATCATAGCCATCTGTTCATCGTAGGAAGTCTCGGACGGCGGGCCTTTCAGGTCGACCGTGCAGCCGAGATCGGATTCCGCATGGCGGATACCGGCCACCACATAGCCCCAGTATTCGCTGGACAGGGTTTTCAGGATAACGGAAACGGTACAGTCGCTGTAATCCTCTACGGTTCCCTGCGGCTGCGCAGCCGGTTCTGCCGCCGCTGTGCCGCTGTTGTCATTTGTAGCGCTGTCCGAGGGACTGCCGCACGCAGTAAGGGCCGTTAACATCGCCACAGCGATCAACATTGCAAAAATCTTTTTTTTCATTGTAAACTCCTTTTTCACCGTATATTTTTTCTTTCGACCTGTTCGGAAACCGTTCAAACGCCATTCGTCCGGGTCTGACGCCGCCATACTTCGCCAGCATTTCTCAGGGGGGCAAACCAGCCTAATCCATGTCGGGCGTAAGAATTACCTCAATTGCTTCCCCGCGCCGCATGGCCTCCATCCCGACCGCAAAATCCGAAAGCGTAAGCCGGTGCGTAATCAGCCCGCCCAGCTCCAACCGTCCGCTCTTCAGCAGCCGGACCGTCATCGGAAGCGTATGCGGCCCAACGTAACTGCCCAGTATGGTCAGCTCCTTCCGTGTGATATCCGCCTGACAAATGGCCTGCTGCGCTGCGGAATTGTTCCCGAACAGCAGGATACGGCCGCCGCCGCGCACCGCAGCGATACAATCGGGAAGCAGAATGCCGACCGCGTCGACCGCCGCGTCTGCGCCCAGGCCGTCCGTTTCTTCCCGCACAACCGCAGCAAGCGATTCTTTCGAAGGATCAATCACGCGGTCCGCCCCGCAGCGCCGCGCATAGTCCGCCCGATATGGAGATACCTCGGACACCAAAATCTTACCTGCGCCGTTCAGCCGGAGCAGCTTGATGAAGTACAGCCCGATTGGCCCCGCCCCCTGGATCAGGACCGTTTCCCCAGGCAGCAGACGCAGCTTATCGACCGCCCCCATCACACAGTTGAGCGGCTCTGCAAAAATTGCGGTTTCCGTTGGCAGCTCCGGCGCAATTTTGACCGCCATACGCGCGGGGATGACCGCATATTCAGCAAACGCGCCATCCGCATCCACCCCTATCGTGCGCATCTGCGTACATAAATTCGGACGCCCGGTTTTGCAGTAATAGCACATCCCACAGGGGACGTTGTTGTCGAGCACCAGCCGATCCCCTGGACGGAACTCGGCTGCCGCACTGCCAGCCTCGACGACGCAGCCGACCAGTTCATGCCCGATCGTTGTACCGGGCGCCGCAGGTATCCCTGGCGGGTTTGCGCAGATATGTACGTCAGAACCGCAAATGCTAGATGCCTCCACCCGGATCAACAGGTCGCACGGGTCCGACAGCACCGGCATCGGCTTGTCTACGACGGCATATTCCCCGACCGCTTTCAGGATCACCGCTTTCATTCCGCCGCACCCCCTCCGAAATGCCTGAGCTCCCCGCTCACATAGGAGGACTGCGTAACAATCCCCATCTGTGTGGCCATTGTACCGTCATGCGCAGTAATTTCCGGCTGTGTCCCGTTTTGTACGGCGTCAACAAAGTGCTTCATTTCCAACAGATACGCTTCCCCCCAGCGTTCCAGGTACAGGCTCAGGCATTTTTCCACGATGCCGTCTTTGGTGTATGCCTTGATGCAATCCCTGCGCGGTTCATCGCAGATGCGGATCATCCCCTTCGTGCCAACAATCTCGGTCTCGACATGGGCACCGTGCGCCGCCGTACGGCCGGAATAGTAGAATGCGCACGCGCCGTTTTGGAATTTCATCAGGGCATAGCCGTTGTCCACATCATTTGTCTCTGCAAAAACCGGATATGCGTAAGCCCCGCCGCAGGCGTAGACCGATTCGGCCTCGCTCCCCAGAAACCACCGCGCCAAATCATAATCGTGCACGGTCATGTCAAGGAACCAGCAGCCGTTTTTCGCAGCGCGCTTTGCCAAATATTCGGCAACCCATTCGGGATCCAGGCTGTAGCCGCGGAACAGGATCGGCGTACCGATTTCGCCTGCGTCAATCCGGCGTTTGGCTTCTGCGTAGGAAGGGTCGTGGCGGCGCATAAAGCCGACCGTAAAAATCCGATCCGATGCAGCCGCTGCCTGCTCAATCGCCAGGCATTCCTCTTCATCCAGCCCGGTAGGCTTTTCAATAAACACATGCTTCCCTGCTTGGATCGCTGTCAGCGCATGCGCATAATGCGCGGCGGTTGAGGACGCAATTACAATTGCATCCAGCTCCGGCAGGCGCGCCATCTCCTCCATACTATAGCAGCAGTGCGGGATTTCCCATTCTGCCTGTAGCTGCTCCAGCTTTTCCCGCTCTGCCGGAAGCCCGCAGATTGCCACCAGCTCCGCATTCGGGATTTTAAAACGGAGGTTTTCGGCATGCACCGAACCCAACTCCCCAAGCCCAACAATGCCGACCGTTACTCTTTTCATCATCAAGCACCTCTTTCGTACAGGAGACCGAAAATCTTTCGGACGCCCGCTGTTCGGGCCTGGAGCCGCCATGCTTCGTCAGCTGGCATTGCTCAGGCTACCGAACAGGTCTACTGCACAGATTTGTAATTCGAAAGGAATTCGCTTTCTCTGTCATTATTGTACCGTGATTCGATGCATTATTTCAATTCGCAGAATAGATAAACCATTTTTTTGCAAAAAACGCCCGTTTACTCACTGAAAATTTGTGGATTTTAGAAAAAAGCACATGGCCGTTTTTCGCGGAAAAGAAAAAAACGCCCGAGCTTTTTCAAAAAGCTCGGGACAGAAGAAAAACGCGGGAGCAAATTCCACAAGAAAGACAAGCCGCGCCGTGCTTTTCTGCGTGCCTTTTTCGGTTCCGCAGCATCCAAAGCACTGGCTGGCGGGCCTTTCCGCCAGTTCCCCGGATACGGAACAGGTTCCGGGAATGGTTACTTTGTCGCTGCGTGGGAATCCATATCGATATTTTCATCCAGCTTAATTTCAATCGGGGTTCGCAGGTAGGTGGCCGGGAGTAGCCTGCCATGCAGCAGGAGGGTGCCCGCAACTTCCACCAGCAGCTGCCCCTGCTGGTATGGGGCCAGATTGATGGAAAACTGTACAATCCCCTTTTCAATCAGCGCAATCACGTCCTGTGTCGTGTTATAGCAAACCATTTTAACCCGGTCGCGGCAGTTGCGGTCAATAATCGCCTGCCCGATATCCCCGGCACACCCTGCAATACTAAAGATACCGCGTAGGTTTGGGCAGCGGTCCAGCAGCATACAGGATTTTTCATAGGTTATTACGCTCTGATCCAATGTGAACAGCTTTTCCACAATCTGGATTTGCGGCCAGCGCTCCCGCATAACGTCCTCAAAGCCTTTGATGCGCTGCTGGTGTGCGTTAATCTCCGGGAACCCGCCAATGATTGCAACTTCGCCAGCAAAGCCGATGCTTTTTGCCACCAGGGACGCCGCAATCCGTCCGCTTTTGTAGCAGTCCTCGCCGATCAGACACAGCCGCTTGGCCCGTGGGACGTCCGAGTCGATAAAAATCACTGGGATTCCCTGTTCAGATACCGCATCCAGCTGCTGCCTGAGCCGTTCGCTGCGTACGCCGCGAATCAGGTAAGCGTCAATCGGACGGTCTTTCAGATTATCCAGAATCGTCAGTATGCCTTCAACATTCGTATTGTCAAAAAAATAATATTCCAGAGCAAGACCTGCATCCCTCAGGATTTCATAAGTATGATCCATCCCTCGTTTCAGATCTTCAAAGAACGGGTTCGCCTGTCGCGGCAGGATGACTGCGGCAGTTTTTTGCGCAGGAATACTTGGCTTCCGCTTCGGATGCAGCGGGATATAACCGGTCTGCTCAATAATTTCCTGTACGCGCTGACGAACTTCCGGGCGCACTCCGGGCCGATCATGCAGCACCTTATCCACTGTACCGCGAGACACCCCTGCAAGGTCTGCAATCTGGTTAATCGTCACTTTCAAATGAATTCACCCCCAGAACATTAGGCGCATTGACGATTTTCAAACAAGGCATAGTGCTCCATTCGGACAGAAATCAGAGTCATCCCTGCGCTGGATTTTCGCATGACTGCGTTGCCATCCTTGACGGGCGTCAGCCCGCCTGCGTCCACCGCCGCGCCCTGCGAAGATCCCGCTGCAAGGCTAATTCCAAATTTCAAACTGGATAGAGCACTAGTCAAATAATGCGCGGATCCGGTCAAGGTTTGCCGCCGCCATCAGGTAGCCTTTGTTGTAGGCGGCTTCCAGACGGCTGACATCCGATTCAAAGGAGTTGATCGGTTCGTCGGGGCGCAGCAGGACGGTATCCTGCGGGCGCTTTTCGGCGAGGTGCTCGCAGAAACATACGGTATCGTTATACATCCGCGGGCGGCGGCGCATGGTCGCGGCGAGACGCGGGAAACGGAAGCGCAGCACTTTTGCGGCGCGCAGGGTGCTGCGGGTCAGATCTTTGCGGTAGCCTTCCGGCTGGGTCAGGATGATCAGGTTTTTGCGGCTTCCGTCCTGCAAGGCTTTGCGGATGGGGATGGAATCGGCAAGCCCGCCGTCATAATACAGTTCGCCGTCGATGCGGATGGGCGGGAAATAAAACGGGATCGCGCAGGTCGCGCGGAGCATCGTGCAATGGTCGTCGAGCTGCTTGCCGTCGAGATATTCCGCACGACCGGTGCGGGCGTTGGTCACGCCGACGAGCACCTTCCCAGGGAAGGCGCGATAGGCGTCCCAATCGAACGGGAAATAACGGGTGGGCACCTGATGATATACGAAATCCAACCCGAACATGGATCCGCCGTGCAGATAATTGCGCAGGGACAGATAACGCGGATCGTTCCGGAAGGCGCGGATCACTTCCAGATTACGGCCGCGCTGGCGCGAGACATAGGAAACGCCGTCGGTGATCCCGGCGGAAACGCCGATCACGTAATCGAACATCAGGTCGTTGTCAAGAAGGGCGTCCATGACGCCGCAGGAAAAAATTGGGCGGAAGGTGCCGCCCTCTAAAATAAGCCCAGGCACAGGAAAACCTCTTTTCTAAAATTATCGATATCATGTGGGTCGGCTCCCCGGTTATGGGGAGCCGAAAAGCAGACGGTCACGCGGGGGACTGCCAATCAAGCCCCTGTCCGCCGAAAGGCCGCTGGGGATGCAGCGGATTAACGACAAGGATCCCCCGTCCCGCCCGCAGGCGAAAATGGGATTCCAAAGGGACTCGTCCCTTTGGCGCCCGCCGCGCAGGCGCGGGGTCCCCAGGGGCAGAGCCCCTGGGCGCCGTCCGCGGAGGACATCAGCGGTTGGCGATCTGGACGTACTCCGAACGGCGGGAGAGGGGTTTGTAGGCTGGCCGGATGATCCGTCCGCCCGTCATGACCTCCTCCATCCGATGCGCCATCCAGCCGACGATGCGCGCCGTAGCGAAAAGCGGCGTAAACATTTCACGCGGGATGCCCAGCATCTTGTAGACAAAGCCGGAGTACAGGTCGACGTTCGCGCACATCACCTTGTCGATGCCGCGTACCTCCGCAAAAGCGCGCGGGCTCAGGCGTTCCACCGCCTCGATCAGCGCGAATTCGTCCAGCATCCCCCGCTGCTCCGCTAATGGCCGCGCCGCGCTCTTCAGCGCTACCGCGCGCGGGTCGCTCAGCGTGTAGATCGCGTGCCCCATGCCGTAGATCAGCCCCGAGCCGTCCCCCGCTTCACCGCGCAGGATCTTGCAAAGATGCGCATACAGCTCCTCGCTGTCCTGCCAGTCTTCGACGTTTTCCTTGATGTCGTCCATCATGCTCGCGACTTTCAGGTTCGCGCCGCCGTGCCGCGGCCCCTTCAGCGACGATACCGCCGATGCGATCGCCGCATATGTGTCCGTGCCTGAGGACGAGGTCACCCGCGCCGTGAAAGCCGAGTTGTTGCCGCCGCCATGCTCCGCATGCAGGATCAGGCAACGATCCAGAAGCGTCGCTTCTTCGTGTGTATAAGAGCCGTCCGAACGGATCAGCCCCAGGATGTTCTCCGCCGTCGATTTGCTGAAATCCGGTACGTGCAGATACATCGAAGCGTTGTCGAAATACCGCCGCTTCGCCTGGTAGGCATGCGAGATGATAACCGGGAACTTCGCCATCAGGCTGATCCCCTGCCGCATCAGGTTTTCCAGCGAAAGGTCGTCCGGGTTGGGATCGTAGGAATACAAAGACAGCGTCGCCCCCGCCAGCTTGTTCATCAGGTCGCGGCTCGGCGCCCGCATGATGATATCCTCCGTAAAATTGTCCGGCAGCGTGCGTTCGTGCCCGATCGTTTCCTGAAAGTCCAAAAGCTGGCTTTTCGTCGGCAGCGCCCCGCTCAACAGCAGATAGCCGACCTCCTCAAACCCGAACCGGTCTTCATTCTGAAAGCCCAGCAGCAGGTCGAATACGTCATAGCCGCGATAGGTCAGGCGGCCCTGGATCGGTTCGCGTTCGCCCTCATTCAAAACGTACCCATGTACGTTGCCGAGCTTGGTGATGCCCGCCAGCACGCCCGTGCCGTCCGAGTTGCGAAGCCCCCGCTTCACGCCGTAACGCGTGAACAGGTCGCTGCGGATCTGGTTATTTTCACGGTAGTTGCTGCATAAGTTTTCTAATAGCTCGTCTTTGATATAATCAGGTGCGCTGTTCATAGGGTCTCCTTTCTTTCCGTGCATAATTCCTTTATGAATTAAGTGTACCGCAATCCTGCAAAAATGTCAAACCAAAGGGCACGGGTATATTACACAAGACTGAAACGGAATCGAGGTCAAAAAATGAAGAAAATGCTGGGTACTGGCGCGCTGCTGCTGCTGATTATCTATTTGCTCCCGATCGGATACCGCGTGTACGCGGGCACGCCGCCGGCGGACGGGACGAAAGATGTGCTCGCCGTTTATGCAGAAAACGGCCTCGCCGGGGCCGGCGGGGCCAGCGCCGAAGGCGGGGACGGCTCGGGCAGCCCGGGCCGTTATGCCGCCGGTTCGGTCAACGGCTCCGCAGCCGGCGGCGCAACGGCCTCCGGCGGACAGGCCGCCGGGGTATCCGATCCGGAGAACCCGTTCGACAACATCAACAATCAAGGCGTTTCCGGTACGGGCGGAAGCGTTTCCGGTACGAATTACGGTACCGGATCGGTATGGAGCACCGTGGGCGGCGTCCGGACGACCGGAACGGGGAGCGCCGGTACATCCGGCACGGCCGGGAGCGGCGAAGCGGGCGGCGGCAGCGCGGGGCTGGCGACCGGCGTGACCGGTACGTCGGAACAGGCCGAAACGCATGACGTATTGGCCGACGGGCAGATCACCGTGCTGGTGAACGGCGAACCGCAGGCGATGCCGCTCGAAACCTACGTTGAAGGCGTCGTCGCCGCAGAAATCTCGCCGGATTTCCCCGAGGAAGCAATCAAGGCGCAGGCCGTCGCGGCGCGTACCTACGCGGTCTATAAGGCAAGCGCAGGACGGCCGATGCAGCACCGGAACGCCGACGTCTGCGACGATTACCGCCACTGCGCGGCCTACATCGACCTTGCCGAAGCGGCGTCCGCGCGCTGGGGGACGAACGCCGAAACGAACACCGGCACTATCCAGAAGGCTGTGCGCGAAACGGCGGGCGAAATCGTCGTCAAGGACGGCGAACCGATTGTCGCCGTGTTCCATTCGGCCAGCGCGGCGCGTACCGAGTCGGCGAAGGATATCTGGGGCACGGACATTTCCTATTTGCAGAGCGTCGCCAGCCCCGGCGGCTCGGCCTGCCCAAAATACGAAGGCACCGTGCGGCTGACCTTCGACGAGTTCCGCGCGAAGGCGCTTGCGAGCTATCCCACCGCCGACCTGTCCGGCGACCCGAAGCGGTGGTTCTCCGCCTCAACGCGCAGCGACGCGGGTTCGGTGATCGTCTGCACGATGGGCGGCGTGCAGGTGCGCGGCACCGACCTGCGGACGGTATTCGGCCTGAACTCGACCAACTTCACGCTGACGATCGACGACGAGACCATTTCGTTCCACACCGTCGGCTACGGCCACGGCGTCGGCCTGAGCCAATACGGGGCGAAATACCTGGCCGAGCAGGGCAGCGGCTATCAGGATATCCTTACCCATTATTATACCGGGACGGAGATCGTGAAAACCGCCGTTTGAAGCCTTCCGCCGGCATTGCCTAAAAGCACAAGGACCGGCGGAAAGCGGGGCGTTTTTTTGTGGATTCCCCTAAAGTCGCGTTTTTTTCGGAATTAACGATTTACAATGCGGGCTTCCATGCGTTAAAATATAGATAAGATGAATCGGACCCGGCCCGCTGCAAGGGCGTTCGGGCGGGTCTGCTGTTGATGGAGGCCAGATATGATCATAACGATTACCCTCAACCCTGCAATCGACCGCCGGATGCGGCTCGACCACGTCATAAACCTGAACCACCTGAACCGCACTGCGGAAAGCGTCCGCGAGCCGGGCGGCAAGGGGATCACCGTAACGCGCGCGATCAACGTCCTGGGCGGGGACAGCGTCGCGATCGGCTTCTGCGGCGGGCAAAATGGCCGCATCATTAAAGATATGATGACTTCCATGAATATCATGCATGATTTCGTCGACGTTGCCGGGCAAAGCCGCGTCAATATCCAGATCATTGAGCCCGACGGGCAGCACACCGAATTCAACGAGCCCGGCCCACAGATCAGCGACCACGACTTCCTGCGGCTGATCGAAAAAATGGAGACCTACCTGGACGACAAGAACATCTTCGTCGTCAGCGGCTCGCTGCCGCCCAAATTCCAGATGGCGCAATACCGCAAGCTGCTCAAGACGGTGAAGAAGGCGGGTTGCCGCCTGATCGTGGACGCCGCAGGGGACGTGCTGCGCGAAGCACTTGCGTTCGAGCCGGATTTCGTCAAGCCAAGCCTGTTCGAGCTGGCCGAATTCGTCGGCGAGGAACCGACCGCCGACCCTGAGACCGTAGTCGCAAGGACGCGGCAGATGCTGGAAGCCGGGGCGCAGGCCGTATGCGTCTCCATGGCGCATGAAGGCTCGGTGTTCGTCTCGAAGCATCACCACGAGGCGCTCTACGTCAACTCGGAGCCTAAGATTGAGGACTGCGGCTCGATCGGCACCGGCGACGCGATGGTCGGCGCGATCGCCAACTCGCTCGCGAAGGGCTTCGATATCTACGAACTCGCCAAATACGCCGTCGCGATGGGCCGCGCCTGCGCGCGCCTGCCCGGCACCGAAATGGCGTCGCTGAAAAAGGTCTACGAGGTCTACGAGACCGTCAAGCTGTACGTCGTCTGACCGGCCCGCTGGGCGCGGCAGATTTCCACAAAAATCCGGAAAAATGGCCGCAGCCCCATTGACAAGCCCGGGGTTTTGTGATACCCTTTTAAAAGCCGCATCGAGCGGGTCTGGCGAAGTGTGCCCAAACGGGCCCACACCCGCGAGAGCGTGACTCTATCCAAGAAAGAGAGGTGCTACCGTATGTACGCGATTTTAGAGACCGGTGGCAAGCAGTACAAGGTTTCCGAGGGCGACGTGATTTACGTCGAGAAGCTCGGCGTCGAGGACGGCGCAGCCGTGACCTTTGACAAGGTGCTCGCAGTCGGCGAAGGCGAAAGCCTGACCGTTGGCGCGCCCTACGTGGCTGGCGCGACGGTTTCCGGCACAGCCGACAAGACCGGCAAGCAGAAGAAGATCAACATCTTCAAAATGAAGCCGAAGAAGGGCTACCGCCGCCGTCAGGGCCACAGACAGCCCTACACGAAGGTGACGATCGGCACGATCAAGGCGTAAGCCATGACAAGGGCCGTGTTCACGCGCGCGGAGGGCGGCGGCATCACCGCCGTCGACATCCGGGGCCACGCGGGGTTTGCCGAAGAGGGCGAAGATATCGTCTGTTCGGCAGTCACCAGCGCGGTCCAGCTGACCCATATCCTGTTGGAGGACATCCGCAGGCTGGCGCTCGATACCACCGTGGAGCCGGAGGAGACCCACATCCGCATCTCCCTCCCCCCCGAATCGCGCGAGGGAGCACAGGACGCCCTGGAGGCGCTCCGCATGCATTATCTGGAAATGCAGGACAATTATGCCGAATTCATAACAGTTTTGGAGGTGTACAGCGATGCTGAAGATCAGTTTACAGTTTTTCGCCCACAAGAAGGGCGTCGGCTCGACCAAGAACGGCCGTGATTCCGAATCCAAGCGCCTTGGCGTGAAGCGCGCCGACGGCCAGCACGTCCCCGCCGGGAATATCCTCGTCCGCCAGCGCGGCACGAAGATCCATCCGGGCGTCAACGTTGGCCGCGGGTCTGACGATACCCTGTTCGCGAAGGTGAGCGGCGTCGTCCGTTTCGAGCGCGTTGGCAAGGACCGCAAGCGCGTTTCCGTTTACGAGCAGTAAAAAAACCGTTGCCGCGAGAGGGCTGGGCCCTGCTGCGGCGATCGGAAAGACGATCAGCAAAGTCTCAGGCCGCCGGTCTGAGATTTTGTTTTCCACCCCCATTTGGAGGAGGGTTCCGTCGTCTCCAGGCGCGCCCCCTCCGGAGGAATGCTATGTTTATTGATATCGCGAAAATCCGCATTGCGTCCGGCAAGGGCGGCGACGGGAAGGTCAGCTTCCACCGCGAAAAGTACGTCGCGGCAGGCGGGCCGGACGGCGGCGACGGCGGGCGCGGCGGCTCGGTCGTGTTCCAGGTCGACGACAACCTGTCGACCCTGCTGGATTTCCGTTATAAGAAAAAATACGCCGCCCCGAACGGGGAAAACGGCATGGGCAAACGCATGAAGGGCAAGGACGGAGCCGACCTGGTGATCCGCGTACCACGCGGGACGCTGATCCGCGACCAGCAGACCGGGCAGATCATCAAAGACCTGTCGGACGATGAACCGTTCGTCGCCGCAAAGGGCGGGAACGGCGGCTGGGGCAACGCCCATTTCGCCACGCCGACCCGTCAGGCCCCCCGCTTCGCAAAGCCCGGCCTGCCCGGACAGGAGCTGGACATCGTGCTGGAGCTCAAGCTGCTCGCCGACGTGGGGCTGGTCGGGTTCCCGAACGTCGGCAAGTCGACGCTGCTTTCGATGGTCTCCGCCGCGCGCCCCAAGATCGCCAACTACCATTTCACCACCCTGATCCCCAACCTGGGCGTGGTGCGCGTGGGCGAGGAGCAGTCGTTCGTGATGGCGGATATCCCCGGCATCATTGAGGGTGCGAGCGAGGGCGCAGGGCTCGGGCATGATTTCCTGCGGCACATCGACCGCTGCCGCCTGCTGCTGCATCTGGTCGACGCGGCGGGGAGCGAGGGGCGCGACCCCATTGAGGATATCCGGGCGATCAATCAGGAGCTGGCCGGTTACAGCGAGTTCCTCGCGGCGCGGCCGCAGATCGTGGTTGCGAACAAGACCGACTTGCTCGGCGACGACCGCGCGCCGGTGGAACGGCTGCGCGCCTTCGCGGAGGAAAACGGCTGGCTGTTCGCGGAGATCTCCGCCGCCACCAACGCGGGCGTGCAGGAGCTGGTGCATCTGGCGTGGAAAGAGCTTTGCGAGCTGCCGCCGGTCTTCACCTACGAGCCGGAATATGTGCCCGAAACGCCCGAGGTCACCGAGCGTGATATCACCGTTGAGAAGGTCGACGATTATTACGTTGTCGGCGGCGCATGGGTCGAGCGGCTTATGGGTTCGGTCAATACCGACGATTACGAGTCGCGGCAGTATATGGACCGGATGCTTTCCGGCGCAGGCGTGTACAAGCGGTTGGAGGAAATGGGCGTGCAGGAAGGCGATTTCGTCGTGATCGGCGAAATGGAATTTGAATACGTGCATTAAAAGAAGCCGGGGCCCCGGCGCAGGGAAACATTTATACCGATCGTGAGGTGGTTGGAATGGCATTGCCGCAGGAAAAACGATATACGTTTGCTGACATTTTATCCCGGGAGGACGGCCAGCGTTATGAGCTGTACGACGGGCAGCTCGTTGCGCTGAGCGCCCCGTCCAACCTTCATCAGGAAATCGTTGCAGAGCTGACGCGTCAGCTTGGCAATTACCTTTTGGGGAAACCGTGCAGGGTTTATCCGGGGGCGTTTGACGTGCAGTTATTTGCGCAGGAGGGCGATGCGCCGCAGGATATCCGCACGGTTTTGCAGCCGGATGTCTCCGTTGTCTGCGACCCGGAAAAGCGGAAGGGGCATGGCTGCAAAGGCGCGCCCGATCTGGTGATCGAAATCTTGTCTCCGTCGACGCAGCGGATCGACCGGCGCGTGAAATATGAATTGTATCAAAAGGCGGGTGTTCCGGAATACTGGATCGTTGACCCGGAACAGCAAATGGTACAGGTTCACACCTTGGAGGATGGGTGGTACGGCTCGCCAGTCGCCTATCTGGCAACTGCAGAGGTACCGGTCGGCGTGCTCGAAGACTGCCGGATCGATCTGAAAATCGTATTTCAATAAAAAGCGCCCGCGCAGTTTCTTTGCGCGGGCGGCACGCTTTATCCGCGCTCTACCCCAAAACCCCGTAATTTTTTGTATGGAGGGAACGTTTTATGGAATGGCAAAAGAAAATACAAGACAAATGCTGCGCATACGAATAGGAGGGAATGATAACCAATTATGTGAAAGCTGGTTTCCATTCCGACGATGAAATTTTGACGGAATGCATCGAGCGCATAGAAGATTCGTACCCCGACGAGTGCGAACGCCTTACGGAGGACGAATTTACCGAAATCATCCAAACGTATCGCCAACGGTTCCAAAACGAAGGGGATCAGGAAAATTTCCGGAAATTAGACGCCGCATTCGGCGCGCTCCGGGAACGCGGGATTGTAGCGCAGCATTATGCCGGATATACGCAATCCGACGGCTTCGCGGACTGTAATGAAGAGGCGGCGGAGCTGGAAGAAAACGGCGAAACGCCGATCGGCTGTTGCTTCTACACCCCGCAGGATCTGGAACATATCCTGAACGGAGACAGCACGCGGCTGTATTGTTCCTTCGGCAATTATCTGGAGCAGCCGACGGCGGTGGAAATCGGGCAAATGGTCGCCGATGCCTTCCGGGCGGCAGGGTTCAGCGTCCTGTGGAACGGCTCCGCGGAAACCAAAGTCGCGATCGAAAACATGAAATGGGACAAACGTTATACGGAAGGTGAATACAGGTTCTTATATTGCAGCCGCGCTTCCGCTGCTTACAGGGGATAACCGTACCCGAATAATTTGATGAATTCGTTCCATCCCAGCATACCGACCCCAATCGCAAAAAATCCGAGAAAGAGCAGGAGCGGCAACCCTGTGAACGCCTTCTTTTTGCGGCGGCATGTTTTGCACAGCGAGACCGTCGCCGGAAGGAGCGCCGCCAGCCACAGCGCGAGCAGTATGACTCCGATAAACACTGCGATATCGGTTTCGGAGCCCATATCGTAGGCATAGCCCTTGCCGTGACCGGTGAGGTTCATGTAAATGCATCCGACCCAAAGCGGCGAGGAAAGGCTGATCAGCGCGAACCATAGGGCCGGGACGACGGCTTTTCGTTTTTTCATGCGGGTTTCCTCCTTTCCGCGTGTTTGCGTTCCCCCACAGGACAGGGGCTTTTCGCAGGAGGTTTTGGCGCGGGAACGCCCGTTCCTGTGGGCGGAAAAGAACGCGGGTCATGCCTTGGCGGTCAATTCCTTTTTCCGGGCGCTTAATGTCCTGCGCAGTTCCTTGATTTTGGCGGTCAAACGGTTGTCGTCGATCTTCCGTAATGCGCCGGTGTACAAACGGATAGAATTTAAATCGTCCAAATTGGAATAAATATCTTTCAGCACTTCGCACAAATCGTCCTCCGCGATGATACGGGCGAGCGTTGCGGATTGATTTATTATGGACGCCATATCAATGGCCGTGTAAGTGAGCCTGCGGACATAATCCGGATCGCCAGCGAAAAGCTCCTTTTCCTTCGCAAGCCAATAGAGCAGCATATCGGCGTCATTGTGTCCCGCCGCTGCGATCGCCGGATTTTGGAACGGTTGGGATAACAACAGGTTCCGTTCAACCTCAACGCCGCGTTCCAGAAGCCATTCCGCCTGCTCGGGGGTGTGCGCCACGTTCAGCGCGTTCCCGCTGAACATACTCGCCCTGCACGTCCAATGGATATTCGCGCCCAGCTCCGAAAGCGCCTGTGCGATGGGGAACCGATCGTTCAGCACCGCCGTAAGAAACAGGTTTGCGCCCGACAGGCATTGCGCATGGACAAGCTCCGGCTCCGCTTGGAACTGTTGGATAATGTCTTCATCCGGTACCGTGTGATCCTGTATCTGCTCCCGGATCGCCGATACCTTTTCCCGTAACTCCAATTCTGCCATGTTTGATCGCCTCGTTTTATATCAGTTTTTGAGGGACAGCGCGTTTTCTCCATTATACCATAGCGGCAGGCGAAATACCAACCCCTTTGCACTGCATTCTGCGCCGATATGGTATAATTGTTTAATAAGTGGTAAAATAGCTGCTTGCAGCTATTTTACCATAAATCAAAGGGCGTGGGAAGACGGAGTTTGGACGTATGCAGGCATTTTACAGGCGCTGCGATGTTTAACGCTGTGAAAACAGCCGCCCTGACAGAAGCAGGGCGGCTTGCGCTTTCAAGGGGAAACTGGATACGCGTCGACCGCTTTATCCAGCAATTTGCTGAGGATCGCGACAGAGTCTGCGCCCAACGATTTCCCCTTCCTGATTGTTGATGCAGAGACATACAGGGTGATCAGTTCTTTGCGAAAGGGCTTTGCTTTTCGAGCCGCGATGAATGCCCTTTCTAAATCTTCGGTGAGTTCTGGCGAATCATCGTCGTAGACGGCGGGCAGCTTTTTGACCTCTGCAAGGATTCGCTTTTCCTTGTCCGTTAATGCGGCGGTCTGATCCAATTCAAATGTCACCATAGTAGATCTTCCTTTCTTTTGCGGTTGCAAAACGTGCAGAAATCAACCTGATTTGAAGATGCCGCTCTGTATAGACGACAAATAAAATATCATTCGCCATGCCAATCGTAATATAACGTTCCTCTTCAATACTATGCGCGTCATCGTAGATTTCGATACGATTTTCATCCAAGAGAACATTGGTCAAGGGGGATTTCACCAAAAAGATGAAATCCCCCCCTATCGACTGGAGCTATCCTTCTCTGTCGCGGATATAATTCTGAAGCCGCTCCAGCAACATATTCTTCATCATGTTCGAATTGCACTTCTCAATCAAGGTTCGGAAATCCTCTATGGCTTCAGGATTAAAAACACTTTCGATACAATGCAAAATTGTCCATTCAATTCCGGCCATGTGATCAGTCGGACAACACTTTATCAGAATTTCCGCCTCTTTCCATGAGACCGGCCGGGTGATAGAATCGACCGCATCTTGATATTCCTCCCACAAATCGAGGGTTTCATCCGAGGGAAACCCTTCGTCTCCGGGAAACGCATCACCTTCAAAGCCCTCCGGCGGCGCACCTAGTTCTTTTACTTTTAAGACGGCTTCCTGCATCATGTTTTCCTCCAATATTACAAATTCAGAGCCTGCCGAATTGGCATAAGCAAAGTATACCACCATCGCAAGCGGCTTTCAATCCCCGTTTATAGGCACCGACAGTAGCGGCAAGCAATGCACCGGTATATACCTGGCGCCGCTTGTTGGTGGCCAATGGCCCCCAAGCCCCCAGTACATCGGCGCAGCTGCGTCCGATGCACAAGCCGCCGTTGGCATCTGCTGTATATAACTGGCAGGGGCAAGCGGATGGCGGAGCCGCCCCACCCCCCGGAGGGCGCACGATGGCCGCAGGCCCTGCGGGGCTGGATAACTGCGGTGCGGAAACGTTGGCTTTCTGTGAGGGGGACGCCGGAGCGTCCGGCCGGGCGTTTGACGCCGCATTACCGCTGCGGGGGCCATTTCCAATCGTATCGCGGCTTGCCGTTTTGATGCCAGATGCGGATGTCACGCCGCCCCCAACTGCGTTCGACCCGCTGCGACAGCTGCATCAGTTCCTCGGAAAAGTACGAAAAGGCGTTGCGCAGCACCGTTTCGTCGTCGCCGAGACGCTCCCAAATGGTGACTTCCACGATGTTTTTCACGTCTTCGTCCCCGTCGCGGTACATCGATTCTACCAAATCGACATAGGCGCGGATCGCCGTGGGATCGGCGTTTGCTTTCAGCAGGGCGAAGAGGACGGGGTTGACCTCATCGCCAAAAAACACGTGTCCTAAAACGTCCCCGTAATCGTGCAGATGCTTTTGATAGGCCCTTTGCGCGCCGAATTCCCGCACCAGACGGCGGGCAAAATATTTCACCGGGAATCCTTGTTTCATAATGGTATGGTTTCCTTTCGGGGCTGCGAGGCGGGGATGAGATATCCGGCCATGTCGATATACGTTGAAAAAATTGCTGGAAGGTCGGCACGGCATACGCGCAATGACTGTCATAACCGTCCTTCATGACGCGGCGCGTCGTACAGATCCCAATGGCTGGCGCGCCGCAGGACGGCCTGAATTCTGGGGATTTCAAACATGACAGCCTCCCGAAATGGTTCATGCGAAAAAATGGACGGCGAGGAACAGGGAGCCGAGCACGGTGAACCCCGTACCGTTCATCAGGAACAGCACGGCGGCGACCCAACCGACCCACGTAAATTCGCCGGGGACATAACAGCGCGCGGGCGCGTTGGGATCGTAGCGCAGCCGCACTGTCAGCGCCGGAGGGCGCTCCTCGGATAAGATACAGCGGCGGCTTTTGTAAACCATCTGCCGCCCTGCCGCAGAATATTCAAAGACCGGAAACCAGCGGGAGGTATAGGCGCGGGAGCGGCCGGGCCTGCGGTGCACGGGCGCGGCCTTCCATTTGCTCAGGATGTAGTCGGCGGCGCGCCCTTCGGTTTCCGTTCGGTATTTGGCGAGCGTGAAAACGCGTACAAACAGCATCCGGAGCCCGACGGCCAGCAGCGGCACGCCGACAAGGAGGAACGCGCCGCCGAAGAAAGATGCAAATGGTCGCGCGCATACGCGCCCCCTCCTTTCGTGCCTGTATTCAGTTTAGCACAACCGGGGACGTTTTTCCACTGTTGTTTTCCAGTGGCGCAGCCGTGCAAAAGCTGCCGGGATCGCGCGGGCATGATCCCGGCGGGGGGATCTTCCGGGGACAATCATTTTTTTTGCGGCGGGTAAGCGCTGTGGAATTCAAGCCCGTCCGAAATGCAGTTTTTGACGCGATTTGTGAAAATTTCAAATGAAATGGGCTGTGTTCGGTTGCGGAATGCAGCCCGTTTGTTTTTTACGGACGGCGGGGGAGGCGAGACGACAAGCCGCCGAAATTGTGTTATGATGCAGGCAGATGCACAGGAAAGGAGGGCGCGGCGCAGAGGCTTGCCGGTAAACAGCGGCGGCCTGATCCGTGCATCGGAAGAACGGCCTTGCCCGCGCCGGCGGGCACGCCGGGTGGGGGCTTCTAAAAACCGGGAGACCGGCGAGGCTCCGGAAAACATCCGGGTGCCCGGCGGCGGGCAGGGCAGAAAATTTTTCAGTGCAGAAAGGGAGGATATCCAGTTATGATGAAATTGGTTCAGACAGACCTGCGGGCGTTCGACGGCGCGCTGAACACGCACACGACCGGCACGGCGGGTCTGACGCCGGAAATGAAAACGTATTACGACACCGAGCTGATCCATGCCGCCGAGCCTAAGCTCGTCCATGCGCAGTTCGGGCAGAAGCGGAATATCCCGCAGGGGCGCGGGCGGATCATTGAATTCCGCAAGTTCAGCCAGCTGCCCAAGGCGCTCACGCCGCTCACCGAAGGCGTAACGCCGGACGGCGGTTCGCTCAAGGTGACCAGCTCGACCGCCGAGGTCGGCCAGTATGGCTATTACATCGCGATCTCCGACCTGCTCTATCTCTCTGCGATCGATCCCATGCTTCAGGAGACGGTCAAGGCGCTCGGCGCGCAGGCTGGGCGGACGCTGGATACTGTCGTGCGTGAGATCATGGCGGCGGGCACGAATGTGCAATATGCCGAAGGGCAGGTTGCCAGCCGCGCCGCGCTGACCGAAAACGACAAGTTGACCGTGAAGGCGGTCAAAATGGCGGTGCGCACGCTCAAGAATGCGAATGCCGACACGATCGAGGGCGATTTTATCGGCATTATCCACCCCGATATCGCGTTTGACCTGACCGAGGATCCGGAATGGAAGTATCCGCATCAGTATGCCGATACCAAGGAGATCTACGAGGGCGAGATCGGTAAGATCGCAGGCGTGCGCTTTGTGGAGACTACCGAGGCGAAGATCTTTGAGGGCGAAGGCTCCGAAGGCCGGTCGGTGTATGCGACCCTGATCCTTGGCGCGAACGCCTACGGCGTGACCGAGATCGAGGGCGGCGGCCTGCGCACCATCATTAAGCAGAAGGGTTCCGCCGGGACGGCCGATCCGCTGGATCAACGGTCGACGGCCGGTTGGAAGGCCATCCTTACCGCGAAGATCCTGTCGGATGAGTATATGGTGCGGATCGAGACCGGTTCCACGTTCTCGGGCGAAGGAAACTGATAGGAGGGAACGATCATGGCTGATAAGAACATGGGACAGGCCCCGCTGACGCAGGCGGCGCAGCCCGGAACGGTACCGGCGGGGCCGGTCGCGCCGGAGAAGGAGACCTTGCTGATCCCGCTGGATCCCAATGGGACAAGCGGCAGCGTGTTCCTGTGCGTGAACGGGAAAAACCTGCTGGTCCGGCGCGGCGAACAGGTACAGGTGCCGTCTACATTTGCAGAGGTCTACCGCAACGCGCAGAAGCAGCAGCTTGCCGCTCGGAAGGTACAGCAGGCGGCAATGTCGACGGGAAATCATATCCGCTGAAGATCTGCGGCGCGGGGCAGGGCTTTGGATCGGTCCTGCCCCGCTTTTTATCAGGAGGTGACGACAAATGACAGTCGGTTATTTGATGGAACGGCTGCGCGAGGTGCGCGCCGTGCCGTTTGATGCGGCGGCGGTTTATGACGATCTTTCGAGGCTCGAGAGCATGGTGTCCGAAGAGGTGCAGGGGTGCGGCCCCGTCCTGCTGCGGCCCAGCGCCGACGATGAAACGCCGCTGCTGGTGGGCCCGCCTTACGACGGGATCTATCTGCATTATTTATGCGCCAAGATTGATCAGGCAGTGCAGGAATATGATTCCGCCAACACCGAGCTGGCCGTCTTCGGCGGGCTGTATGACGAGTACGTCAAGTGGTACCGGCGGATGCATCTGCCCTGTGAAGGCGCGAAGGTGAAACGATATGTTTAACCGTAAGATCCCCGGCGCGAATGCGGGCGGCGGCGTTACATATCAGTTTACCGGGCTTGACCGGCGCACACGGGTGCAGGACGGCGCGTGCCGTGAAATGCGGAATTTCTGCACCGACGACGCGCCCTGTCTCAGCCCGCGCCGCGGGCGGCGCAGGATTGAAGAATATCAGGCGGCGACGCTGGTTTTGCACAAGAACGGTAAGGCGTTCGTTGTGGATGGGACAGAGGTCAAGTACGGCGGCGAGGCCGTCGGAAGCGTCAGCGCCGGACGCAAGCGCGCTGTTGTTATGAACGATTGGGTGTTTTTGTGGCCGGATAAGGCCGCGTACAATACCGCCACCGGGGAGTTTTGCGGCATGGAAATCCATACCGGGGCGCTGGCGGTGACGTTTACCAATTCCAGCGTGACCCGGAAGGATGGGGCGGCGTGGGCGTTCCAAACCGGCGACGGCGTGACCATTGAAGGCTGCGCGCAGGAATATAACAACCGTACCGCCGTTGTGCAGGCGGTCGACGGCAGTACGCTCACGTTTTATGACAATGTGTTCCAGTTCGGCGAGCTGGGCAGCGGCGAAAACCAGAGCACTCACGAGTGGGGCGAAAGCGCGGTCACGTTTTCGCGTACCGTGCCCGACCTCGAATTCGTGTGCGAGAAGGACAACCGCCTGTGGGGTGTGTATGACAACCACCTTTGCTGCTGCAAGCTCGGCGACGGGTTTAACTGGAACGTGTTCAACGGGCTCGCGACCGACGCCTTCGACGTCGGGGTCGGCTCGGATGGGGCGTTTACCGGGATCGCCGGGTACGCAAGTTATGTGCTCGCGTTTAAGGAAGGGTGCGTGCATAAAGTCTATGGTACGAAACCGACCAATTTCACGGTGAATACCTCGTATATTTCCGGCGTGCAGGCCGGGTGCGCGGATACCCTGCAAATTTACAACAACGTGCTGTATTACCTCAGCCGGGAGGGCGTGATGGCCTATGGCGGCGGCACGCCCGAACCGATCGGGATGCAGCTGAATTGCGGCTATGCGCGCGCGGTCGCCGGGATGCATGGCGCGAAGTATTACCTTTGCGGCGTCGGCGCGGACGGCAGGGCCGAGATCGTTGTGTATGATACCGAACGGGGGCTTTGGGCGCGGGAGGATGAGACCGAAGCGGTCGGGTTTTCCTCGAACGCCGGAACGCTGTATCTGCTCGACGCGGACGGCGGGCTGTGGCAGTGCGATACCGACGACGCCGTGCAGTGGGAGGCGGTGTTTGGCCCGTTCGAGAATGTGCAGGCCGAGAAGCGGAAGAGCAGCAGGCTCGATCTGGTGCTGACCGAGGAACGCGGTGCGATCGTAAACGTTGACATCCGTAGCGACGGCGGCGGCTGGCGGCGGGTGTGGAGCGGGGCCGCCCGACGGAAGGACTGCACGGTGAAAGCGCCGTTCCTGCCCGTTCGGGGGCATGGGTTCAGCATCCGGCTGCGCGGGAAGGGACGGGTCACGCTGCACGCGATCAACCGGCGGTTTAAGGAGGGGAGCGCCAGATGAGGGCGCAAAAAAAGAGCCGGGGGTTCCGGCTCTTGCAAAAATTATGGTTTTGCAACGTAAGAATCGATGATCTGTTCTAATTCCTTCTGCGTATAGGTCTTGTCGGGATTTTCGCTCAAAATCAATTTCAAATCATAAGCGACAGCTTTCTTGACGAGCTCGATATCTTTTTCTGTAGGCATTTCGACAATCTCCTTTCCGTTGTTGAATGCTTTTATGATACCACAAAAGACGGTTCGCCGTCAACCGCTTCCGGTTTTTTTGAAAGGGGGATTTTGAAAAATGGCGGTATTTTCAGAAACCAATTTACCGCGCTACAACGCGGAGGATTTGCCGGGGACTACGAAAAAACTATACAATTTCTGCCGTGAGATGCAGGAAATGCTGCTGTTTGTGCTGGCGAATCTCGATGCGGACAACATCGAAGGGTATGAGGAAATCTTTAACCGGCTGGAAGGCTCCGACGGCGCGATCTCCATTTTAAAACAGACCGCCGGGGAGATCAGCGCCGAGGTACGGCAGAATGCCGACCAGATCGCGAACCTTACCATTACCGCCGAAGGCATTACCCAGCGCGTGCTCGATACCGAAAAGGGCGTTGCCGAGGTCAAAATCACGGCGGAAGGGATCGCGCAGCGGGTCGGCGACAACGAAGGCAATCTTTCCAGCCTGCGGCAGACCGCGCAGGGGCTGGCGACAAGGGTCGCGAGCGCCGAAGGCAATATTTCCAGCCTGGAACAGACCGCGAGCAGCATGGAAACGCGCGTTTCCAATGCGGAGAACGGGATATCGTCCGTGAAGCAGACCGCGACCAGCATCAGCAGCACGGTCACCGACCTCAGCGGCAAGTACAGCCGGTTGGAACAGACCGTGAACGGGTTCGACTTTACCGGTATGGTGACGTTCAATGACCTGAGTACGCGAAAGGGCAGCGTGATTAACGGCAGCAATATTACGACCGGCTCCATCGCGCTCGAACGTCTGGAACTCGAAAACGATTATGGTTATATCACCATGGGCACCGGTTCGACCGGGCATTTCAGTACCCGGGGAATCCGCGTGGCGGGGCCTCCGGTAAGCGGGTCGCCGGATGAATACCGCAACCATATTCTGGCGACGAATGCGGGCATCCGCATTGTCGGCGAGGATATGTTCGGGTATGAAAGCATCTGGCTCAGCGGCGACGAGATCGAAGCGACTTCGTCAATCTCGACCTCGTCGGACGAACGGGTCAAAAATACCGTCGCGTTCGACCTCGCCGAACGGTACGGCGCATTTTACCGGGCGCTCAGGCCTGCCCGGTATCATATGGCGTCCAGCCGGAGCGGGCGGTTCCATACCGGGTTCCTCGCGCAGCAGGTGCGGGACGCGCTGGAAGCGGGCGGGCTCGACCGCAGCGATCTGGCGGCGCTCGTGCAGCGGGATTACGACCCGGAGCTCCCGGGCGGAGGGGACGGGATGTATTCCATCCGCTATGGCGAACTGATCGCGCTCAATACCGCGATGGTACAAAGCTTAATGGCGCGGGTGGACGCGCTTGAAACCGCGCTGCGTCAGGTACAGGATTCCACCGCGGAGGCGACGGAACAGGAGGTTTGATATGGCATTTAAGAACATGGAAGAGCTTGAGCAGGCGATCGCCGCTTCCGGGCAGAGCTGGTCGGACGCCGACAAGCAGCTTGCGCAGAAAAGCATGGACTATGGCAACAGCATTTACACGCTCAAAAACGACTGGACGAAGGCCGTGCAGCGAGGAGATACCACCGCCGCACAGGATATCCACGACCGCACCGACGATTTCCGGCGGCAGTACGGCGGCTATACCGGCGGCGCGGACGGCAGCGGTTACATCAAGGATTCTACCTATTTCAATTACAGCGATCCGTATGCGGATACGCTCGACAAGCTGGCGGGGGATCTGGTGGGGCAAAAGAAGTTCACGAACCCATACCAGAAGCAGACCGACAAGGTGCTCGACCGGTATCTGAACCGCGACCCGTTCGAGTATGACCTCGATACCGACCCGATCTGGAAGCAGTACCAGAAAACCTACCTGCGCGAAGGGCAGAGGGCACGCGAGAATACCCTCGGCAATTATGCCGCCGCGACCGGCGGGCAGTCGAGCACCGCCGCCGTCAACGCCGCCAGCCAGGCGCAGGACTACTACAACGCCCAGATGGCGGACAAGGTCCCCGAGCTGTACAGGCTCGCCTATGACATGTGGCTGAACGAGGGCGAACAGTACGCCGGGCAGATCGACACGCTGCGCGGGCTCGGCAGCGACGCGCTGAACGCCTGGAGCGCCAATGTCGGGCTGCTGAACGACCAGCTTTCCGGCGTGCGCGGGCTGAGCGACGACCTGTATAACCGCGCCTACAACAAATGGCAGGCCGATTACGGCGTGAAGCGCGACAGCATCAGCGATACCCGGTATGAGGACGAGACCAGCTACAGCCGGGCGCAGAGCGAGAAGCAGAAGGCGCTGGCACAGGCGCTTGAATGGATGCAGCAGGGCGTGTCGCCGGACAGCGGTGTGCTGGGCGCGGCGGGTTTGACCGGGCAGGAGGTACAGGATTACCTCGACGCCGTGCGGGCGCAGATGATCGCTTCGGGCGGCTCCGGGCGTTCGTCGGGCGGCGGTTCGGGCAGCTCCGGCGCGGCTTCGCAGGATTACAACGGGCTGTTTGCCGCCGCGAAAAGCGCGGGGTCGAACGCGAAAAGTTTCATCGCCAACAATTACAAGAAGTACGGCTTCACCTCGCAGACCGGGCTGCTGGAGGAGTTCGAGAAGTGGAACAGCAGGCAGAGCGGGTTTGATCTTGCGGCGACGGTCGGGGGGAAGGTTGCGGATACATTGGGCGGTTCCGGGAGCGGGGCGGCGCTTTCCCAGAGCGGTACCGCAGACCTCTCGGGGATCGTGCAGAAGACCCGGGAACGGATCGACGAATCCGAATACAGCCCGCAGGCCGCTGTGGCCTGGCTGCGCGCGCAGGGCTATGACGACGATACCATCCAGAGCATTTTGGACGCGATTTAAAAGGGGGACGGCATGAGCAGTTACGGAGATTGGTTCCGCAGGCAGCGGGAACAGGAACAGGCGGGATCCGCCAGGCAAGATGCGGCGCAGAAGGTGCAGGCCGCGGCGGCTCCTTCGGCAGGCTCCGGGCGGCGGCTGGAGCTTTCTAAGATCGATGCGCAGACCGCGCGCGACCATGCGCGGCTGCAAGGCATTTCCGACGCGGCAGGGGCGCGGCCGAAACAGCAGGCGGGACGGACAGCTTCCGCAGTTCAGAAGGCGCAGTCTGTGATGGCTGCGGTGGAACCGGGGGGGTCTCAGATCGGGCAGCTCGCGGAGGAGCCTGCGGCAAAACGGCAGACGGGCGTCCCGGCGGCGCGCACGCGCGGGCTGGCGGCTGCGGACACTGGCAGCCGTCCGGCATCCGTACCGGATTACCGCACGCGGTCGATCGGTGGGCAGGCGGCGCAGCGGAACGCCTTTACGGCGGAACAGGGGGCGGCAGTCCCGAAAAGCGGCGATGCAATATCGCTGCTGACGGAGAAACGTTATGCCGGACAGGCGCTGCGGGAGCGGGATACGTTCCGGCAGCAGCTGGCGGAGGAGCTGACCCCTTGGGACTTCCAGCCAACCAGCCTGACGGAGCATGAGCAGATCCTGCAATATGCGCGGGAGAACGCCGACCCAACCATTGGGCAGCGGCTGGGATACGGCGCGCAAAGTATCGGGAACAGCCTTGTCGGGACGATCCCTGCATTGGCAGAGCTCGCTGTGCAATACGGTCGCAACCTGCGCGCCGACGCGGCAAACCCGGAGCGGCAGGCGGAGCTGAAAGAGCAGCAGATCTTGCTGAATCGGCTGGAAGCGATCCGGCAGGGGTACGGCAACGCCAGCTGGGGCACAGAGGAGGAGATCCGCGCACAGTATGCAGCGAACAACGAACGGCTGTATGGCGAGCTGCGCGCCTCAGACCCCGCCGATCCGAACGGTTACGGCATGACCAAAATGCGCCGCAGCGCCGAATACCAGCAGCTGGCGACCGCAGGGCTGGAAGGCGTGCCGGGATTCCTTGCAAACACCGGACTGAGCATTGCGGGCAACGCGCCTGCGATGGGGCTGAGCCTTGTGCCCGGGATCGGCCCGGCGCTCAGCATGGGCGTGATGGGCGCGCAGGCCGCCGCGAGTAAGGGCGCGGAGCTGAATGAGCGCGGGCTTGCGCCCGAGGAATCGCTGGTGCGCGGGCTTGCCGCTGGCGGGATCGAAGCGCTGACCGAACGGTTTTCCATTGAAGGCTTTTGGAAGGCCGCGCAGGGCGTGGGCGCGAAGACGGCGATCCGGAACATCCTGCGGCAGGCGGGTGTGGAAGCCAGCGAGGAAAGCGCCAGCTATCTCCTGAATTATATGGCCGATAAGGCGGCGCGCGATCCGGAGGCGTCGTTTTCGGTCGCAGAGCTTGCGGAGCAGGCGGCGGGCGGTGCGCTCTCCGGCGTCTTCTATGGCGGCGTGGGCACGGCGCTTGACCGGGCGCTGTCCAACAGCGGGACGCAGGCGCAGACCACAGAGCTGGCCGGGACGCTGTCCGAAACGCCGCTGCAGTTGGTACAGAAGGCCGGGGAGCAGGCGGCTGGGCTGGATTCCGGAACGGTAGAGGCGGTGAGCGGGACGGCGGAAAACGTGAGCCGTGCGGCGAAGCCAGGCGTGGTGCGGGATGCCTACAGTGAACGCGTTGACCGGACGACCGTCGACACGATCGATCGGATCGCGAAGCGGATCGGCGTGGAGGTCGAGTTCTCCGGGCGGGTCGCCGGGAATGGGGATTACCGCGACGGAAAAATACGGATCCGGACGGATGCGGAAAACCCGGTGCGGCAGGTGTTCGTCCACGAGCTGACCCACCATCTGGAAACCAGCGGCGGGTATCAGGCGTTTGCGGGCCGCGTGATCGAACACTTGCAGAAGTCCGGTCAGGACGTGGAACTGCAAACCGCCGCGATCGTGCAGGAATACGCGCGGCAGGGCGTTTATCTCAGCGAGGACGGCGCAAGGCGCGAGCTGGTCGCGAAGTTCGCCGAGGAAAAGCTGTTCACCGATGCGCACAGCATCCGGCGGCTGACGCAGGCCGACCGCAGTCTGGCGCAAAAAATCCGCGACTGGCTGCACGATATGGTCATACGGCTGGCCGGGGACGCGGAACAGAAGTTTGTGCAGAGGGCCGAACGGATGTACGCCGAAGCGCTGGAAGGCGCGAAGGGGCGGCAGACGGGGGAAACGCAGTATGAGATCCGATATCCGCAGTTTACGGAGAACGACCTTGCAGAGGGGGAGGCCGAGCTTGTGCGGATGGCTCCCGTTGCCGAGCTGACCGGACGGGAGTTCCCAAAAGGAGAGATCGATTTGCAGACGCAGGTGCTGGACTTCTTTGACAGCCTTGGTGGCAATATTTTTACAGAGCGGTTTGGCGATGTGGCACTGACCAAAAGCAGTTGGAGGAGCGAGCGCAGGCACGGTATGACACAGGTGAAGGCAGCAGCATTTGCGGCAATCCCTCAGGTGCTGCAAAATGGGGCTGTAGTCGATGTATATGAAAAGAATGGGGGCCTCTCGGAAAGGATTGTTGTAGCTGCTCCAATCAAGATTGGGGCGGAGGCGTATTATATGGGCATTATGCTTCAACGGGATACGCAGAACCAACGGCTGTATCTGCACGATGTTTATTCCGAAAAAACACAAGACCTTCGGCGCAAAACACAAACGTGGCATCATCCAGAGGATGGTGTATCACGAAGCGCCAAAGATCTTGATATGGGTAGTATACTACAAAACGCCGTGAATGGCAAGAGACGAAATGCACAAAATCCCGGGGAAGATTTCGACGGGCAAAAATCCTATGGCGGGAGCCTGAGTGAGCTGAATGCGCGGCTGGCCAAGCTCAGCGAGGAGGAAAAACGGGCGCTGAAAGCTGAAAATCGGTGGCAGAAGGCGCAGGGAACGAGCTTTGATGAACAGATGTTCAGGGCTAGATATGAACAGGCGGCTGAACAGCTGAGAAGGTCGGTGCAGGTGCAGCGGCAGTTGTATTATGCAGCTGTCCACCATGCGCGAAGACGGTTGGAGCTTGAATTGGAAACCGTCAGGAAACAGTATCCCGATTTCGATTTGCGGACCGAGCTTGATGGGGACCCACGGTTCAAATCGCTGCTGCTTGGGGACTTCGATTTGCTGACTGCTTACCAGGCGTGTCATGGACAGGAGCTGTTTGAGGCGGCACGACGGCAGATGGAAGAGAAGGCGCGGGCAAGAATCCGGGAGAACCTTGCAAGGCCGGTCGAAAATGGGCTGCAGGGAGGTTTGCCGGTGCGGATCGGCAATGATCCTTCCAAATGGAACCGGAAGCAGTTTCGGGAGATCGAAAAACGTGTACAGCGCGGGGAAAAGATTTATCTGTGAATGCATCTGGCAAGACTTCAAGGCCAGCTATGTGCTGAATGGTATCGCGGAGAAAGCTGCGCGTGATCCGAATGCCGGGTTTTCGCTTGCGGAATGGGCGAATTCAACGGCGGGCGGCGCGCTCTCCGGCGTCTTCTATGGCGGCGTGGGCACGGCGCTTGACCGGGCGCTGTCCAACAGCGGGACGCAGGCGCAGACCACAGAGCTGGCCGGGACGCTGTCCGAAACGCCGCTGCAGGCGAGGGAACGGAAAGCGGTGGACACCTCCCGCGGGCTGCTCGAGAGCGAGGTTTCGCGACGGATGAGTGCCGAAGACCGGGAATTTCATGATGTGCTGTTGAAAGCAGTCGGGCTGCGCGGTGAGATCGTCAGTCAGGAAAGCGATATCGTGAATGCGCAGATCAAGGATGGCGTTGTCACCATCTTTGCGAATGCGGAGGATGCCGAAAGAGGTTACCGCAGCACCGTGAAGCATGAGGTCACGCACCAGATCAAGGCGTTGGGCGCAGCGCACTATCAGGCGTTTGAGACGTTCGCCGTGGAGCAGGCCGCCGCTCGGAACGGCGTCAGCATCGACAGCCTTGTTGAGAGCGTGCAGGAGGTCTACCGGCAGCAGGCCGGGCAGGAATTGACCGCCGCGCAGGCGCGCGAGGAGATCGCCGGGGATTTCGCGATGCTGCTGGACGTGGACACCGAAACCGTGCGCCGCTTCACACAGCAGACCCCGCAAAACCGGCAGACCGCGCATGGTATTTTGCAGACGATTCGCGATATTGTGGACCGCGTGCGGGAGTACTTTAAAGGGCGGAAGCTGACGCGGGAGCAGTCCGCTTTTCTGGACAGGCTCAGCGAGGGCGAACGGCTGTGGGCGGAAGCGCTTGGTGAAGCGAGCCAGCTGGCGCGCAATGAAAAGGCCGTCCAAACGGACGGCAGTGAGGCGCGGTATGCGGTGAAGCGTGCGGCAGACGGTTCACTGTATGTGGAGGTGGAGGAGGATATCCTTGGCGGGCTGGGACTTGACCCGGAAAATATTTCGCCGGAAGATCGGAAAACGCTTCACAAGCTGCTGTCGTCTGTGGTTTCCAGCCAGTTTAACAACCCTGTAGACGTGAATGGACAGGAAACCGGCATCAAGAAAAAAACTGCGAAAGAATGGGTGCGCTCTGGCAGCGCCACCGCGTTGCTGCGGGAAGACGGAGGAAAATACCTTGATAAAATACGTGCATTTGCAAATGCAGATGAGTTATTGCAGGCCGTTCAGGATTACAAAGATGAGCGTCCCAAGCATCCGAGAAAGGATGATTTCGTCAAATTCCGCCGTGGAGACGTTCAGTTAAGGATTGGCGGTACGGATTACAATGCCGAAGTGGTTGTTGGAATCACAGATAAAGGATATCACGATCTGTATGACATTGTAAAAATGATCCCGACAAAAATAGAAGAAGCTCCGGAAACGATCTATGCCGCACAGGGTGCAGCAAATCGCAGGCACGAAGCTTCTTCTGATATCAGTATAGCAGACGGCGATGGGGATGTCAAGAGGAAGTTTTCTCTTAAAAACGCTGATAAAGCAGTGAAACAGCTTGCAAAGTACCGCGAACAGTATGACGACCAGCTGCGCAGGGCTGGGTATGAACAGATTGCTGAACAGCTGCGAAGGTCGGCGCAGGTGCAGCAGCAGTTGTATCATGCAGCTGTCCACCATGCGCGCAGACGGTTGGAGCTTGAATTGGAAACCGTCCGGAAACAGTATCCCGATTTCGATTTGCAGGCCGAGCTTGATGGAGACCCCAGGTTCAAGTCGCTGCTGCTTGGGGACTTCGATTTGCTGACTGCTTACCAGGCTTGTCATGGACAGGAGCTGTTTGAAGCGGCACGACGGCAGATGGAAGAGCAGGTGCGGGCAAGGATCCGGGAGAATCTTGCAAGGCCGGTCGAAAATGGGCTGCAGGGAGGTTTGCCGGTGCGGATCGGCAATGATCCTTCCAAATGGAACCGGAAGCAGTTTCGGGAGATCGAAAAACGTGTACAGCGCGGGGAAAAGATTTATCTGTGAAGGCATCTGGTAAGGAGGGAATTTTATGTTGAAAATGGAAGGCTGGCGGGTGACGGCCCCGATGGCGGGCGACCGGCAGATCGGGTTCACCGGGGAGCACCTCGCAAGGCGGCTGGAAATCGAGGCGCGCGTACCCGGGTATACCTGCAAGCTCGACCTGGAATTCGAGGACGGGCAAAAGAACATCCTCGATCTGACGGCGGAGGACGGGCTGCTGACGGCGGTGCTGCGGCGGGAACATGTCGCCTGTCCCGGCAGGATCCGGGCGCAGGTGCGCGGCAGCAAGGACGAGCTGGTCGTGAAATCCAACCCGTTCTGGTTGGAGGTGCGGGATTCGGTCGACGCGTTCGAGGCGTTCGAGCCGCTCATGCCCGGCGAGTTTGAACAGCTCGAGCAGCGCGTGACCGCCGCCGTGCAGCGGGCGGAAACGCTGACCACGAAAGCGCCGATTGCACAGGGCGGGACATGGTGGGTGTGGGACGCCGCAAGCGGCGGCTATCGCGACACCGGGGAGAGCGCCACGGGGACGCCCGGGCCGCCGGGGGAGAAGGGCGACGCAGGCGCGGCGCTCACCTTCGACATGCTGACCGAGGCGCAGAAAGCAGCCCTGACCGGCCCGCCCGGGCCGCAGGGCCCCGCCGGGATCAACGGTACGGCAATGACCTACGAGGAGCTGACCGACGAGCAGAAGGCGGCGCTGGTCGGCCCGAAGGGGGACAAAGGCGACAAAGGCGACAAGGGCGACAAGGGCGATCCCGGCCTGAAGGGCGAGGACGGCAGAGACGGCTCGTCGGTCACTTTCGACACGCTGACTGACGAGCAGAAGGCGGCGCTGACCGGCCCGAAGGGGGACAAAGGCGACAAGGGCGAACCCGGCCCGAAGGGGGCGGACGGCAAGGACGGCGCGGCGCTCACCTTTGACATGCTCACCGACGCGCAAAAGGCGGCGTTGACCGGCCCCAAGGGGGATAAGGGCGACAAAGGCGACCCCGGCGCAACCGGCCCGCAGGGGCCGAAAGGGGACTCCCCAACAAGCATGCCCGCCAGCGCGATCACCGGCACGCTGCCGGTCACAAACGGCGGTACCGGGTCGACGACCGCCGCCGTGGCGCTGTACGCGCTCCTGAACGGATCGAGCGAGCTGACCGCGACCGGGATCGCCGCCGGGGATTATATCGCGATCGGCGACGTGAGCGCCGCGACCGGTAAGAAGATCACCTTGGCAAATTTGAAGGCTGCGCTTGGGATTGGATCTGGCAGCGAGGTCGTTTTTGGGACGTATGTCGGAAATCAGTCGGCTCCGTCCGCATCTGATACCGCTATGCAGGCTTCGCAAAATATCAACTTGGGGTTTTCGCCGAGATTTGTTTGGGTCGGAAGGCTGAGCGGCGATAAAGGGATCTTGGTCCCCTGGTACGTCAATACGGAATTTACATATCCTTCCTCTATGAGATCGAACGAAGAAGACACCTCGGTCTATTCTGCATACTGCACATCGGATAATCCCTATATTGCGTATCAGGGAAACGGTACGAATCCAAATTTGTTTCATGTAATGCAAATAACTTCTACTGGATTTTATGTCGCAAATGCGCGGTCAAAGAGTTCGGATATTATCAATAGCGTTGATTTTTTATATAATAATTATGTGTATCTTAACAACAGCAAATATAGCTACTTCTATCTGGCGATCAAATAAGGAGGGTTGGTAATGTTCGTGCAGGAGAATTTGACCACGACCCCGCATGAAGTGCCGGGGGTCAGCTGGGAGCTGCCGGAGGCGCTGGCGGGAAAATTCCGAGAGCTTGGCGCGTTCGCAAAACTGGCGCTGGACGAAAATCGAACGCGCATAACCGATATCGTTGAGGATACCGAAAAGCGTGCAGCGGTAGAAGCGGAATCCGCACGGGAGGAAGCCGAAAAAGCCGAAATCAAAGAAAAACGAGAAAAACGCGCAAAGGCGTTGGCACTCGAAGAGCAGGGGATCAAAACGATGGCCCGGGTAATGTTCCGAAGCGCAGCCCCGCGGATGGTGGCAGACGATGTGATCGCGTGCCGAGCGCTTGCGGCGGAATGGAAGCCCGGGAGTTATGCCGTCGGCGATGTGCGAAATGCGGACGGCGTGCCGTTCCGGTGCGTGCAGGCGCATGACAGTACCGGCAGTCCGGATTGGAGCCCTGTGAAGGCTCCCGCGTTGTGGGCGGCATACCATGGGCGGGGGCCGGAAACCGCGCTGCCGTGGGTGCAGCCGTCCGGGGCGCACGACCTGTACCAGGCCGGCGAATGCATGGTCTGGACGGATGGGCGCGTGCTGCGCGCAGTACAGGCTACGAGTTACAGCCCCGGAGAATCCCCCGGGGCATGGGAGGAGGTTTAAGGTATGATCATAATGCGGGATTGGCGCGTGCATGTGCCCGAAGAAGACCGGCGGATCGGCTTCGCGGGCGAAAACGGGGCGCGTCGGCTGGAGATACGGACCGACGCGCCTGAAGGATGGACGTACCGGCTCGATGTCCGGTATGCCAGCGGGCGGCGGGATTTCCTATTGCTGGAGCTGGAAAATGGCGTGTTGGGCTGCACGCTCGAACGCGGGATGCTGGATCCCGGGCTGCTCCGGGCGCAGGTACGCGCGGTGAGGGGCGAACAGGAGCTGCATTCGGAGGTGTTCGCGCTGGACGTGCTGCCGTCGCTCGG
>CAJUGU010000016.1 GCA_910586105.1 uncultured Eubacteriales bacterium | reverse complement strand
GAGGGGCTCGCCCCTCTGGCGCCGTCCGCGCAGGACCGCCCGCCGCGCAGGCGAAGCGAACGGGAGCCGCCCACACGCTCAGCGGCCGTACAGCTTATGACTGCGGATGTACGCCGCGACCGCCGGCGTCGTCAGCCGGTCAAGATCCCCCCCGCCCCGCAGCTCGGTCGAGGAGACCGGGAACGGTTCGTGCCGGATCAGGCAGATCCGCGCGCCGTATTTTTGCTCGATCGACGCCTTCTTTTCCGCAAGCAGCGCGTCCTCGTCCGCCTCCCGCGCATACGCCGCCAGCGTACACAGCCGGCAGATCTCCTCCGGCTCGCGCCAGCCCGTGTCAAGCGTCAGCAGCATATCCGTGCCCAGGATCAGGAACAGTTCCCGATCGGGCGCGCTCAGCTGCCGCAGCGTGTCGACCGTATAGCTCGCCCCGCCCCGGTCGACCTCGACCGTCGACAGCTCCGCCCAGCCGCAGCCCGCCGTCAACAGCCGCACCATCTCACAGCGCTGCGCCGTCGTCGCCGAACCTTCCGGCAGCTTTTTGTGCGGCGGCAGGTTGGTCGGGATGAACAATACCCGATCCAGCCGCAGGTCCTCCCGCGCGCACTGCGCCGCGTGCAGATGCCCCCGGTGCGGCGGGTTGAACGTCCCGCCCATCAGCCCCAGCCGCGTCATTTCACCAGCACGATCCGACGTTTGTCCGGCTCGCGCGCCTGCCGGTACAGGATAAACTTCGTACCGATGCACTGCACCGGCTCCGCCTTCGTCTCCTCGCAGAGCGCCTCCGCCACCGTGCCCGGCGTCGCAAGCGCGCTTTCCAGCACCTTGCCCTTCACCAGCTCATGGCTTTCCAACAGCTCTTCCAGCTGGCGGACAACCCCTTCGGTCACGCCCTCCTTGCCGACGTGCAGCGTCACCGGCAACGTGTTCGCCAGCCCGCGCAGCTGCGCCCTCTGTTTACTGTTCAGCATAATATTCTCCTAACGCCTGTTTCATTTTTTGCAGCGCCCGCGCCCGGTGCGAGATCCGGTCCTTGACCTCGGCGGGCAGCTGCGCGAAGGTGCAGCCGTGCGCCGCATCCCAGAACAACGGATCGTAGCCAAAGCCGCCCGCGCCCTGCGCCCCGCGCAGGATCTCGCCCGGGCATTCGCCGCGCACCGTCAGCTCGTCGCCGTTCGGGAACGCGGCCGCGATCGCGCTGACAAACCGCGCCTGCCGCCGCCCGTCCGGAACGCCTTCCATCTGCCGGAGCAGGAACGCGTTCCGATCCTCGTCTGTCCCCTCGCAGTACCGCGCCGAATAGATCCCCGGCGCGCCGTCCAGCGCGTCCACGCAAAGCCCGGAATCGTCGGCGATCGCAGGCTTCCCCGTGAAGCCGCATGCCGCCCGCGCCTTGATCCGCGCGTTTTCCTCGAAGCTCAGGCCATTCTCCTCCGGCTCCGGCGCGCCCTCCGGAAGCGGGGCGAACGAAATGCCCAGCGCCCCCAGGATCGCTTCCATCTCCCGCAGCTTCTTTGGGTTATGGGATGCTACGACAAATTCCATGCGTCGCCCACCGCCTTTCTCTGTTCGCGGCACAGCTTTGCCACGCCCTTTTTCCCCAGCGACAGCAGCCGGGTCAGCTCTTCCCGGGTGAAGGGCCGCTCTTCGCCCGTGCCTTGCAGCTCGACGAATTCGCCCGTCCCGGTCATAACAATGTTGCAGTCAACATCCGCCGCCGAGTCTTCCTCATAACACAAATCGAGCACCGGCTCGCCGCCAAAGATCCCCGCGGAAACCGCCGCGACCTGCCCGGTCAGGGGCATCCGCTTGACGGCCCCCCGCTCGACCAGCGACTGGCATGCCAGCCACAACGCGACATATCCGCCCGTGATCGAGGCGCAGCGCGTGCCGCCGTCCGCCTGCAAAACGTCGCAGTCGACGATGACCTGCCGCTCCCCAAGCGCCTTCCGGTCGACCACCGCGCGCAGCGAGCGCCCGATCAATCGCTGGATCTCGGCGCTGCGGCCGTTGAGCTTCAGCTTGGAAATATCGCGCGGCGACCGGGTATTCGTCGCCCGCGGCAACATCGCATATTCCGCCGTCACCCAGCCGAGCCCCCGCCCCGCCAGGAATGGCGGCACGCGGTCTTCGACCGTCGCGTTGCACAGCACCCGGGTGTTGCCGACCTCAATCAGCACCGAGCCCTCCGCGTGCATGGTGTAGCCGGCGATGATCTTCACCCGGCGCATTTCATCATTCCTCCGCAAATCCGGCCTTGCCATCAGGAGCCTCCCCTCCGTTCCAACATATCGTCAAAGTCGGGCAGGATCGCCTCCAAAAACGCCGACCGGTTGAAATCCATCAGGTCGTCCAGCCCTTCGCCAACGCCCACCAGCTTGACCGGGACGCCCAGCCCCGCCGAGATCGCAATCACAATGCCGCCCTTCGCCGTGCCGTCCAGCTTGGTCAGGATGATGCCGGTCAGCGACGCCGCCTTGTTGAACTCCTCCGCCTGATGGACGGCGTTCTGGCCGGTCGTCGCGTCGAGCACCAGCAGCGTTTCCCGCGAGGAGCCCGGCAGTTCGCGCGTCAGGATGCGGTCGATCTTATTGAGCTCGTTCATCAGGTTTTGTTTGTTGTGCAGCCGTCCGGCGGTATCAATAATAATGATATCGCATTCCCGCGCCTTTGCCGCCGCGACCGCGTCGAAAACCACCGCCGCCGGGTCCGCGCCTTCGCCGTGCCGGACAATATCCGCCCCCGCACGTTTGGCCCAGATCTCCAACTGATCCGCCGCCGCCGCGCGGAAGGTGTCCGCCGCCGCCAGCATGACGCGGCGCCCCTCCTGCACATACCGTGCGGCGAGCTTGCCGATCGACGTTGTTTTGCCGACCCCGTTCACCCCGATCACCAATATAACCGCAGGCGTCTGCGAAATGTCGATCTGAATATCTTCGAGCATCATATCAGTCAGCACGTCTTTGAGCAGGCACCGCAGCGCAATGCCGCTTTCAATACGGCTGTGCTGCGCGGTCTTGCGCAGCGCTTCGGTCGCCCGCGCCGCCACCGGCGCGCCCAGGTCGGCCATGATGAGCGCTTCTTCCAGTTCTTCAAGCATATCGTCGTCGACTTCGACAAACGACGCCGCAATGTCCTCAATCGACTGCGTAACGGCTGCCGTCGTCTTTTTCAGCCCCTGTTTGATCTTTTCAAAAAATCCCAATTTCTCTCCTCCTTTGGATCTTATGGTTTCGCAAATACAGTTTTTCATCGGCGGCGCAGCCTTCCGGCACACAGGCCGATCGGGTCGCCTGCCTTATATATCACGTCCCGTGAAGCGGTCGTTTACGCTTCACGGTCGGGGAATACCATCGTTAAATCGATCTCGCACGCCTCCAACACACCGACTGTAATCTTTGTGTTCGCGTTGTCCACGACCGGCGAGCCGTAGCACCCATCTTCCAGCGTGTGAACGCTTACAATCCGCGACACGGGGTCTACGATCCAGTACTCCGGCGCCCCTGCTTGCTGGTACAGCTTATATTTTACCAGCCGATCCATTTTCTGCGTGGAGGGCGATAATATCTCGATCACCAGATCGGGCGCGCCTTTGCAGCCGTGGTCATCCAGCTTATTCGGATCGCATACAACGAAAATATCTGGCTGTACAACGACCTTCACGTCTTCCGGTCGGTCGCCTTCCCGCTCAAACAGGCGGACATCCGCCGGCGCATAGAATGCCTCGCAGCGTTTCCCCCGCAGGTATCCATGCAGCTGCACATACAGCTCCGCCGATATCCTTTGATGGGGTATCAGCGGTGAAGCGAGCGCCACCGGTTCACCATCATATAATTCATAGCGTTTGCCGTCGTCCCATGTCAATAAATCGGCGTAGGTATAACGCCCTTCCAATTCTCGTGCGAACTGCATCTGCGCACCTTCCTTTCCATCTCAAAGATACTGCCTGCGGTTTTCCGGCCGGTCAGCGCATTTCCTTGCCGAGCTGCTTTTCCGCCTCCGCAAGGTTGAGCATCAGCAGCCGGGATACGCCCTGCTCCTGCATGGTGACGCCATACAGCATGTCGGCTTCCTCCATGGTGCCGCGGCGGTGCGTGATCACAATGAACTGCGTCTCCCCCGACAACCGGCGGATGTACTCCGCAAAACGCCGGACGTTCACATCGTCAAGCGCCGCCTCGATCTCGTCGAGCACGCAGAACGGCGTGGGCCGCAGCTTCAGGATCGCGAAATGCAGCGCGATCGCGACAAACGCCTTCTCGCCGCCCGACAGCAGCGTGATCGTCTTCACCGCCTTGCCCGGCGGCGAAACGCGGATATCAATGCCGCAGTTCAAAATGTCCGACGTATCGGCAAGCTGTAATTCCGCGTGCCCGCCGCCGAAGATCTCGCGGAAGGTCTCGCCGAAATAACCGTTGAGCTTGGCGAACTCGCTTGCAAAGATCTCCTTCATGTTGACCGTCAGCTGTTCGATCACCTTGTACAGCTCATTCTGCGCCTTTTCGAGGTCGCTCTTCTGCTCGTTTAAAAATTCGTAGCGCTCCAGCACCTTCTGGTATTCCTCGATCGCGTCCAGATTGATGTGCCCCAGCGCCCGCATCTGCTCCCGCAGCTCGGCCGCGTCCTTCCCGGCCTGCGCCGGGTCTTCCAGTTCCTGCGCGACCTCCGCCGCCGGGGTCGGGGTCAGCTCGTAGTTCTCCCACATCTTATCCAGGATCTGGCTTTCCTCGTTTTTCAGCTGCGCCGACTGGTTTTCCAGCCGCGCGCTCTCGCGTTCCAGGTTCAGGATCTCCTCGTTCTTGGCCTGCGCGCGTTTATCCGCCGCCGTCTTTTCGCCTTCGAGCCGCAGGCGGTCCTGCCCTTTTTCGGCGATCCGCACGCGGTACTGTTCCGCGGCGCCGTCGCCGTCCGCTTGCCGGCGCCGCGCGTCCGCAAGCTCGTTTTGCAGCCGCGCGATCTCCTGCCGGAACCGCTCGATCTCATCCGAAGCGCCGGTCAGGCCCGCGTCCATGTCGGCTTTCAGCCGCTTGAGCTCCTCCAGCGCCTCCCGCGAGGCGTTCGCTTCCGTGCGGTTTTCCGCAATAGCGGTATGCAGCCCGGTTGCCTTCCCGGAGGCTTCCGCCTGCCGTTCCGCCAGCTGCCTCCCCTGTTCTTCCAGCGCCGCAAGCTCTTCGTTCAACCGGTCGAGCGCCGCCTGCCGGGAAACCAGCGCCGCCGCGCTTTCTTCAATCGCCCGCTGATAACCCGCCTTCGCTTCCGAAAGGTTATCCCGTTCGAGCGTCAGCCCTTCGTACTGCGCCCGCAGGCTTTCGACCAGCGCCCCATGCTGCGAGACCAACGCCCGCAGCCGCGCTTCGTCCTCCTGCGCCCGGGCGCGCTCGGCTTCGATCGCCTTCAGATCGTAATCGAGCGCGGCCAGCTCGCTTTTCGCCGCCGCGAACGCCTGCTCGGCTTCGCCCTTCCGGCGTTCCAGCTCCGTTTGCCGGGCTTCCAGTTCTTTGAGCTTCCCCGCGCGCGCCAGCGCCCCCGTCCCCTTAGAGACCGAGCCGCCGGTCATCGCGCCGCCCGCTTGCAGGATCTGCCCGTCTAACGTCACGATCCGGAACCGGTTTCCATACGCCCGCGCGATCGCCAGCGCCGCGTCCATCTGCTCCGCAATGACCGTGCGCGCGAGCAGGTTTTTTATGATATTGCGATATTTTTCATCGCATTTGACCAGCGCATCCGCCGTGCCATAGCAGCCTGGGCGTCCTTCCAACCCGTTTTCGCGCAGCGTCTGCGGTTTGATCGTGTCCAGCGGCAGGAAGGTCGCCCGCCCGCCGTCGCTCCGCTTCAAATACGCGATCGCGCGCTTGCCGTCCTCCGCCCGGTCGACGACGATGTTGGACGCCGCCGCCCCCAGCGCCGTGTCGATTGCGGTCAGGAACCGGCTGTCCACGCTCATCAGCGACGACACCGGGCCGTGCACGCCGGTCAGCGACCCGCGCCCCGCCGCCGTCATGACCGACTTGACCGAACGTGAAAACCCTTCATACTCGCGCTGCATGTCGCGGAGCATCCGGGCGCGGTTCCGGCAGTCGGTCAGCGCCGCCGCCGCTTCCTGCGCCGCCGCCGCAAGGCCGTCCGCCTTTTTCCGGCGGCTCTCCGCCTTGAGCGAAACGCCCGCCAGTTTATTTTTGGCGCCTGCGAGCATGTCTAAACAATCGTCCAGCTCCTTTTGAAGCTCTTTTTGCTGCGCTTCTTCGGTTTCCAGCCGTTCGCCCGCCTTGCGCACGTCGGCGTCGATCGTGCCCCGGCGTTCCTCCATGGACTGCAAGCCGGTCTCCGCCGCCGTCCGGCGCAGCTCGATCGCGAACCGTTCCTCGGTCGCCGCAGCCGCGCCGTCGCGCGCCGCGCGCTCCCGCCCGGCGAGCGCCGCGCCCTGCCTGCGCAGGTCTTCCGACTCGGCTTCCAGCGCCGCGAGCTGCTCCGCGAGGGACTGCTGCTCACGGTCGAGCAATTCGATGCGCCGCTCGCGCGCGGCGGTCTGCCCGCTCAGGTTTTCCGCCTGCTCGCGCCGCTGCTCCCGCTCGCGCCGGGTGCGCTCGATGTTTTCTTCCTGGTTTTGGATGTTCGCCGCCAGAACGGCGCACCGGCTCGCCTGTTCGGCGGTGCGCGCTTCCGCGTCCCGCAGCGCGTGACGGAGCCCTTCAGCCTCCACCTCGGCCTCCCGCAGCGCCTCCGCCAGCCGCTCGGACTGTTCATACAAGGCGTTCTGCGCGCCCCGCGCCTGTCCTAGCTGGCTCTCACAGGCCGCGAGGTCTTCAGCGTTTTTCCGCCCGTCCTGTTGGATGCGTTCCAGCGACAGCAGCCACAGCGAGATCTCGAGCACCCGCAGCCGGTCGCGCAGCGCCAGATACTGCCGCGCCTTCTCGCTCTGCTTTTCCAGCGGGCCGACCTGCCGTTCCAGTTCGCTGAACAGGTCGCGGATGCGTACCAGGTTATCCTCGGTGGCCTTCAGCTTGCGTTCGGCCTCCTCCTTGCGGTAGCGGAATTTCGTGATGCCCGCCGCTTCCTCGACCACCTCGCGGCGGTCTTCGCTCTTGAGCGAAAGGATCTCCTCGATCCGGCCCTGCCCAATGATCGAATAGCCGTCCCGTCCAAGGCCGGTGTCCATGAACAGCTCGTGGATATCGCGCAGGCGGCAATGCTTTTTGTTCATGAAATATTCGCTTTCGCCCGAACGGTAATAACGCCGGGTGATCATGATCTCGGTAAAGTCGGAGCGGAAACGCCCGTCCTCGTTGTCAAGGATCAGCGAGACCTCGGCAAAGCCGACCGGGCCGCGCCGCGCCGTCCCGCCGAAGATCACGTCCTCCATCTTGGCGCCGCGCAGCGAACGCGAGGACTGTTCGCCCAGCACCCAGCGAATGGCGTCGGAAATGTTTGACTTCCCGCTCCCGTTCGGGCCGACGATCGCCGTCACCCCGCCTACGAACCGGATCTCGGTGCGGTCGGGAAAGGATTTGAAGCCTTGCAGCAGCAAGGATTTAAGGACCATAGTTCACCTCAAGGGTCAGGAGCCTGCCGGTCGCGGTCAGGCTCCTGCGATTTTAGTCTGCTTTCATTTTACCACTGAATCATGCCAATGGCAATGACGCTGTTGGGAATTTTCAGGAAATATTCACATTTTCCGCCCCGTAATGCTTTTCCGCCTGCCGCTGGGGGGCGCGGTTTTTGCGGCGGGCAGCCGAAAAAGAGGAGCGGTTTTTTTACCGCTCCCCCTGTGTTTTTTCCACCGATCGGCCCGATCAAACGTCCACCAGCGCGTTTTTGCACGGTGAAGGACGTCCGGAACGCCGTCATTTCCGTATTGGATCCATGCCGCCGAACGGCCTAGGACTTCCGGCACGGCCCGCGCGCGGCCCCCCGTCCCGGCTCAGGTCTGATACCCAAAGCACACCGGGCGCACTTCGCCGGTCAGCGGGGCGCAGGTATACCCGGCTTCGGTCAGCCGCCGCACGATCTCCGGCACAGCCGCCGCCGTGTTCTTCTTATCGCCCGAATCGTGCATCAGGATCACCGGCTTGCCGACCTGCGCCGTGCCGTCCATCACGAAGCCCGCCAGCTGCTCCGCCGTGTAATCCTTCCCGGTCGCGTCTTCGCTGGAAACGCTCCAATCGTGGTAAACGAAGCCGCGCCGCAGCATTTCGGCGATCAGCGGCTGATAGATCGAGCGGTTATATGCGTTCACCGACCCGCCCGGGAACCGGAACAGCTCGGCATGGACGCCGCAGGCGTCATAGATCGCCTCATACGCCTGATGAAAGTCCTCCAGGTAAGCCTCGACCGAAGCGTAGATTCCCCGGTAGTCGTGCGAATACGTGTGAATCGCGATCGTATGCCCTTCGTCAGCCATCCGCTGGAGCGCGTCCTCATGCCCGGGGATGTTCTTTGCCACGATGAAAAACGTCGCCTTCTGCCCGCTCGCTTTCAGCGCGTCCAGGATCGTGTACGTGTTCGCCGACGGGCCGTCGTCAAAGGTCAGGTACGCCGTCTTTTCCGGCTGATCCCGAAATACCGGCTTCGGGTCGACCTGCATTTCCGGGTACAGGCCCTGATAATACAGCGATCCGTCCGGGCCGTTCAGCACGGCGTCCGGTATCTGCGCTTCCAGCTCGGTTTTCTGCGCCTCAAGCTCCGCAATCTGTGCGTTCAGCGTTTTAATCGTCTTCGCCTCATGCCGCGCCCGGACGGTCTCGACCGCCGCCAGCACGACAACCAGCGCCGCCAGCAGCAGGCACAGGATTCGGACGATCATCCCTTTGTTGACCCTGCGCCGTTTGCGGCGCGCTTGATTCTGCATAGCGCTCCCCCCAGTATTCCTTGTATCCTCTGCCATTTATTATACGGGTTTTCCCCGCTCCATACAAGTAAAAATCCGGAAGTTTCCGAAAATATTTCGACCCGGGTCGTCGGCATTCCGGAAGACCCGGCAGCCGCGGACGTATTTGCGGTTTTTCAGACCGGTTTTGCCACAATCCGGCAGGGCAGCCTGCCCCCCAGCCGGGAAAGCAGCTCGTTGGTGATCGTCCCGCACTGCTCCGCGATCTCCTCGGCGCGCAGCGCTTCGCCGCCGTCGCAGCCGATCAGCGTCGCCACGTCGCCCGCCCGCGCTTCGGGAAGGTCGGTCACGTCGATCAGCGCCTGATCCATACACAGCCGCCCGATCAGCCTGCACCGCACGCCCCGCACCAGCACCTGCCCGCCTTTTTTCGACAGGTCGCGCGGCAGGCCGTCCGCGTAGCCGATCGAAACCGCCGCGACCCGCGTCGGGCGCTCCGCGCGGAAGGCCCGGTCATAGCCCGCGCACTCCCCGGCTTCGATCGTCCGGACCGAGGTCACGCGCGCCCGCAGCGACAGCACCGGCCGCAGTTCCAGTGGATACCGCACCGGGCTGTCCGTACTGCGCACCCCGTACAGCGCGATGCCCACGCGCGCATAATCGCACTGCTGCTCCGGCAGGTTGAGCACGCCGTAGCTCGCCTGGATATGCACTTTTCCGGTCGGATAACCGTGCGCGCGCAGCCAGCCGACCGTCTCATAAAACCGCGCGAGCTGCCCGGCGGTATAATCCACGTCCGCCGGAGCAAGGCTGTCCACCACGCACAGATGCGAGAACACGCCCCGGATTTTTAAATTCCTGCATTGATAAAGCGCCCTGATCGCCGCAAAATCGCCCGCCGGGATGCCAAGCCGGTGCATCCCGGTGTCGATGCCGAGATGGATGCGTACCGGCTTCCCCGCCGCCGCCAGCGCCCGCCCGTGTTCGGCGTCCGCGACGGTCTGTGTAAGCCGCCAGCGGCGCAGCAGCGGGACTTCTTCCGCCCCGGTGTAGCCAAGGATCAGGATCTCGCCCCAGATCCCCGCGCGGCGCAGCGCGATCCCTTCCGAAAGGCAGGCAACGGCGAACGCGCGCACCCCCGCCCGCTGCATCGCCCGCGCCGACTGCGCCGCGCCGTGCCCGTAAGCGTCCGCCTTGACCACGCCCATCAAGGCGCAGCCCTCCGGCAGCGCCGCCCGCAGCGTCTTGACATTGTGCGCGAGCGCGCCCAGATCGACTTCCCGCCACGCGCGGGCGTCGGCGCGCGGCCCCGGCTTCCGCCAGCCGCACAGCAGCCACGCGCATCCGAAGCTCCCCGCCAGCACCAGCAGGTAATGGTTCAGGCTGTTTTCCACGAGCAGCGCCTGCCAGCCCAGCGCCTTCGCCGCGCCGCGTACCAGCACAATCGTCCATGGATGTATGAGATATACCGTCATGGAGACCCGGCGGGCGCTGCGCCGTTCGCCCGCGTTGGTTTCCAGCAGCAGCGCGAACAGGAACGCCATCAGCAGCGGCAGGAACAGGTACATACTGTCATGCCGCTGCGCGCCGATCCCGCGCAGGCCGAAGGCTTCGGCGCTCATCGCCGCCAGCGCGAACGCCGCGCCCGCCGCCGCCTTCCGTTTGCCCATCCGGCGGGCTTCCGCGCCCAGCAGGAGGAACAGCGGCGCGTAAAACAGGCCGTTCCGGGTGTATTGGCAAACGTTGAAGATTTGGCCGTACAGCGCTTCCAGCGCCGGGACGCGTTCCGCAAGCCCGAACCAGCTGTCGCCGCCCAGTCCGATCAGGTAAAGCAGGGCCGCCGCCGAAAGCGCGGCGGGCTTCCCCAGCCGCGTCAGCATCCTCGCAATCACGACCCCAAGCATCGCCGCCGGGAAATACCACAGATGATAGAACGTGCCTTCGATAAAAATGCGGCGCGCCCATGTCGTCCAGCGGCCGACGCCGCCGCTGTAAATCGTCAGCGGAAGGTACAGCACGGTTGACACGGCATACAGCAGCGCCAGCTTTTTCAGCAGCCGCGGGACGCCTTTCCAGTCCCGCTCCGCGAGGAAATGACCGCTCACCATGAAGAAGAACGGCACCGCGACGCGGGCAAGCACCCGCGTCAGCCAAAAATCGCCCGCCGCGGTATAGCTCTCGAGCGGCGAGGTATGGATCGCCACGACGAGCGCCGCCGCCAGCAGCCGGAAATCATCCAGCGCGGCCAACCGTTTCCCCATGCTTACCCCTCCCCCCAAGCGGTGACGACGAACCCGTCGACGTTGTTGCCGGAGATCTGGCAGCAGCCGTCCGGCAGCGTACATTCCGTGTGTTCCCCTGCGCAGGGCACGTAAAACACCCGCGCCGTGCGCCCATTTTCCAACCGGCAGCGCACCTCCTCCCGGCGGAGCAAAGCGGTATACTCCTCCAGGCAAAGCCCGCGCTCGTGCATGATGTGCGCATGGGGCGCGCCGACGTAGCGGAAGTGCCACGGTTCGTGCGAAATGCCGGTCACCGGTTCCTTATCCTGCGGGTAGCGCTCAATGAAGCCATACCGCAGCGCGGCCCTGCGGAACCGCTGGCATACGCCGCTGTACGGGAAATCCGGACGGATGAAATCGATCTCCGCCCGCGCTTTCCCAAGGTCGATGGCAAGCCCGGTCTGGTGTTCGCTGCATCCCGGCAGGGCGACATACTGCCGGGTGAACGCCACACCGCTTTCCTGCAAGGTGTCGTCCCAGATGCGCTGCTGCTCCGCCTGGCTGCGCCAGCCCGAGACGGGGACGATCTCCCCCGCCCCGCGGATCTCGGCGATGCAGGCCGACAACAAACGCGCCGCCTGCCGCTCCATCAGGATATCCGGGCGGCGCTCGTCCACCGGCGCGAGCACCGCGGAAGGGGCGTCTTTCAGCGCGTTTTCGCGGTTGACCAGCACCAGCGGCCCCCGTCCGATCTGGCTGCGGTGCAGCGTCAGCGTCCTCATGGCTGCGCCCCCAGTTCGATCAGGCGGGTGAGCAGCGCCGGGAAGTCCAGCCCTGCGCCGCGCAGCATATTGGGGAACCGGCTGTGCGCGGTGAAGCCCGGAATGGTGTTCACCTCGTTGAAGACGATCTCCTGCCACGGGGTCAGGAACAGGTCGACCCGCGCCATCCCCCGGCAGCCCAGCGTGCGGTAGACCGTCTGCGCGGTCTGCCGGATCTCGTCCGCCTTTTCGGCAGGGATACGCGCCGGGCAATGGATCTTTGCCGTTTTAAGCGTGTACTTTTCCGTGTAATCGAAAAAGCCGTCGGCCAGCTCGATCTCGTCGACCTCGCCGACCGTGAGACGGTCGTTGCCGATCACGGCGCAGCCGACCTCAAAGCCTTCGATCGCTTCTTCGATCACGATTTCGGGATCGTGGGCGAACGCCCGGTCGAGCGCTTCCGCAAGCTGCTCCGCCCGCTCGACCCGGCTGACCCCAAAGGACGACCCTGCCCGCAGCGGCTTGACGAACAGCGGATAACCCAGCCGCGACGCCTCTGCCGCGATTTCGTCGCGGGATGCCGAACGGTCGAATACCCGGTCTTTGGGAGCGCGGATTCCCGCCGCCCGCACCAGCCGGTGGGCGCGCGACTTGTCCATGCAGAGCGCGCTTGCCAGCGTCCCGCAGCCGACCAGTGGAAGCCCGGCCAGCTCACAGACCCCCTGCACTGAACCGTCCTCCCCGTTTTTGCCGTGCAATACGGGGAAGGCTGCGTCGACCGGCAAACGCCGGCCCGAGCCATCCAGCAGGAGCAGCGCGCGGCTTCCGCGTGAAAGGTCGAGCGTGCAGGGCGTGCCGGATGTTTCCCAGCCGCCTGCCGTCAGCGCGTCCCATGCGCCTTGATAATACAGCCACGCGCCCTCCCGGGTGATGCCGACGGCGACCGGCTCGAATCGTTTGACGTCTAACTGCGAAAGCACCGCTTCCGCGGATGATAAGGAGACTTCGTGTTCGCTGGAACAGCCTCCGAACAGGATCAGTACCCTTGTTTTTTCCATCAATCAAAAACCTCCCGGCGGCATTGCGCCGCATTTTCTGTGAATAGCTTAACAGAGCCGCCGGGAAAATGTTTGCGTTTTCCCCTGCGAGGTTTCTGTGATTTTCTTATGGAAATCTTGCGATTTTCTTGCGGCGGCGGAAGGCGCGCTGAAAAAAGCGCTTGTTCCATTGCCCAATCTTGCGGCCCGCGCGCCGCGCCGAAAAACAGCAGCCGGGCCGCGGCATCGCAGCCCGGCTGTTCTCCACGGAGAGGTTTTGCGCGTCGGCATAAAAATTTGCCACCCCGGTTTACTTTTTCCGGAAAAAGACCGAATAATAAGCAGGGAGTATCGCAGGGCGCGCCCCGCGTCTGCAAGCCCCAGTCCACGAAATGGAGGTATACATTATGGATATCAGCATCGCTGCCAACCCGGCCAGACGGGCGGCATATCTCAATGCGCAAATGGGCGCCGTGCAGAACGCCAAACAGGCCAAATCAACCGCTTCCGCCCGCGCGCAGGACGAAACCGCGATTTCTCCGCAGGCGCGGGGAGCCATAAACGCCGAAGCCGCTTCGGAAGATGACGGCGCAGCCTCGGCGACCACTTTCCCCGCCTTTGCCGACGAATTTGCCACGATCACACAGGACTATACCGACGCTGTCAAAGCGTATTACGCCGACGCGCACGAGGAAAATCTGACCTATGACGACCCCGCGAAACATATTTGGGACAAATATAAAAATCCGGAATCCCCGAATTTCCGTTCCGACCTGTCCGAGGATGAACGCGCATGGGCATACGATCAGGAATTGGACATGCTCAGCGGCGGCAGGCATTTGCAGCTGCGCAACCCTTACGCATTCCCGGAAGCCATGCCTTCGCTGGATTCGGCGGCGGCGCAAGCCTATCAGTCCTGCCGGGAACAGATCGGCAGCTCGATTCGGTCGCTGCTTGCCGAAAATGGCGTCGAGCTGCCCGAAGACGCGTCCTTCCGGCTGGCCGTCAATCCGTCCGACTATACGATCCGTGTGAGCGGGTTAGACGACGACGAATTGACCGAAGCCGTCGAGCAGGCGCTCAATCGCGGCAGCAATGGGAAAAATCTGTACGATCACCTCAAGCTCACCGCGCCTGCGGAAAACGGCGCGCTTTCGGTCGGTTATGAAAACGGCGGGTTGTCTTCTCCCGGGCAGGAGCTGGACGAACGTACCGTCAAGCAGCAGGCCGGGCCGGTCTGGGCGCGGTACTCCGAAACCTACAATCCCCATCAGGAATCCATGAATGAAACCGTCTTGTGCCTCGACCCCAATTCCCCGCTCAATACCCCCGAGAGCAAAGACCGTATGAGCGCAGCCGTGCGGGTCGGCGCGCCGGAACTGATTGCCGAATTCCGTGCCCGTCAAAGCAGCCTGAGCCTGGTTATCAACCAAAACCGGGAGGTCGACCCCGACGGCTCGATCTCAGCAAAAACGTATATGGATGCCTATGCGCAGCAATATGCAAACACGCGGGCTGCCATCCAAATCTATTATGCCGGCGCGCACGCCGAAAACAGCGCCTATCCCCTCACCGAAGGGTTGAACCATATCGCGGAGAAGTATTTGCGTTCCGATTCCGCAATTTTCCGCAGCGGCCTTTCCGACGCCGAGCGGGCGATGGCTTATCGACAGGAATATGCATTGTTGATCGGCGGACGGCTCAGCCTGAACGACCCGTATGCATTGGCGGCGATCGGCGGCGTGCCCTCCAGGCAGTCGATCCATGAGGTCGCCATGCAGACCGTGCAGGCAAAGCTCGATCAGCTTTGGAGTGCGCTGTAAGTTGAAATACATGGTAACCCTGCGATTTGCATGATCGGAGTGGTTTGCAGGGGAAAGCCTTCGCTGTTAGACGGCGCTGGTTGAGGGCGACTCCTTCCGTCACGGCTTGCGCCGTCCCCCCCTCAAAAGGGGGGCTTCAGGCGCTGGACGCGCCTATGACGCTTCGCGTCATGTTTTGGAAGGCGCAAAGCGCACCGTTAACGAACCGCCGCGCTCTGCGCTGGCTCTACCTGCCCGCCCGCAGCGGGCAAAGCCTCGGCCCGTTCCATCCGCCGGTTCTCAAAACTGGCGGCCTTTCTTTGGGAAAGCCGCCATTTTTCACAGACACCCCCCGTCCGAATTGCTCCGTTTTGTGTACTATTCCGTGGCATTTTCCTTGACTTCCCGCCATTTTTCCAGTAAAATATAACACGTAACAGCGCAGGCCTCCTGTTCGCGGTCCCACCGCGCCGGGCTGCGCAGGCTTTGTTTCAAAATGCAGGAAGGGCGTTTTGCGCTTTTCCGCTTTACTATTTTAGCAGACTGCTATGTCATTTTCGCAAACTGTTATTTTTCAATTCACAAGGAGGACCCCAAGATGAAACGCATCTACAATTTTTCCGCAGGCCCGGCCGTGCTGCCGGAAGAAGTCCTGCGCGAAGCTGCCGAGGAAATGCTGGATTACAAAGGCTGCGGCATGTCCGTGATGGAAATGAGCCACCGCTCCAAGGAATTTGAATCCATCATTCACGAAGCCGAGCAGGATCTGCGCGACCTGCTTTCCATCCCGGCGAATTACAAAGTCCTGTTCCTTCAGGGCGGCGCTCATCTGCAATTCTCCATGCTGCCGCTCAATCTGGCGAAAAACGGCGTCGCCGATTATATCATTACCGGCCATTGGGCCAAGCGCGCCTATACCGAAGCGAAAAAATTCGTGAAGGCGAATGCGATCGCCTCCTCGGAGGATAAAACCTTTTCTTACATTCCCGACTGCTCCGACCTGCCCATCTCCGAGGACGCCGACTACGTCTATATCTGCGAAAACAACACCATTTATGGCACCAAGTTCCACACCCTGCCCAACACCAAGGGCAAAACGCTGGTCGCGGACGTTTCCTCCTGCTTCCTTTCCGAGCCGATGGACGTGAGCAAATACGGCGTGATTTATGGCGGGGCGCAGAAAAATATCGGCCCGGCGGGCGTTGTCGTCGCGATCATCCGCGAGGACCTGATTCCCGATGAGGTCGCCCCCACCGTGCCGACCATGCTTCAGTTCAAGACCCATGCCGACAACGATTCCCTGTACAACACGCCCCCCTGCTACGGCATTTATATCTGCGGCAAGGTGTTCAAGTGGCTGAAAAAGCAGGGCGGCCTTGCGGCGATGCGCACGATCAATGAAAAGAAGGCGGCGATCCTGTACAATTACCTCGATTCCTCGCGGATGTTCCACGGCACCGTTGAAAAGGCTTCCCGTTCGCTGATGAACGTCCCGTTCGTAACCGGCGACGCCGATATCGACGCGAAATTCATCAAGGAAGCAACCGCCGCAGGCTTTGCAAACCTCAAGGGGCACCGTTCGGTCGGCGGGATGCGCGCTTCCATTTACAATGCAATGCCGGTCGAAGGCGTTCAGGCGCTGGTCGACTTTATGACCAGATTCGAAGCCGAAAATTCTTAAAGAAGGAGCCATTCCATGTACCAGATCAAGCTGTTTAACAAAATCTCGACCGTCGGTACCAGCCGTCTCGACCCGGCGGGCTACGCCTGCTCCGAGTCCGCGGAGGATTACGACGCAATCCTTGTCCGCTCCGCCAAGCTGCACGATACCGCTTTCCCGGCCTCCTGCAAGTGCATCGCCCGCGCGGGCGCAGGCGTGAACAATATCCCCCTCGACCGCTGCGCCGAGGAAGGGATCGTTGTCTTCAATACCCCCGGCGCAAACTCGAACGCGGTCAAGGAGCTGGTCATCTGCGGCCTGCTGCTTGCGTCCCGGAAGATCGTGCAGGGCGCGAACTGGGTACAGTCGCTTGCCGGTACGCCGGAGATCGGCCCCGCTGCGGAAAAAGGCAAGGCCACCTATGCCGGCCCCGAGCTGATGGGCAAGACGCTGGGCGTGATCGGGCTGGGCGCGATCGGCTGGAAGGTCGCGAACGCCGCCGTCGCGCTCGGTATGAACGTGGTCGGGTACGATCCCTACCTGTCCGACGCCGCCAAGGCCGCGCTGGATCCAAGCGTACAGGTTGTATCGCTGGAGCAGGTCTTTGCCGACGCCGATTATGTGACCGTACACGTGCCGCTCCTCGACTCCACCAGGGGGCTGATCGGGGCCGATTCGATCGCGAAGATGAAGGACGGCGTGCGCGTTGTAAACTTTGCGCGCGGCGAGCTGGTCGACACCGCCGCAATGGATCGGGCGCTGACCGAAGGCAAGGTCGCCGCTTACGTGTGCGATTTCGCTTCCGAGGAAATGCTTGCGCAGCCGAACGCCATCGTTCTGCCGCACCTCGGCGCTTCGACCCCGGAAAGCGAGGATAACTGCGCGATCATGGCTTGCGACGAGGTCTCGGACTTCCTCGAAAATGGCAATATCGTCAATTCGGTCAATTTCCCGGCGGTCTCGCTGGGGAAGAAGGGCGCTTCCCCCCGTATCCTCGTGCTGACAAAGGGCGGGACCGACGCGGCGGCGCTGCTGTCCGCGCAGGGCGCTTCCATCGTGAACAAGTGCGAAGGCAAACGCGGCGAATATGGCGCGCTGCTGGCCGACCTCGACAAAGCGGTCGAGATCGGCGGCGAAGGCGTGCTCGCTTCGCGGCTGCTGTAAAACATTGTATTCATAAGACATCCGCCCGCGTTTGGCGCGGGGTGGTCGATTTGGATAACACTTTCTCAAAAAAGGGTATCGTCGCAGCTGCGACGGTACCCTTTTCGGCATTGTTTGCAGTTTATCTCCGATCGACGAGGGATCGGCTCCCTGCATCCAATAAATCAAACAGCCGATCCAGTGTGTCCGCTTTGCTGATCGTTAAATCCTTCAGCGCTTCCAGCCAGTCGGCGTCATGCAGCGTCTGCATCAGCCAATATGGCGAATATCCGTCTTCCTCCAGCCGCCCCGAAGTGCAGGTCGCTTCGCCTGCGTCGCAAACCACCATCTCTTTATCCGTCCCGATGGCCTTTTGATATTCTTCCGGCGTGATGCATCCCATATCTGTGATCGTTTGCAGCGCTTCCAGACGTTCGTATGGGGAAAGCTCGCCCGGATAACGTTCCTTTAAATACTGGATATTTTCTTCCGTCCAGCCGTTGGTATTGGGGATGTCGATCGGTTCTCGGCTCTTGCGCCATTCCGCATAATCCAGCAGATCGATCCGGACATGCGTCGGGCTTTGCGCTTCCGCCATTCCAGCAGCTTTTTTGTCGGACGCAGCCGCCATGCAATCGGCAAAGCTGGTTTTTCTTCGCGGCGCGGTACCCGTTGAACGGTTCGCCATCCAATTTCCTGCGTATGCATTTACTTTCATTGAAATATCCCTCACTTAAAACCCTTGCTTTCTAACCGATTCAGGAAATCCGTGAAACAGTCTTCCATTTCCGCCAGATAGATGCGTTTCGCTTCTTCCGGGGTCATGTCCACGCTCTTGAATTCATGTGTTTTCATTTCCTCAAGGAGACCGTGCGCCAACCCCCGCCAGCTTATGGTGTTGCCCTTTGCATATTCGATCATGGCGTTGATCCGAATGGGGTTGTCGGTGTGAAGGTATCCATATTCGTGTTCAGTACCTTTCCTCATTTCATTGTTAAACTGCATACCAAGTAAAGCGCATGCTCTTCTGTCAATATTCACAGCAAAAAGCTCCGTTGTAGCCGATAGTCTATCCGCCAGCGTTCCATTTTTATATTTTTCGAGGACCGCCGCACGGATTTCATCCTCTGTCATCCCGTCATATCCCCAGACATATCGCAGATATGCATTGTATTCGTCATGCTGCATCGGAAGATGATAATCTCCAAGGGCTTTTTCAGCCTCCTCCATTGCTTCTGTACGTATCCTATTATAAACCGAGTGTTCCCCCGTGATATTGTACAGACCTCCATAGATAGCCACATAGTCGGGAAATGCAGCTTTAAAACGGTCAATAATCAACTTTTGTCGGTCACGCGGTTCCATTCCGCTGTAGTCCGTTTCTGCGTGAATCTTTTGCAGACGGGCAAGGCGCTGTTCGTATGTGCCGACCGCTAAGTCCTGATCGGTTATGCCGCCGCTTTTCTCCGACCGCAGGGCGCTTGCCGCCCGTAAAAACGAATCCCCGCCGGAAATGGGAGCCGATTGGGTTTGCCCCCATAATGCCCCGTATCCTCGATCCCTTATGGATAGATCCATATTATAACGCGCTCCTTTCAAATGAACCTCTGTATCTCATTTTGTCAGTGTTGGTTTTATACAAACAATGGCATCCGCTCCCCCCTGCTAAAATAGCTTGCTCGAAGGGGGCCAGCCTGTGAATGGCTGCGCCTGATTTACCCTTCTATATATACATGTACGGCGAATGTCGGTTTTGGACATGTGAATGAAATTTTTTCCGAAATTTTTTCGGGAGTTTTCCCTTTCTGCTGCCGTAGCCCGGGCATGAAAATACAGCGCCCTTCGCGGGCGCTGCATGCGGCGTATTTTTAGCATCTGTTTTAACGGATAACCGGCGGACATGCAGCAAGAAAACCGCATATCCACCGGGGATGGATACAATATGATTTATGAAACAGCCGCCGAAAACCTGCTTTCTTTGCCCTTCCGGCTAAATTTTGAAAAGAATCCTTCCCAAATGCGGTAGGACATTTGCGGCATGGTCGCGTGGGGCATGTATTCCACCGTCGTAAAGCGCACCATCGGCACGCCGTCCCGCAGCCATTCGCGTTCGTTCCAACGGCCGTCTGTTTTCGGCGTATATGCGTTCCAATCGTTCGGGATCTGTTCCGCCATATGGTTGTATCTTAACCACATGGAGATCGTAAAGCCCGTAGCATTGTCCGCAGCCGGACGGGCTTCGATCAGCCACGGCTCTTCTTCGCCGCAGAACATCCAGACCGGCACCTCTACGTCCGCCCGCCCCTGCACGGCGGGCAGCGGCAGGATCCGTTTTTCGGCTCCCCCAAAGAACACGCCGGAACAAGGGGCAACGGCGGCGAACCGTTCCGGCCTTGCCAGCGCCAGCAGATGGGTCATCAGGGATCCCCACGAATGGCCGGTCGCATATACGCGGGCCGGATCGACCGGATATGCTTCAAGCATGCGGTCCAGCAGGGTGTCGAAAAAATGCAGCTCGTCCGGGCGGTCGGCTTCCGCAAAGATATTCCATGCGGGCAGCGGCGTATTGTTGGGATCAATGGCCTGGTTCTCCATTTCGATCGTTGCGTAAAGCGCGGTCGGATGCACGACGATAAAGCCGTTTTCTTCCGCAACCTTGTACCATTCGGTATTCCCTGCGTAGATCTCCCCGGAGCAGGTGTAGCCATGTAAGGCCATCACCAGCGGCGCTTTGATCTCCGGATGCTTTTTCACGTTTTCCGGCACGTAAACGTACCATTCGCGCATCCAGCCGTCGATCTCCTCATAGTGGTATTCCATCCCGAGGTCGCGTTCCGGATCGCGGGTGACGCGCAGATCCCCCACCGGGCCGCTCATCCAACGGCGCTGTGAAAACAGGAATTTCCGGATCTCGCCCAGCATTGCCCGCGCATCGTTTTCGGATGCGCCTTCCTCGCGGCTGACCCATACCCGGAAGGCTTCCTTTTCCTGATCCGGGGCATAAGGCGCTTCTTCCGTCCGGCGGTATTCCCGCACGCCGGGGCGCACTTCGCGGGCGGTATCTTCGGTCCCGCACGCCCTCCGCCAATAAGCCGCCGTCCCGGTATCGGTCCCGGTCCCTACCGCCGGATCGTCAACGATCCAGGCCGGGACGGGGATCTCACCCATCCGGATATTTTTGCGGTGCGCCGGATCGGCGAAGCCGTTCATATTGGTGCAAGGATCGTGCGCGGCGGCTTCCATATAAGACGGGGAAACAGCCGAGCCGCCCACGGCGACCAGCCCCGCGTAAACTGCCGCATTGCTCATCGCGGCCATCTGCGCCATCACGCCGCCCTCCCGGCTCCCGGTCAAATAAAATTTGGATTCATGGATGCAGCACAGATAACGCTGGCCAGCGGCCAGATAGACCGCGTTGACATAAGCGGCGTCGCCTTCCGGCTCCCCATATGGCTCGTCAATCTGCCATTTGCCGTCCAACGGTTCCAAAAAAACGGCAACGAACTTTTCCCGCTCGGGCTGCGCATCGGCAAGGGCGCACCAGCCGCTTTCCCGGGCGAGGTCGTCCGCCGTGCGTCCATCCCCGCCCAATACCAACACGCCGGGGCACGACTCCCGCACGCCGTCCGGAATGTATAGCAGGAACCGGCGTTTCCGCCCGCCGACGCTGACAAACTGCTCGACCAATCCAAAATGCTGGGGCAGATAAGGCTGCCGGGGATCGATCCGTTCCCGTGTTACGTGCTGATACATCGAAATATCCTCCTTTTTATGATACCGCGCGGGATCCGCGCTTTGCCAGATCCGCAACGATGCCATCGTATTCTTTATCCAGGCGGTAGAAGACCATGAAAACGGCGACTGCGGCCCATGCGGCGATCGTGCCGTAAATGTAAAGGTTTTGTACCATGCGGACCGCCGAGGGGATCTCCACCGCCAGGCCGGTAAATCCGGAAGCATCCATCAGCTGGCCGATCGCCCATCCGGCTATGCCGCCGCCAAACTTCTGCCCGACCGTGAAGGCGGAAAACAGCAGCGCGTGTACGCGGATGTTCGTTTTCCAATGGCCGAATTCGATCGTATCGGCAAGCATGGTGAAGATACAGCCATAGAAGGGGGCTTCACCCAAACCGCGCAGGGCGGCGGAAACCAAAACCAATGTATAATTCGCGGGGGCTGCGAGCAGGATCGCCTGCGCAGCCGCGCACAGGATCGCGCCCGCCAGCACCATATTCCGCTTGCCAAACCGGCTGATAAACGGGGCCAGGAAAATCACGCCAAGGATCCACGGGATCTTTTCAACGGTCTGCATGACGCCCATCCGCTCCGCGTTGCCAAGCACATATTGTGCATAATACGTGGAGCAGGTGCCGTTGACGTTCTGGTAAAGCGACACGGCGATCATGGTCAGGGTCAGCATAATGAAATATTTGTTGTGCAGCGCCGCGCCCAGCCGGGTCGTGAATGGCAGGCCCTCGGCTTCTTTTGCCGCCGCCGGGTGAAACCGCTCCTGACAGCCGAAAAACGTCCACATCAGCAGCCCGAACGCGATCGCTGCATAGATCGCCGTGACGAGGATCCATGCGCGCTGGTCGCCGCCAATCCGGTCGATCAGCGGCAAGGTGCAGGCGGTGACGATCATATTCCCAATGGGGGACATAGACATACGGAACAGGTTCAGCCGGGCCAGATCCCCGTCGTCGTTGGTCATCATCGGAGCCATCGACGAATACGGCAGATTCAGCGCGGTATAAACGAAGGTCGTACACAGGTTATAGGTGATAAAAATGTAGATCGCCTGCACCAGACTGGTCGCGCCGGCCGGGACGGAAAATAAGGCGACAGCCGTTCCCCCGTAGGGGATCGCCATCCAAAGGATCCATGCGCGGGCTTTGCCGTGTTTGGAATCGACCTTATCCATGATCTGCGCGATCGCCAGATCGGAAACGCCGTCAAAGATCCGGGACAGCAGCAGGATCGTGCCAACCATCGCGGCGGAAATGCCAACGACGTTCGTATAAAAATAGACGACCAGGCCGGAGGTCAGCGCGAATACCACGTTGCATGCAACGTCGCCCATCCCATAGGCGATTTTTTCCATGATGCCGGTGCGGTAGGTGTTTCCCCTTCCCTGCATTTGATTCGATGCCATGATCAATTACCTCTCTTTCATCGTTGCGGATGGAAAGCGGCCTGCGCACTGCCTGTTTCCCTTTGCTGATAACAGTTTATCAGGTTTTGCCGCCGCGGCCTATGCGCGTTTTTTCCTCTCGTTAATCGAGCAGGATAAGGGTAATCGGGATGTCGTATGTCGGTTTATCACCACCATACGCAACCGTAAAAGACCCATCGGCCTGGCCGCAGATATACAGCTCCGCACTTGCCACAGTCTCACGTTCCGCCGTTGAAATGTCTTGAGATAAACCGACTACACCATTTTGATTTGCAGTTAGCCCCTCAATCTCAACAATTTGACGATTGTTTTCCCATCCGGCAACGGTCAGTGTCGCATTGACTGAGCGACTAATTTCCCCAGAGATTCCGGGCAAATTTTCCACTTTATCGGACAAAGCGCCAATTTGTTGCGCCTGCTCTTCGATTGCATCAGCGGCGGTCTTAGCGACCCGACCGATCAAGGCGCTTTCCCGCAATCCAAACTGTTTCAAGTGCTCCAAATATGGAACCTTATTCACTGCCACAAGATTCACCTCCACCTATCCTAAATACAAAAGAGGAACGGCATATGCCGTTCCTCTTTATACAGCCATTATCTGAAATTAGGCGCTAACCTCCGGAGTATCAGGAACACCGAAGATTTCATCCAGCATTTCCTTGACCTCAGCATCAGTGGCGATCTCCACCACGGTCACATCGGCACCGTCAACGCTGATTGCACCAGCGGTAGTGCTTGCTTCAACCTTAGAAAAATCAGTAGCAGACTTGCCGCTGTCGGTCAAATTGCCATTAGCATCCAGGCCGGCAAAGTTGCCAGCGATAGCGCTACCGACCTTATCAGCCTTGCCAGTGATATCAACCACATCGGACTTAGGCACATACAGGCCATCGTCTTTCTTCACCAGGGCGTTGTTTGCCTCAGCGGAGATATTCACATCCACGCTGATCTCATAGCCGCTCACAGTCACGGTAGCAGTGCCATCACCAGCCTTGGCCTTATAGGTGTCCACCAGAGCGGCCATATTTAGGAAAGAGTAGGTAATCGCATCGCTCCCGCCCTTGACGGCCAAAACCATAACAGGCTTGCCCTCCAGATTAGGGTCGGTCGCCCCAGCATAAGTATCTGCATCAAAAGCAAACTCGCTCACAAACTGGGTCTTAGTCTGATCCAGGAACAGCTCAGTAGGGAAATCAAAGCTGAACGCAGGGGTGCCGCTCTTATCCTCGGTGGTGTACAGCTTGACGGTATTACCCGCCACCTCACCAGACTTAAACGACGTTGCAAGGCTGGCAATCTCTTCCTTAGTAGCAAAGTTTTCATTGATAGTGGTCGCCAAGGTCTTCAAATCCTGTAGTCTGGTCAGTTTCTTCACATCGTAACTCATTGTCTTTTCCTCCTTGTTTTGTCATAGGTTTGTATTTTCTATCAGTTGACGGTCAACGACCGAAAACTTCTTTCAACATTTCTGCCACCTCCGCATCGGTGACAACCTGGTTTTCGTCTATGGTGCCATCTCCACTTTGTTCACCAAAGACTTCTCCAAGCATTTCATTGACTTCCTCGTCCGTTGTTACATCAGAGGGTTTAACACCGTCCCCATTTAGATCAACAGGATCTGGAACCTTGTCGGGCGCTTTCTCAATCGTGAATGAAAGAACCTTTTTATCGTCGATATGGGGCACATATACTGCACCATCCGCACCGACGATTCTGCCAAGATTTTTTACTCGCCCATTATCCAGAGTAACGACTAACTCTCCACTGTCGTTAATTTCTAAGGAAGCAATGCCAACGCCATCTTTACCACCAGAGCCGCCAGAGCCACTGCCTGCAATAAGCAAAGCATCTCTTAAACTCAAATCTGCCATCGTCGCACCTCCTCCCTAAAACATATAGTAAATATTAACATTTACCGTTTCTAAAAACTCCAGCGATGTAATATCAATCTGGTTCATACCCAGCTCGAAAACGCCAGTAAACAACGGGATTTCTTTCCCGTTAATTTTTACTACTGTACCGGCAGGACAGGAGATACCGAACTTTTTCAGCACCATGTCCCCATATTTCAAAATGCTGTTTGGGTTGTCCCTGATTTCGTTCTTTTTGAACGTTTCCAGCATATTGACGCCAGGTGTCACAGTTCCGTTGAAGCTACCCAAATGCGCCTGAGACATATTTGACCTCCTTCCATCCATCAACTCATGTAAGCTCTACCCAATCAAGCTCATTAAGCGTCATATCGTCAATATCTCTTAACTCCAAATCATCAATTTCTCTGAGAAGCCGATATCGCTTTAACCCAAAGTTTGCATCAGCAACATCAAGTGCCATACCACCATCTTTGGGGTATAGCACTTTCACCAGTGTTCCTGCTGCGTTCTCCATTAGCCGGATAATTGCCTCTGCTCTTTCAAACTTCTGAGAGCTTGTCCCTTTCACATTAACGCCAATAGCAAGGCCGTTGTACCATCTACCAAGTGAATGCCGTATTTCTGTGCCGACGACCATTGCCATAAGTTCAAATGCTGCACTCGCCTCAATCGTTAGTTGATAACAAAGACTTTGAAGAGTCGCACCCATTTCCAGTGCCGCATCTGTTTCAATGTAATTCCGCTGATTGACTTCACGAATGTCGGAATTAAGAAAGAAACCGCTGTCAGCTCTAATCAAACTTGTCTTTTGGGTTCCTTTCACATCTGCATTAAGCAGTAATGCCAAATTCACTTTACCAGCAGACAACGCCACCTGTGTATCAATATCTCCAGCAGTTAGGATAAGTCCATTGTTGAACTCATTCATAACCAGTTCGATAGTCTCTACAGCTGGTGTATCAAAAACGATTGGATCGTTTTGAATGTAAAGGTTGTTATGCACCTTAATTTCTGCTGAAGCGCCAAATGTCATCCCGATGCTTAACCGCTCCTTACACAATTTTATCATTTCATCAATATGTGCAGTAAGCAGTGAGCCAGTTTGAACCGCCACAAGTTTATAAAGCGAATAGCTTTCAAGCGCAGCATTCAAAATAAGGCGATCCGTCACAGAGATACCGTCACGATATGGAATGGAGTAGATAAGCAAATCACATTCGATAATGTGCTTTTTCAAAAAAATATCAAACTCCTTTGACATAAATCTACCCCACCTTTCTTTCTATCATGTCGGGTTTTGCACAGACAGGTTCAGATATCCAGCCTTAATGGTCATAATGGTCGCCGCCTCCACAGAGCGAGGAGTTGACAGCGCTCCATACTGAAGCAGATTTCCTCCGTTCTGGGCATCAAACACAACAAAATGTGTCACCGTACCCCAGCTTGCGGTACTTTCGTTAAAATCAATGTTTGCTTCGTTTGTAACAACACCAGAAGCAGGTTCACTCAGCATATCGAGCTTAACCCTCGCATAGCCAGCACTACCAACCGGCTCGGAAACATTCGTACCGTTGAGATTGGGTGCAGTAGTGCTTAGGCCAATCCAGTATTCTGTAGGAATGGCCGGAGTCTCTTTCGTCCGATAAATATTACCGGCAGCAAGATTCAGAAAATATGTCGTAGTCATTTTGCATCCTCCTTGTTTTTTAATTTGTGTAACGTTATAAGATTGTACACTATCGAATAAACGCTTGGTTAATATTTTTGATAATGTGAATAAGCCCCTGGTTGGGAATTTCAACTTCACCAGAAATATCACGAATAGTAATTTGGTAGATATACTTACCCGCAGGCAGATTCACCGTCTCATCCGCCTCTAACGTAACACAAACCACATTGTTTACATCGCCATCTCTATTTGGATCTGGTCTAATCTCCATCTGTTTCGATAAGAGCGGCTTGCCATTTTTATTTACAAAGTTGATAATAGAAAAGTCCGCTACACAAGCGGACAAATCTTGTGGTTTTTTTGTTTTGAAAAAATAGCAATGAAAGATCAGATCCTGAGTCGAACCACCAACAAAATCAAATGCTGGTAGTGTATATGGGTTTGGAATGTGCATACCATCCCCTCCTTACTCTTCCGATTTGCTTTGCTCCTCCTCTGATGCGTTTTCTGCCTCAACATCTTTTTGAAGCTCTTGCACCAAAAAACGCAGTTCTTTCAAGGTATCACCCATCATAATAGCACCATCACCACAGACTTGAATCTGTGCCAAACAGTTATGAATATTTGCGATATGCTGTACAATTTCAATTTTTGTCATTTTCACGATCCTCCTTAGTCGTTAAGCCAGTAATTCATGCAGCTTGTCAAAGTAGTAAAATACCAACCATACACGGTATCACCACGATAAACAGTGTCAATTCCTGTTGAATAATGTAGTCCTATATTGTATCGAAGCGAATTGAATTTTGTTGCGGTTAAAGTCCTACTCCCAGAACTCATCAATGTACCTGCATATGAAGCGAATCTGTTGTTCCAAGAAAGACCTTTGGCATCAAGGATTTCTTTAACCTTATTCACCATATCGTTCCATACAAGATATGAAAAACCGCTTACTTTGCCCTTATTTCTAACGGCAGAGTAAGCGGCGCTTGTTTGTGAAGCTGAGGCGTCTCCATTCGATTTTGACCAAGACCATGGCTCAACCTTTATCTCTGGACTATCCGTGGTAAAGTATCTTGTACCAATCCATGTTGTATCGTCCAATTTGACATTACAAGCATAGTCGGTGCTTGGCTTCAAACCACTAAACGACTTGGAAAGCGATGATGAAGTAGCGGTATATGTTCGGTCTACATAGACTGTACTTCCAGGATCTATTCTTGCATAAAACCGAACTTTTTGCCCGCTTTTTAACCCAGACACTCGCATTGTAACGGTGGTGTCGGTGCAAGATACAGTAAATGAAGCCAATTAACTCACCTGCCTTATCCGAATGTTGCCTCTAATGAAAGCCCTTCAATATGGGCGTTTTGGAAATTCAAATACCCAGAAAAAGTAGTTCGTGGAAAAGCCCAGTAAGCATATGCACCATCTGGACTCCAGAACTCAACTTCCGGCCCGAAGCCAGTATCAATGTAAGAAATCGAAAGCATCTTGTAGAGATAGTTCCCAAAATAACCATACATACTGTATCCGCCAGTCCATTTACTATACCCAGCGGCATTCTTAGGTTTAACAATAAACTCATCTGCGTAAATCGTTGGGCTGTAGATCTCAGTTCCATTGATAAATGTTCCGTTGTTGAACTCACCATTAGCAATTCTTCTTGCCAGTTTTTCAGCGTCAGAAGCATCTCTTGCGGCGGCTGCGGCATCCTCAGCGGCATCAGCAGCGGCATCATATGCACCGTTAATTGTTTCCTGTACGCTATAATTTAGATTGCTCCATTTAATTGCTCCATTACTCAATGTCAGATTCCCAGTCATGCTAACATTGCCTGAAGAGTCCACCTTAAATTTCGGATTAGATTTGTTCGGCACATAAATAGCAGGGCCGATAATTTCTGCACCAGCAAGAGCTGTCAACGACCCACTGAGCTTTGCAGCACTCAATGTTCCGCTGAAATCACCGTTCTTAGCGTGAAAATCACCGTTTTTCTTAACCCAAAACGGAGCGATAGAAGGATTGCCTGCGCCCGCCCACAAAGCGTATTCTGAGTAATAGCTTGTTCCTCCGTTGATAGCCACACGTGTATTGCCTGCCCCAGAATAGAGATAGCTGTCAGCAATCGTAAATCCACCAATCGTACCGCTTTTAGCGATCAGTTTTCCACGGAAGTAGGCATTGCCAGTATTCACATCCAAGTAGAAGTTCGCGTTTGTCGGCATTCCCTCAGAGTCATAGGTAATACTGCCGGCCTTGTCCAGAAATTCAGGTGTCACAGTAGTACCATTGGTATTGAACAAGAGCTTTGTACCAGCCACAATACCATAATCGGGATCTACGATGATAAGCCCGTTGTTGCTCTGCAAAACAATCCGTGAATTATACAGCCATGCTCCGGTGCTATCCACTTGAAACATCATAGTGCCAGTCACATTTCCATTTTCGTCAATCAACGGATTTTGAAGTACAAGGTTATTGCCGATAATCAGCTTACCAGCGATTAGTTCCGCATTGACACCCCACTGTACTCCTGTTTCGGGAGACGCAAAGCGTCCAATCGCCAATTTTGCTGTTTTCCAGCCGTCATCTGTCATGGCAATCATATTGTCGATGATCCGCATCTGATATTTGGAATCACCACCAACATGAATGCCTGAACCGTTAAAAACAACCGTTTGGTTTTTCGCTGAAAGCACTGCGTCAACAGCACCTTTTTGCAAATCGTTCATAAAAATGTCGATCTCGGTTGCTTTGTCAGCGGTACGGTTATAGATGTATTTGCTGGCATCAAAGCTACGGCTTGAACGAGTGGAGTTTCTGATATCCTCTATCCAACTCTCCGCCCCGTTCCGCAAACGGTAGCGGTTAGAAAACACCAGCTTGAACTCATTGATTTTCTCAAAGTTCAGCTCAAAACCGATAATCTTTGGCTTAACCAATCCCTCACTGCCCAATTCCAAATAAACTGCCTTGCCCAGTTCCAGCATATTTTTGAACGGTTCAAATTTCTCGTGGTAAAGGAAATTGGCGCTATCTACGCTAAACTCATACACAGGCCATGCGTAATCGGAAAGAACATCCGTACCAAAGTCGTATAGCTCCATTGCAACAGAATATTGTTGAAACTCACTCACATTTACTGTAAAATATGAATCAGCATTGCTTGTACTGAAGCTCAGTCTTGTTCCTTTATATTCTGTAATTCCTTGCTCCGTCCTCACAGAAATATCACTGGAAAACCGTGATAACCTACCATTGATGGTCAAAAGTCCACTGCTGAATTTCCGGTTGTTGTAGTTCGTATTTCCCAGATAGGCCGTCAATACATAGCTGCTGTCACCCTTTACATCCAAAGTACCCCGCACGATTTCAGCGGAGATACCAGCGTTTCCAATCGCAACAGTACCGCCAGCCAGAGTGTACATTGTTTTTGCAAACTGGCTCAGTTCCACTCGTGCGATATTTGAAGCATTTATGGACACAGTGCCGCTTACCTTAGAAATTGCACCTGCCGCAGAAGTGTCCACATCCGTAGCAACAAATGTTTCCTCCTCTACGGTGCTTTCAATAAAATACTGGTTGAGGATTTTCTGTTCCTCCTGTGTGAAGTATGATGAAAATGCCAATCGTCCAGTAAGCCGTTTGATATCATTCATGTAGCTGTCAATTTCAGCTTGCAGAGAGTTGATTTTGGCCTGTTGTGTGTCGATCTCATTCTGTTTTGCGGCAATCTGAGAATTGATACGATCCAAGTTTGCCTGCTGTGTTTGCTGTCCTCTTGCAGTAGTTTCCAGGGAAAACGCCTGAATAGTTACACTTTGCTGTGCTACCAGACTCTCCATCTCACCGTTCAATTCTACAAGATCGGACTCGGCCATCAATTTCTGTGCTGTCAAAGAAGCCCGTGACGCAGCCAGCCCAGTATAATACTGCTGGTTCTCCGCAATTTCCAGCTGCCATCCCCGCACGCGGTCTGCCAATGTGATATTGCTGTTCCCTACTTTGATATCCAGATCCCCGTTATAGAGAAAATAGCTCAAGTCTACAAGGTAGTCTGTTCCTGTGGGGTTTACATCCCGCACCGACAACCCATCCGAGCCGTAGAGATGCAACTTTGTTACCATCTCCTCTGGAATTTCCTCTACGCTAACCGTATCGACCAGATTGTTATAATTCAAATAGATGGGTAGGGTTTCCGGATTTTCGTTGGCGTCATATACATTGATACTCTTATCGTACACATCAAACACAATGGCACAGCGATACTTTTCCATGGCGTCTTCGTAACAAAAACCCAGAGCATCACTATCATACTGGTCAAATGTGCGGTAGCACCCAATCAGCCTTGGGGCCACATAGCCCACGTGCCATGTCCGATCCAATTCTAAAATACGACCCAAAATCGTATCTGCTGAATTGACTGGATTCCAGAAATTATAAGTACCTTCTTCTAAAAACAGGTTTTTCTTCTGGAAAAGATATTCCAAAGAATATCCTGTAACGGTCTTTATTTCTGACACGCCATTGCCCTCTTTACTGGGAGAAGTCAACACATAGATGCCAAACTCCTCTGTATAAACCACCTTGAAACTTGAAACAGCGGCATAAAGAGGGTTGAGCATTCCATTTACTTGATACGGGATCATAAATGAAATTGTGCTCAACTCTGCATAGTTGATTGCAAAATTCAAATCATGTACATATGGAATTGGGCCAAGCTCTTTTCCGGCCAGAGTGCGAAGCCGAAGCATAGGCTGTTTTCTCTGTCCACTTTTAATTTTGGCATAGTTTAGATACATCTCTGACCTCCTCTCTTGTTATGCTCCAACATTATACAAATAGCGTCCGCTGATTGTAACAGTCCCGCTTCCATCGAAAATCAATTCATTATCTCCCGACGCTACCTCAAAGAATTGAAAATTGAAAAAACTATACAAGTCATAGCCATCAGTTTTTTCCACCATGACTTCATTTTCATTGTCGATAAGAATTTGCAACCCGCCAGCTGGAAGACCTGACAAACGGAGTGTCTGCTTTGAAGTCTTGTTTGTGATTGCAAAATTTGTACAACCAGCCGCCAATTCAATTTTCAAATCTGGCTTCAAATTCTCTTTGATTGTGCTGTCATTATAGAAACGATATTCTGTTGTACCGTTAATTTGAATACGTTCCTCAAACGGATAACTGTATCCATACGGGCAATCACACAGTACCTGTGCCTCAAAAGCGATTGGTAGCCACCCCACGCTGATTGGTGTTAGCTTTTGAATCAGACACCGAAACTGAATATGCTCCATATCTGGCTGATCAATAGAAAGCCATTGATACTCCTGATATCCAGTCAGCCAGTTTGAAACCTCTTGCAACTGATAGCGATCCATGTACTGTTCGCTTCCGAAGATAAGTGTAAAGCTCAAAGGTTGATCGTGATACCGCACACCAAAATGCAGTGGAGTAATCCGATTCGCAATTCTTGTCTCTACGATGTTAGCCTGATTTCCAAAACCGTTGTCATTGTGTTTGTTGCTGCCGATATCAGCAACAAACATTCCATACAATGAAGCCGGAGTATCTGCAAAAGTAAACTCATAAGTTTTATACATCCGCCACACCTCCTCTCATCAAACCCGCTTGACAGACGGATATACCAGACATGTCACCGTCTGGGCGGCTTCGTCAGCCTAAAATGGGTGGGAAGAAAATCTCCCCACCCTGACTAATTTAGATCCTAATTTTCAGAATCCGTGCAATTTGGTTGACCATATCACGAGTAACTTTGACATGACCGTTCACCGTTTCAGGACTTGCGTTGCCTTGAATAATGGTATCGCCAATATGAATTTCCACAGGCTGAGAACTATTGTTATACACATTGCTCACAGCACCAGCGCTGACCTTTGACAACTCGGGCAAAATAGGAGCATTAACATACCCAGGCATATCGCTAAATGCGGCGGACAGCTTACTCATTCGATTCACCATCTCAGTTACTGTATTCCACATCGCTTCTGTCAATACCGGTTCGCCTTTTTCCAATTTTGCCATAATCTCATTGTCTTTGACTGATCCATCCACGCCAGCAAAACCACCCGTATGGTAAATGTACTTCTTATATTTATCGAACAGAAGCTCTTTCGACCCATCCATATACCAGGTTCCATTGTCCCGATGAGTGTAGACACCGTACTGCGCCAGTTGTTCACCAAGCCGCAAGCTATAATCGCTTAGTTCTTTCTTGCGAGCGTCACTGGCCGTATGATGCTCCTGGCTATTTGCGTACATTTGCTTAATAATGGCATGAATCATTTCATCATTTGAAGACTGGTTGCCATAATTCGTATTTCCAACAACGGTGTTCGGCTCTTTACCTGTAGCACCCGCAGCATCAATATCAGCACCAATATTTTTGAGGGCAGACACATAGCTCCCATACCGTTGTGCCGCTGCCAGAGCGTTATCCCACGCAGTAGTTATCTCACTGTTCAGCACACTTCCATATTGCGTGTTCCAATCAATCAGTTCGGAATACAGTGTATCCCAGTGGTTCTGAATATAGTCGATCGCCATGTCATAAAGTTTTTGATAAGAGGAAATGCTATCTTCCAGAATTGCAATTTCTTTATCCTTTTCTTGATGATAGGCGTCTTCCATATCATCCAAAGCGTTTTTGGTAGCATCTAAAGCCTTATCTGCCTGTTCGTCTGCCAAGTCTTCCTGTAACTCAGCCATCTCCTCCAATAGCTTGGCCCGTTCCGCCTGCGCCTCTCGACTGTCATCCAAACTAAGCGCATCAATACGAGCTTGTAATTTAGCAATTTCTTTCAGCTTGTTAGCACGCTTTTTTTCGTAGTCGGCCTCATCCTTCGTAGCATCCAGCGACTCTTTTTTCTGGTCGATGATTTCAGAGTAAGCGTCTTTCATATCTTCCAGTGCGTCAATCTGATCGTTGATTCGTTGTTTCAACATATCCATAACGTACTTTAAGATATCGTCAAGCCCAGACTGCATCTTTTTCAGCTCGTCAGTCACGCCGCCAGCAGTTTGCCCAATGCTTTGTACAGCGCTGTCAGCCAATGCACGAATAGCATTGATGTTGTCCAGCGCTGCTTTATACTGATCTTGATCCAGCCCTGCCATAGCCAAACTTGCATACACGAAGCCCCATGTAGCGTCAGTCGCTTCCTCGGTAGCATACAGCAAATTGTTAAGGGTTTCGATATTCCCCTCCATTTTCGCGATACGCAAAGCCTCAATGTAAGACAAAGAACTCTCGATTGCAAGTTGCTGTGTCTTTGCCGCAATCACATCACGAATGCGCTCCTCATTGATGACCAGCTGGCCGTTTTCATCCATAAGATACGCCACATACTTCACACCTAATCCGATAATGTTCTGCAAAGTATCAACTGTAATGTATCCACTTTCCGCATACTCATCGGCGGCATCATGTAGGGTGTCGTAAACGTCTTGGATAGAATCAACCGCCTTAGATGCCTCTTCCACAATAGCGTCAAGCAAAGAAAGAATCTCTTCACGGGAATCTTTCATACTGTGCTGCAACTCCCACCAGTTAGCAGAAGCATCCCGATTTTCTTCGTTTAGATCGGTCAGCGAACCGATTAAATCTTCCGTTTCCTTGCGAAGAGCGTTTGTCGCCTCTTGCAAGGTATCGTATTCTCCCTTGCTGTCGGCTGTCAGATCATTGAGACGCTCCATATTCTCAATCCAGAGTTCATTGGTATCTGCATTGTACTTCACAACAAAGCCCAACTCACGGAGCGCTGCAACGCCAGCTGTGATTGTGCTATCCCTCTGGTTGTTTAGATTGTGTAGAGCATCTTGTTCACGCTCGTAAGCGCCAATCAACTGTCGTTCCAATAGGATCTTCTCTTTCAGATTATCAGACTCGTCGATTCTCGTCTCAATATTAGATCTGACTTCTTGAGCCTTGCGCAGACGCTCGATTGCTTCACGGTATGCGTCAATGTCAGCAATATACTCTTCAACTTCCTTAGAAGATCCACCACCTGAGCCTCCACCGCCACCAGAGCCTAATCCACCCTTAAAATCTTTCAAGGGTATATTTTTCAACGCACGAAGCGCGGCAATTTGTCCATCAATCTGAGCAATCGCATTCTGGTAGCTGGAGATATCAAGCTGAATCTGCGAAATAAAATCGTCCAGATTTGTTTGCTTGGCAGTATAGTTATAATCAGCACCTTGGAAACTCCCACTTGTTAGATTTAGAGAAATCCCACTACCGCCAACACCACCACCAGAGCCACCCTGAACACCGCTTGATCCAGCAACCTGACCACCAGCGACTCCAGCCATAGCCTTAGCAGCTTCTTGGCATTGTCTCGCAAAAGAAGCAACATCCAGCTTCGCCTGTGTCATGTTGTTGTAAACAGCCTGTGCTGCCGCATATGCGGCCTGATTAAAGTTACCGTTTACATCAGTGCAGACCTCCATAGCAACACGATCAAACTCTTCTGCGTTCTGGGCCATAGCTGCCGCCGCCAGCTTAAATGCAGTAGCTTCATCAATCCCTGCGTCAATCAGAGCTTGTGCTACAATATTGCCAGCGTTGATACGATACTCCGCCAGCTCTTTAGCAATCTGACCCTCTCCCTCACCTACATTTTGGGCGAGATCAAGTTGTGCCTGCGCTGCTTGAACCTTCGCTTCCAACACGGCCTTATCCGCTTCCAGCTTGGCAACCTCTGCATCAATCTGTGCGTCCAACTCGGCCTTTTTTCCTTGAATAAACGAGTTGACAACACCCTCGTTCAGAATAACCTGTCCATCAGCAGATACTTGAGCATTGTTGAGAATTTCAGGATAAACCTTAGCGAACTCCAAAGCCTTGTCCAATGACAGCGAGAACCCATTTGCAACCTCAGCCTGCAGTTCTGCAAGGGTTTGGAACGAATCGGAGACAGAATCAATGGTGCTTGCTACGTTGGAAAAGTTGTTTAGTGCCGCACTATAAGCATTCAGACTTCCCGTGATATTTCCATACAACGACTCATAAATTGCCAGCTTATTTTGGTTAGCAGCAATAGCGTCGGTATTCTCATTGATTTCATTTGTTGCCTTAGCAATCAAATTACTCCATAGACCGCCATCACTACCAAGCTGACGTTGCTCCTCATAATAAGCAATATTCTCACGTAAAGCCTCATTTTGCTCTTCCAACGAGTCGATTTCCTTTTGGATTTCGGCCATCTCATTCTGCATTTTAACATTGGCGTTTTCTTTCCATGCCTCAGTATTGAGCTTGACAACCCCATTTTCTTCATAGAGATAATCAAGATAATTGTCCTCAGCAGAAGCCAGCTTTTCAATAGTATCAGCAGACAACCCTCCGCCGTCTGCCATCTCTTTTTGAGCCGCCTCCAAAACATCATAAGCTGATTTCAGTTTTGAAAGCACCTCTGGCAACTTTTGAAGCTGTGCAATATAGCGACCCGTCTCCTCAGAGGCTCCAGCCAAATCCTCAGCATAGAAAGCCGCGAAATGCGACTGGCTTTTCAGAACAGAGTCAACAGCGTTCGCAATATCTTGACTTGAGCCAATAAATTCTCCGCTCTCCTCAGCCGCAGCTATCACGCTCTGCCGATAGTCGTTGAACTCATCTTCCGTAGACGGGATCTCATTTCCAATCAAGCCTTGCAGCATATACTGTTCAGCCAAATTGTTGTTCAACGACGAAATACTGTCCTGATAACTCTTTACTGCGGATGAGCATTTGTTGTAGGCATCAAATAAGGCATTGTAGACTTCGTTATCCGAACCAGCAGTTTCAGACACAATATCCAGCATTTTACCCAACCGCTCATAGGCGTTAATGACTCCCTCAACAGTTGAAAGATCAAAATCATCCTCACTGGGCAACCACAATTCCATACCACGTGGAGCAAATGAGCCATCCGAAATGTATCCAGCGTCAACCAGAGCTTGCAACCCTTTCCGGTTAATATCCGCTTCATCTGCTCCCCATGTTGTAATTATGTGGTTCATTGATTTGTTGGCGGGGCCAGAGCCTTTCCCAGTTGATAAAAGCTCATCTTTTTGAGCGTTAAGACCACCACGCAAATCGCGCTCAGACGCTTGGAGAGATTCTATCGCGGCTGCTTTAATTGCGTCCGTAAGGTTCCCGTACTCTTCGGTCAACTCCTGGATTCGATCTTTTTCTATTCCGAGCTTGTCAATAAGCTCGTCTTGGGTAGAAAGCAAATCTTCCTTGACAGAATCATCTGTTTTAACAGCTTCGCTCAACTCCAAGTAGCGACCTGTCAAATCCACAATTTCATCGCTGAGTGTAGCCGCCGAGTTCGCAGCATCAATCGCCGCTTGACGAGCTTCCTCTTGCGCCTGCTTATAGCTCTGCCACGCCTGCACCAATGCCATAACCGCAGTTACCGCCAGCATAATCCACGTCATGGGATTAGTCGCCATAGCTGCAAGCGCTGCCTTGGCATTTGCGCCGACAACTTTCCATGAAAATGCTTGGGTTTCGTTTGCCGCAGCTTGTTCCAAAGATGCAATAATCGCCTGCTTTTGGGTAGCGGTCAATTTGTTGGAATTTAGAATTTCCACCATCATTGCGGCAGAAAGCTGTTCCGTTGTTCTCTTTTCAGTGGCCTTTGCCATATTTTTAGCAAGGGCTGAAGCGGTCGCTTTATCCGTAGACGCTTTTTCGGCAAGCTCCTGGATTGTATATCTTTGGGCAGAAACAATTAGAGCAGACATCGTTGTGATCTGTTTCTTCTGCTCCGCAGTTAGTCTAAGTGCGCTCATAGCAGCTGCCTGTTGAGACTTGTCCAGCCCTATCAGTTTCGTAGCATAGAATTGTACGCTTGCCGCACTACCATCCATAGCTACCCCAGATGCCTTAATTGCATTTACAGCAGGCAATACTGTAGTTTGTAAAGACCCCATCGTCGATCTGAACTTTGCAATCAGTGCAATGGTTGTGATAAGAGCACCAGATCCAAACAAACCAAGAGACTGTGTTAAACGGTCAATCACGTTAGAAACAGCAATCAGGCCGTCAACAACCAATTTCAAATCATCGGTCTGAAATAGATTTTGGGCAACGCCAACCCAGGTCTGTTGTAGAGTATTGAGCTTGTATTCCAAAGACTGGGTAATCTTATCCATTTCGCGTTCTGCACTACCAGCACTATTCTCCATTGTTTCGATAGCTTTTTGAGCCTGCTCAAAATTGGAAAGAATAGCCGAACCAATCTGGCCTTGCCGTTTGCCGAACAAAACTTCCAGCAGTTGTGCCCTGTTCTTATCTGTCAGCTCATCCCAAATTGTTGCGATATCTTGAAGAATGTCATATGTGGAACGGTAAGTATCGGGATCGCCAACTTCAAACAGTCTAACACCTTGGTTATTATTGCTGGCAACTTTGGTAAGATCCGCAATATCCCCTGTCAATTCAGCGACATCGTTTGAATACTCTTCAAGTTCTTCGTCATACCCACGAATACGCATAGACACAGTTTTCAGAGCATTACCGACACTGGAGGCATCTCTTGTAATCTCCACAGCGGCAGTAGCCAGAGCCACAGTTTCCTCAAAAGTATTATTCGCCGCTTTCATTGCTGAAGAGCTTCTGGTCATAACCTCTACGATATCCTTATTGGAAACAGCAAATTTATTGCCAATATCATTAACCTTAGAGATGATACCGTCCAAGGAATCGTTTACGTCGATTTCATCAAACGCTTTCAAGGCGCTGACCAGACCATCTGTTGCCTGAGTAATGTCCATACCAGGAGAAATTGCCGCAAAAATTGCAGAGTTTTTAGACAACTCTGCGGCCTCGGCCATAGTATAACCCAAACGTGCCCACTCAGCGGTTTGAGAGATGACCGCCTCTGTCGTTACTCCAAGTGCCTTTGCTGTATCGTTTGCAGTAGCGTAGAAATTGCGATACTCCGCCTCTGTTGCCACTGTAACCTTACGCAAATCCACCATAGCCGTATCCAGGTCGATAATCGTTGAAATCGCAGACCTCAGCAAACGAAAGGCTCTGAACAGTAGCGTTGTAGCTGAAACCCACTGCAATACCTTACCGACATTGTTCTTCAGAACATCGCCAAGGGATTGCATATTCTTCCCTGCCGCCTTAACCTCAGACTTAAACGCACTGAATTGTGCTGTCCACTTAGTCAAATCTGCCTGGCTGTTTACTCGTCTGAGATTTGCTTCCAACTGCTGGAACTGTGCGTTCAATCCAGGATCTTTTTTTAAGGCACTCCACGTTCTTCCAACGGTTGCCAAATCCGCTTTTGCCTTTTCCAGACTTTGAGTGAATCTAAAATCGTTGACCTCGCCACGTTGGACACGCATCAGCTCAGACATCTCTTTGCTGCACGCTCCAATTAGTTGTTGCAGCCGTTCATATGTCTGAACCTTTTCCCGATCGCCCATATTCGAGCTATATTGCGACGCCAGTTCCCGAAGCTGTCTCATATTCCGAGTAACAGACTCCGTGGGTTGCACCAGCTGATTATATTTAGTTTGCAAATCAGCGATAGTGCTCGGAATGCGCTGCATAGCGGCATCGTATTCTCTCGCCTTATCCGCAATTTCCATCTGGGTATATACCAGCTGAGAACCATTCAAAAGGCGGCTCTGTTCAAGAGCCGCCGCCTGTTGTGCGTATTGAACGATATCCACATAAGGAACCAGTTGTCCCTCCAAGGTAGTTCTCTGGTTCTGTAGGACTGCAAGCTGCCCCTGCAAAGCAACCAACTTATTCTGATCGGCTTTGGGGTCTAACTTCACCATTTGAGCTTGCACAGAGGTAATCTGTTTATCCAAACCAATCAACTGAGTGTATATAGCATTGACACCACGTAGCCGCTCTTGAAACACAGACACATCGTTATTCAGCTGGTCAAAGCTGTTAAGAAATGTCACAAGCTCATCTTTAGTGCCAACATTCTGCAAAGAGGTCTTCAGTCCGTCGATTTTCGTCTTAAATGTCTCGGTGAGCGTTCCCGCAGCCTCCAGCCGTTTTTCCAAAGCCTCCAAACCGGAAAGTTGGTCGCCCTTGATTGAACCGATGTCTTTTGTCCTCAGCTTGGTCGCTACATACTCCGCATTCTGATACTCTTTTACAAGCCGTTGCAGATTAGCAATCTGCGCCTCCAGGCTGGAACGCTGCACATTGTCCAAACGCCCCTCAGCAGAAATCATATTCTGAATTTGAGCATTAAGAGCAGTATAGGTATTATTCAGCGTTTCCAAATGTGAACTATCCTTGATCGGCTTTACAGAGGTGGAACCAGCATAAGCAGCCTGGACATCGGCCAAAATAGACAACTGCCGATTTAAGTATGAAACTCGTGATTCATTATCCTTTTGCGCCTGCTTTGCAATTTGCTCCTGGACATTCCGCTGGCGTTCAAGATTGGCTGTCACATTGGTCAAGTGGGTGTTGATTTCGCCCGTCTCAGTGTTGTAGGTCTGCAAATAAGTGACCGTGCGCTGCATCTGATCTGTGCCCTGAATAGTCAGGTTCAGCATTCGCTCCTCTTCACCGTTGACTGCTTGCCACCGCCCAGTAATCCGATCAATCTGAATGCCCATCTTATCCAGCTGGTCGGTCATGGCGCGAGAAATATCAGGACTGACCTTCAAGTTGTTTAGCTCTTGCCGGATTTTTGCAACAGAGCTTTGATCCAAATTCAACGTAACGCCGATACCTTGTGTTTTCGTTGCCTGAGCGATCTGCCGACTTACTTTTTGGGCTTCAGACTGAATGTTAGAGCTATCCAGAGAAACGCCAACCTTGATAGTGCTTTTCGAGTTGATCATCTTCGCAATATTAGGAAGCTGCGCTGAAATTCGTTGTGCGGAAGCCTGTTCGTCGGCCTCCAGTTCGCTCGTCAATACAATCTTCAGATCTTCGTCCATCTTTTCTCACCACCCTTTATTTCAAAAATCATTTCACTTTGACACCCTGCCTTTGTAATCCTGCTTTCAAAGCAGTGATGTGTGCTTTACTTGCTTTTAGGTGTTCAATCGTTTTTGCAGTAAAAGGACGCGGCCCCATATAGGCCGCGCCTTGTTTCGGAAAGTCGTATTGATAAAACTTGTACCCATGCCCGTACTCGATTAGTTCGGGAAGATTTTTCCCGGTCGTCACCTGTCCCTCGCTCATACAGCCGCCCGGATTCGGATCGGTTAAGTTGACTACCGCCATAACTCCACCACGGGATGTTCCTCCCTCAATTTCAATGTTATAAGGGTCAGCCATACCGCCATATTCTCCGCGTCTGCGATACATTCGAGGCGTATAGACTTTATAGATAACCTCGTAAATGGTGGCGGCTTCTTCGTCTTGAATCTCTTTGAATACTTCATTATTCATGGCATCGTCAATCTTTCCCATCAATTTTTTGTTCGCTGCCGCAAGAGCTTCACGAATAGTCATACCCATGCCGCCACCTCCTTCTTTTACTCTTTCTTCCCCTCGTGGAGTTTAAGTAATCCTTGCAAAATGCCGCCCTCGTCTAACCCCTTTGTCGCAACAGACAGATCACCTGCAAACTGCATCAGGTCGCTCACATTCAGACTATCCACCTTTGTAGTCAGAGCCACAATCAAATCACGCAGAGCGTTCTCCGTTGTGTTACCACTCAAAGTACAGCCCTTCTTCCAGTCGATAGCTTGAGTACAGAGGGCAACCATTTCACCCAACATAGCCTGATACCCCTCATTCTGCACGGCATCCAGATTGAGAGCCAAATACAGCTCGTTCATGCCGTTCAAATCCAATGCCGCAGCGCCCTCATCGTCTGTTTCGTTTTTGAGAGTCAGGGGCGGAAGGTTCGTACACATCTGCATAATTGTGGCCCGCAGCATAGGGGAAACATACTCAGGCCGGAATTTGCCCGTAAAATCAAAACAACCGGAAATCACCCGATTGATAAAGGTGGTTTTCTCACTTACTGTCAACGCTGTGTGAAAGGCCACTTCAAAAGAACTGTCTCCCATGGTGAATGTCTGGGTATATGCGTCTTCACGCTTGTGCTCTTTTAGAAAGGCTTTTACAGTATTCACTGCGATTTTCTTCATTATCATAATCCTCCAGAATCAGTTCATTTTCATAGCCAGATTGTAAGTCAAATCATCCGCGTGTTGACTGATCCAGCCACGATAGTTTTTTTCCAGACGGCAAACTGCCGTCCGCTCATCATTGTTAAACCACTCCATGTAAGGCACAAATCCAGAACGCTCCGGATTGGAAATAAGGTCGTTCTGTCCGTCATGTCCGATAACAATTACTTTGCAGCTATCATGGACACGTGTTAGCACTTTTTTTAACTCATCAAAGTAGAAATTCTGGGCTTCATCTACAATAACTACCTTGTTCTCAAAGTTCGTGCCTCGCAGAAAAGTGTGTGTCAAACATTCGATGTAGGCGCTCTGGTACTTCTCGTTGATAGAACTGTCATAAAATGCGGTGTTCCGATTCACACCTATCTTATCTAACGCTTCATAAAACGGCTCGAAATACGGTTCGGATTTTTCTTCGATAGTTCCCTTTAGGAAACCTTGTTTTTGTTCCTGTGTCGGTGAAGCGATATACACAATGCCTTGGCTTCTGCCATACTCATATAGAAGATTGGCCGTGGCAGTAGCAATAAGTGTTTTTCCTGTACCTGCCTTGGCGTTACAGAAAACAACCAGTTTCTCCTTGCTCCAAATCGCATCCCGAAAAATCTTTTGCTGTTCATCCAGCCTCAGCCCATAAAACGGGTGTTCAGAAAGGGTAATAGGAACATCATGAATGCTCACGCCAATATTTTTCCGCGCCATATTTTTCACTCCTTAAAGAATGGTATCAATGTCTGTCACAATCTCATCAGCGATTCCCAACTTAATCATTTCTTCACTGAACATAAACCAGTCTCGCCGGTAGTTCTTGTCATAAACATCCTCCGTAATGTGAGTGCTGGAAATGATATACGCTTTCATCCGCACCTCCAGCTCCTTGGTAAATTCCAAGTTATCCAACATTTTGCCAATACTGCCGATTGCACCAGAAGATCCATCGTGAATAAGACAACTGGTATGAGGGAAGATATACCGTTTGTGACCGGCCATCAGCAAAAGGCCACCAGCACTATAAACTCGTCCCATGCCAATGGTATAAACGGGGGTTTTAGATAAGTGGATCATATCAATGATGTGCAGCACTGTATCCACACTGCCGCCGTCTGAATTGATAAGGATTTTGATAGGCCGACGATCCTTCGGTTCAATGCCTCTATCCTCTGCATTCCACTTTCGGATGTAAAGCGCAATGTCGATTGTGGCATCATCAATTTCGTCGTTCCAGAGAATTTCCCTCTTTTTCAGCCGACGATAGTATTCAAGCAAGGAAGGTTCAGGAAGCACATCCTCCATCAAATCCTGAATATCCTCAAAGTCCTCGGCAAATTCACCACAAATACGATTCTTCATGTTTGCACTCATGTTTTCTCTCCTTTTGATATTTCCAGATTGTTTACGACATAGTGACCAATACAGATTGATGTTGTACCATTTTAGTTGACACCTCATACGCAAGGATTTGATGTATAAT
>CAJUGU010000015.1 GCA_910586105.1 uncultured Eubacteriales bacterium | reverse complement strand
CCTCTGGACACCCGCGATGCTGCGCATCGCCTGTGCCGCCTGCGGGCGGGGAAAGGGGCGGCGGAATTAAACCGATAAGCATAATTCCCAAACAGGAAAGCCGGGGCGGAAGATCCGTCCCGGCTTTCGTGATACGGTATTGCCGCAACTGCTTGCGGCTTGTAGCTGCGTCTGTTATGGATCTTTCACCGTCCGTTTTGGCGGACGGATCGGATGCGGAACGGGGGATTTACTCCCCGGCTTCAACCGATGGAGCCGATGTTTCGGCTGTGGTGCCGCCGGTTGTTGCCGTAGGAGCTTCGGAGCTTTCGGATTCTTCCGATGGCTCCGTTCCCTCGGTTTCCGGCGTTGCCGGGGTCTCAGCCGGTTCCTCCGGCTTGGGGGCAGGATCCTTCGATGCTTCGTCCGCTTCATCCGGATTTTCCGGGACCTCCGGATCCTTCGGAGTCTCAGACGGTTTTTCCGGATCAGGTTTGGAAGCGTCCGGATCGGCCGCTTCCGAGCCGGAGTCCGTCGGCGGTTCCGTGGCTTCCGCATCCGGATCTTCCGGCTCTTCTGCGAGATCGGCCGGATATTCGCCTTCCACGGTGACGGTGTAATCAAAGGATCCGGCTGTGCCGTTCACATCGTTGGTCAGGCGGATCGTCATGCCGCTTTCCAGATCGCCTTCGGCGACCTGGTTCCCAGCCTTCCATACGGAGACGGAGACCTGTTCGGAATGCCGAACGGCAGTACCGTCCAAAATGCTGGCGACCGATACAGGACCGCCCGCCGCGTTGACGGTTACACGGCCTTCGCCGTAGGTCAGGGAGCCGTCGTCATTATGTACGGTCAATGGGTTCGACACGGTCAGCTGTTCGCTTACTGCGGTCAGGCTTTGGTTATCGATCACGATATTCTCCGAGTGATCCAGCTGCGTAAAGGCGAGCGGATGCGGCTGCGCGTCGGCAAGATAATTATCCGCCGCATAGCTGCCGTTTTCAAAGGTGATATCCCTTGCGTAGTTGATCATGACCTTACCGAGAGAGTTTTTGTTGGGTTTTGGATTGTACCAGCTCTGGTCGGAAACCGCATGCGGCACAATGTTCAATCCGCGGAACACCACGTCTTCCACGTAGCTTGCAGGCGTTTCGTTTCCATAGTCTGCAATCACCGCGGCGGGCTGCCCGTCGATCTTTACGTTGTAGTCTACGGTAATATTTTCGTAGGCGACGCGCCGCACCCTTGCAAACCGGTTCGCAAGATTTGCGTGGCCCTGGTCGCTTTCCTGCACGCCGTGGTTGATTTGGATGGACAGGGAATTCTTGCTGCTCTTTGGCATCGTGTTCATAACGGTGGCGTCCCGATAAGCAATATCCTCAACCAGGCCGCTGCGGCAGGCATAGGCCTTGATCCACAGGCCGTGGCTGTCGCCTGCGCCGTCCATATAAAGGTTCTGGAACAGGACGTCATGGACGCCGCCGCCTTCCTCGCTGCCGATGGAATAGCCGCCCTTCGGACGCTGGCCGGCGGCGGTTGACGCAAGGCCGCTGCGGCAGTCGGTAACGCGGATGTAAGCGCTCGGACGGTCCACGTCCACGCCCTCCTGACCGCGCCCGGACTTGATCGCGACGCTGTCGTCGCCCGGCATCAGGAAGGAGTTGAACAGGTTCAGGTAAAACGTGGAATCCGGGTCGAGCGCGTCGCCGTTCAGCAGCTCCGCGCCGTTGGTCGAGATCACCTTGATATTATCGAGGGTGACATTCCGGGAGAAGATCACATGGGTCGTCCACGCGGGGCCAAACGCAAGGGTAACGCCTTCGATGTAGACGCCGTCGGCATTATGGATGCTGATCAGCCGCCCGCGTACCATGCCGTCGACTTTGTTGGAGGTACCCTTGCCAACGGTGCCTTCGTTGTTGGCAAGCGTGAAACCGTTGCCGTTGATCTGCCCCTTGCCGCAGATCACCAGATCGTGCAGGTTGTAAGGCCCGGTATAGCCGGGGTCGCCTTCGTCGTACACGCCGGCGTTCAGCAGGCTGGAATGGGCGTACTGGTTCTTTGAGGTCGCGCCGTTCTTGGTAAAGGCGTTTTCCCAATTATCGTTGTCGATCTTGCGCCAGCACTCGAAGCGGGTGACCATCAGCGGGTAGTCCTTGGAATCCGAGCTGCCCAGCAGCAGGCCGTCTACCTGGAAGGTCATATCGCTTTTTAGGAAGAGCGCGCCGGAACGGAAGATCCGGCCTTCCGGCAAAAGGACGGTATCGCCTGCTTTGGCGGCATCGATCGCGGACTGGATGGCATAGGTATCCAGTGTAGAACCGTCGCCCGCCGCGCCGTAATCCATGACGTCCAGCACCTTCCCCGCAGCCTTTGTGGTCACGGTGACGGTTTCGGCATGCTCCGGATGGCTCTGGCCTTTCAAATAGACCTCCACGCGGAAGGTATACCGGGTGGAGGGGGAAAGCCCCTTGACCGTATGGCCGAGCTTTTCGGTTTCGGCGTTTTTCTTGCCGTTGACCGTGACCTCGTAGTGGTCGAAATCCTCCGCGTAATAGAGGGAAGCGCGGTTCCACAGCAGGTTGACGGAGTTTGCCGTCACCGCTTCCTCGGGGGCGTGCAGGTTACGCAGGTAAATGGATTCGTTCGCCACCGTCAGGGCGCAGGCGTCATATACAACGTTCTTGCTGGCCAGCAGTTCATCCAGCTGCTCCGCATCCGCGCCGGCAATCTGCCGCAGCTCGCCCAGCTCGGCCAGCGTTTCCCGCTGCTCGTTTGTGAGAGAATCCTTCGCGAACGCATAGATTTCCACGCGGCCTTCCTGATAACCCATCACGTTGCCTTCCCGGTCGACGGTCGCGACGGTGCGGTCCGGGCACAGCCAGATCAGCGTTGGATCGGCGGCGTCGCTGTTGACGTGGTATTGCAGCGGCAGCGCCTGATCGATCGCGATCGTCTTTGAGCTTTCCAGGCCGATGGAGGATACCTGGAGCGCGCCGTCCGTTACTCGGACGGTGCAGGTCGCCTTCCGGCCGTTTGCCGTGGAGGCGGTGACGGTCGCCGTACCGGCGGAGTTGCCGCGCAGCACGACTTCGTCCGCGCCGAACACATTCGCCGCATGGCGCTCCACGGAAACGACGCCGCTGTTGGAGCTTGTCCACGAAACGTATTCGCCGTTGTTGTTCAGGATATACGCCGGGGCCACAACGGCAGTGATGCTGCGGGTATCGCCCGCGGGGATAACGATCTCCGATTTGTTCACATGAACGGAAACCGGCTGCGCCGCCTCCGGCTCGACCTTGACCGTGAAGGTCTCCACCGCGCCGCTGGCGCTCGTCGCATAGACCTCTACGGTCTGCTTATCCGGATCCGAACGGACGTCCGCGCGACCGCTCCCCAAAGCAAACAGGGAGGAGGAACGGGACTGCGCCGTCACCTTGCCGGATGCGTCTACGCAGGCGATGAACGGGTTGGAGGAAGTCCATTGCACGTCCGTGCCGAACGCGCTTGCGAGCGCTTTGATTTCGCCCACCGTCATGGTGAACGCCCCGCCGACCGCCGCCGGGGCGGGGCCCGCCGCTTCGACGATCTCGACCTCGCAGATGTCTTTGCGCCCCGAGACCGCAGTCTCGACGGTGATCGTGGTCTTGCTGCCCGCCGCGCCGACGGCGGTCACGTTACCGGCTCCATCGACCGTCGCGACCGACGGGTCTTCGCTGGTATACGTCACGCGGGTGTCGAGCGTACCCTTCAGCGAGAGGTCCGTCAGGACCTGCTCCGGATAGATGAAGTTTTTCAGCCCGGCTGACTGCCCTGGAGCCAGCCGCAGGCGGTTGGTATTGAGCTGCACGTACAGCGGGGTCGTCTCGTCATAGGGGTCAATGACCACCAGCTGGCATTTTGCGGTATAGGTCTCCCCGTTGTCCGCCTTCAGCGTAGCGACAGCATTGGTCACGCCGGTCGCTTTCGTTTCATAGACCGCGCCGTCCTGTGAATCCGAATCCGCTCGGATCCCTGCGATCTCGGGATCCTCCACGCTCCACTCGATCTCGCCGCTGTAGCCGTCCCCGATCACGGGCGTCAGCGCGGCAATGCCGGAGCCCAGCGGCATCGGATAGGAGGTAAAGTTCAGTGCAAAGATCGCCGGTTCCTCCGGTTCGGGGGTGGGGTCGGGCGTAGGCGTGGGCTTGGGACGGTTGCCGCCGCCGCTGCTGCCGCCGCCAATGCTGCCTGCCGGCTTTTTATCTTCTTCCTTGTTCTCCGGTGTTTCGGGCTCGTCCGGCTGATGTACCTGCGTATCCGGCTCGCGGTTGATGTTCCCGGCGGACGAATTTTTCTCGATCGTGATATCGACCCCGACCGTCCCCTTCGTCACGTCGATCCCGGTCACACGGCTGCCGCCGCTCAGCAGGATATCGATATGATCGGCGGAAACCGCCATCGAGCCGCAGGTCACGCCGTTCAGCGTCAGATCGCCCGCGCCTGCGCCCTGCGCGACGATCAGGACGTCCGCGCTGCCGGTCAGCTTGACGCCCTTCGACGCTACGATTGCAATGCCGCCGTTGAGCGCGTATTCGCCCGGCTTGTTGATGTAGGTGCTCACGGTGTTCAGCATGGCGAGGATCTCCGCGCGGGTCAGAAGAGCCTGCGGATCCAACAGCCCGCCGCTCTTGCCGGAGACCATGCCCCGCTTCGCCATCGCTGAGATCATTCCTGCGGCCCAATCGTCCACGCGCCCGCCATCGCGGAAACGCGACAGATCGGGGGAGGCGTCCGGCTCTACCTGAAGGGCCCGCCCCAAAAGCGCCATCGCTTCCTGACGGGTAATGTTCCGCGACGCATTGACATTGCCGCCGCTCCCCGCCAGATAACCGGCCTGGACGCATTTCAGTACGGGATCCGCCTGCCAGTCGCTTGCGCTCAGGTCTGCGAAGGTATTTTCCGCGCGCTTGGACAGGCCAAGCAGCTGGGAAATGATCTGCGCGCTTTCGCCTCTGGTGATGGGCGCATCCGGGCGGAATTTACCGTTATAGCCGGAAACCAGCCCGTAGCTGCTCCATCGCATCGTTAATTCTTCCGCCCAATGCCCGGCAATATCGTCATATACCGACGCCCCGGCTGCTGTGTCCACCGCAGCGGCGCCCGGTATCATAATGCCGAAAAGCATGGTCAGTACCAGGAACCATGACAGGATCCTGCCGAATGCTTTCCTCCGGAAAACATTTGCTTTCATATGCATGATCTCACTCCTCCAATTTTTGCATAAGGGCATGCCGCACCCGGGGGGGTGGCGGTCTGCGGTCGGCATCCCGCCCGGCCTCCCCGGCGCGGCAGGCGCTTATATTGTACGGGGCCCGGCCCCGTGATGATCCGGTCAGCGTCTTTGCACAGACGCTTCTGCATCGCCTCCCTTTTATATGTGGATGTTTGCAAGATCTCAAAGGGCTGTGGCCTGCGTTTTTGCCATGCTGCCGCGCGCGGAACGATGTATCACCTCCCGATCTCAACGCGTATTTTGCTTTTCCAGCCCGGTTGGATCATACCTTGGCGGCGCGCATGCAAATAGGTATGCATTTCTGCAAGGCGGTTTGAAACGCTTATTTTTGAAAAAATGTCCTTGTAAAAAGTCGCTTTCTGTGATATTCTATTTATACAAAATATGTTCGGTGATTTGCAGGAAGGTATACTTTCCTGTAAGCCGATTTCTCTTCTGAAAAATTTCGGTCGAGGGATTGAAAACAGGCGGTTTGTGTGGTATTCCAATTTTATGTGTGAATTGGCTTGTATTTTTCAGAAAAGTACATATTATGGCGAAGCTGAGAACCCGTATCCATAACGGATGGACGGTGAACGGGAAAGACCAAGCCGCACAATATTCAAAGGAGGTATCGGCATGAACGAACAGAAGCGGAAAAACAGCGGAGACAGGGGCTCCGGTAGGGGCAGGAAAAAAATAGGCATCATCATCCTGACCCTCGTGGCTCTGGGCATCGGCGCGTTCTTCCTCCACAGGTTGCAGGTTGTCCATCAAAACGCCGTCTACGTCATCAGAACCCTGTTGGACGAGGACAACTCTCTCGGGAACAACGAACGCTTCAAAACCTGGTCGGAGTGCCTCGACACTGTGCGGAACCAGAAATACTTCCAGGAGGACCTGGCCCGTGCCTTTGCGGAGTTGGTTGACTCCGGTGAAACCACAGACGACCAAGTCAACAGCATCCTCTACCTTCTGGGCAAGGCCGAGTATGAGGACGAGAACATCCGGAGTACGGCGGCAACTTACTATACTGCGGATAAAGAGCGCACCTTAGCCTTGATGGATTCGGCGGATCCTAAAAGCGTCTTCGAGGCCGCCAAGGACATGAACAACGCCGCCGGGGAAATCCAGAACCAAAACCAGCGTTGCAGCGATTTTTACCAGATTACTGGCATCTACACCGAATCGGAGGTTCGGGAGCTCTTTGTCCGGGCGGCAGAGGCATACCGGGACGCCGGGAACCTGGACTACCTGGCCGATGTCCTGTGTACCCCCCTGAAGTTCCAGGACAACGGCAGGAAAGAGGGCGACTACACCGCCCCCATTGCCTATCTGGATCCCCAGGAGATTTTCGACCTCTACGCCGGATCCACCGAAACGGTCTACACCATCCTCTCCGGCCAGGGCGGCTATTACGACACCAGTTGGGGACCCGATGGCGTGAGTGATGCCGAGGATTATCACTACGGCGACTTCTTCTACGAATCCCATAAAAAGGGCGGCAAAACCTACGACATGACCGAATTCAGAAACAACCCCGGTCTCTGGGACTCCATCAGCAAGGACCAGCAGGATTACATCCTGAGAGCCAACATGGAAGCCGACTCCAAGGTCATCAACTGCTATTTCCGGGGCCGTCAGATTACCCGCGACAAGCCCCAGATTGGCGTTTTGTACGAGGCGGGCTTTGGGTATGCTGTGCCCGCCAAGGACGGCGAGGCCTACGTCTTCCTCTCCCCTTTCGCCCTCTGTCTGGACGGAAGCCCGCGGAACGTGGTCTTTGGGGACTTCTCGGAGCAGTACGAGCTGGTGAAGAACATCTACACCGGCGGGCCTGATGTGGCCGCCCCCTCTGCCTCCGCCCTGGCGAACAGTAACCCGCTCTCCCAGCAGCTGGAGGATCCCGCCCCGGCCCTAGCCCCCTTCGTGCCCTACTGCGGTGTATTCGAGGGCGAGTGGGGACGCTTCATTTCCGACTTCTATCTCGCCGATGGTCAGGTCTTCTGGACCGCCGCCCCGGCGGAGGAGGGCGGAGAGTTGCCCTTCATTGTGAGCGAGTTCGGCGAGCCGGTCTCTTTGTACACGGGCCCCTGCCAGGTGAAAAAGAATAATGCATTTCTCCCCGACACCGACAACGTGGTACTCTCCGGCTCCGACAGCAATGGGGTTCAGTATGCGATGACGGTGATATTTTCCAACAACTACATCGGCGCCGTCACAACCATAAAGACACCTGACTCCCCCGCCTTCGACATCTTCGCTGAAACCGGCTTCAACAAGGCGGCTTGAGGAAAATTTTGAAAAAAGGGCAGGACTGGCCAGGGCTGTATGTAGTTCCGGAACGGAAAGAGAGGCTGCCACAATATTTCTGAACGCTCGCACGATTGCAGATATCATCTGTCCTTGAAGAAACAGGGGCTTTTATCAAGAACTTGCGGGAAGATATCTATCATGACAGGAGAGTTTTATTATGGATATGCGTCCCAAATGCCGAATGGGGTTTCTCAATGCAGTCAGTGAACGTACAGGCGGATTCAGCGGTAAAAAAGCCGTTCCGGGTGCGGTGATTGCCGGTCCGGTGGGCGTCGCTACGCTCCGTACAAGGGGCTGCCGCTCCTTGCGCCGCTTCGCGGCGATCCCCGCCCCTGCGGGGAACTGAACATTGTCCCCTTTGACCGTTTTACTCCTGTGGGTAAGGCGGTCATTTTTTTCTGAAATTTAAAATTAAGGCGGTCCGCACAATAAAAAAATCACAAGAAGAACTGCAAAAAGAACGCAACGAGGCCGTTATCAAACGGGAACAGTACCGGCATCAATGCCAGCGGTTGGAGAACCGCATCCGCTACTGCGCCGAGGGGGAGAGAAAGAAGCGCGACCATCGGCTTATCACCCGTGGCGCAGATGTGGGTTGCGAAAGGCCAAGCAGCATCCGCATGGCCGTGGTCTGAGCGGCCTCATTGCGCCCGAGCAGTCCGTAAATGCGTCCCGGCCGGATGTTGCAGGTCAAGCGCATGGACGCTTTTTTGTTCCCCGTAGCATTTACACCAATGCATGGGTCTCGATCGTGTAAGCGCCCATGGTGGGAAAGCCTCCTTTTCCGTTTTGATGCATTCGTTTCAGCACGCCGGAGGGTTCCCGGTCTTGACGTTTTATTTACGTTGAACTGAAGCGCCGCCGGATCAGACGGCGGGCGCGCCCACGGATCGGGGAGCGTCTCCGGGGAGGGGGGCGCCGTCAGCCGGAGGCGTCCAAACCGAAAACCGGCGCGGAAGGGCGTTCGACTGCCCTTCCGCGCCGGTTTCGGCTGGATGCGGATGAAAGGTTGCGTTGCTATTTGACCGAATGCTTGACGCGGTCGCGTTCTTCCGCGCGTTTGGCGTTGCTCCAACGGTCGAGCGAACCGACCAGATAACCGGTGATCCGCCGGATGCGTTCAAAAGGCACGCCTTCCCCGGTACGGTCTTGTTGTTGTTTCATGCCGTCGCCTCCTTTGTTTTGTCGTAGTTTCATTTTAACAAAACAGGTGTACGATAAATCGTACTCGCTGGACAACGATCCTGCGTTTTCGCGGAAAAACGACGGCGCCGAACCGTATGCGCATCGACGGCCTGGCAGAGCTTCCCGACCGGATCGCGCGGCCAGCGGCGGCATTGGCTTGGGGGCTTGCGGCGGAGCGGGCCGCCGCATGGGGATACCAGCCTGTTAAACCGGGAGCACGCCGTCCGCCGGTACCGTGATCTTATTCCCGGACAGCTTCAATTCGGTGTCCTTATCCGCGGCTTCCTCCATGACCAGATTATGCGCTGCGCGCATCGCCGTCCGGCCGGTCAAACGCAGATACGATTCCCCGCCGCCTTCCGGATTGCCGACGTAGATCGCGCGCTTTCCCAGCGCCGAATGGCTGCTCGGCTGCACGTCCAAAAATACGACCGCCATATCGCCTGCCGCTCTTGCGATCTCAAGCCCTTCCTCCGCGCTGATCAGCTCGATCAGGATGACCTGTTCCCCGGCGTCGCGCGCCAGCTCCACGAACCGGCTTTGCAGGTCTTGCCGCCCCAGCGTTTCGACGGTCGACAGGGTGTACCCTTCCGCATCCGCGATCTGCTGCGCGGCTTCCAACAATGCGGCGCGCCCTTCGTCGATCGCATGCGCAAAGACCAGCGTCACCGCCTTTGAACCTTCCGGTTCTGCGGGCTCTTCGGGCTCCTCCTCCGTGGACTGCTCTGGCAGCGGGTTGGCCAGGTCGGGCTTCAGCAGGTCGGCGACCTGCTCGCACCCGGAAAGCTGGACGATACAAAATAATGCACACAGCAGTGCAAAAACTCGCTTCATTGGTTTAACTCCTTTGCGGTTGGTCTACCCTTATCGTAACACGTACCGCCGCGAAACGCAAGCAAAGGTTCTGCCTGCGGCGCGGAAAATCTCAGGACGCCTATCCCCCGCCGCCATATCCGTGCCGCAGCATCCCGGGCAATGCGATCGCAGCAACGGATCTCCGTTTGGTTCCGGAACGTGTCCGCCGCTCAGGGGAGCGGCGGCTGATCGCGCCAATCTTCTACGAAACGTTCGCAGTGCGCCCGCAGCGCCTGTGCGTTCGCCTCGCCGGAAGCCGGGTCATAAACCCCGACGACTCGGAAACCCGCCCGTTTCGCGGTTTGCGCCGGATAAAGCACGTCCTCGAATACGACCGTCTGCCCGGGCTGTGCGCCAAGGCGTCCGGCAGCGATCTGGTAGATCTCCGGCGAGGTTTTCGTTTTCCCGATGTCCTCGCAGCTTACCACGAACGCGAAATATTCCAACAGCCCGAGGCGCGCAAGGCATTGCTCGGCAAGCGTGCGGTCGGTCGCGGTCGCAACGCACATCCGCACCCCGGCCCCCTGGCAGCGCGCCAGATACGCCTGCACGCCTTCCCGCGCCGGGATCGTTTCGCGGTACTGGCGTTCCATTTTTGCGGTCAGCGCCTGCGCGATCTCCTCGGCCGTGCCGGACACCCCCAGTTTCCGTGCAAATTCCCCGCATTCCAGCATGGTCAGCCGCGCGGTCTGCTCGTGCAGGTCTTCGGGCGGCGTGATGCCCTGTTCCCGCAAAAAATCTGCGCCAAGCGTGTTCCATGCGGGCATGGAATCGACCAGCGTACCGTCCATATCAAAGATCGCGAATTGCACCGCGACCCCTCCTTTCCAATTTCCGGGATCTGAAAAATCCTTCCCAGTATATCACCCGGACGGGCTTTCGTCAACCGCGGGGGGTGAAAACTGCTTGACATATAATATTATACGTTATATAATATAGCCGTTCCAAACGCGCCGCCGACAGCGCGCTCCGGAAAAACGCCGTTTTTCCAAAAAACAGCTTGACAATCCCGGGCGGAAGCGCTATCATTTAGATGTGTGTCAAAATAAAAGAGCGCTGCATTCCATCTTTTGGAAGCCGTGAGCCTGCGCAGGACGTCCTGCGGAGCAGAAATGTAAATATTTTTTTAAAACGGAAAATCGACGGCGGAAAAAGGATTGACTGGCAGGCGCTGGGGATTTATAATGAATGCGCGAGACCGACCGACCGGTCGGTCGGCTATCGTCCACAGGGCTTTGCCCACAGCACAGAAAGCGAGGATACCACTTATGAAAAGATTCATCCCTGCCATAACGCTTGCCTGCCTGCTGACCGTACCGGCGGCAGCGGCAGAGGATGCAGGCGCGCCGGAGGCTTCCGCAGCGCCCGAGCCCGCCGCTGCGGGAGCTGTCTACGGCGCGGTGGGCTATTATACGTCCGGCACGCCGATGTTCGGCCCGAACGAACCCATACCGGGCTACCCGGAAGGGGGATATTCCGCGCCCGTAAGCCACAGCCTGAACACCGCCGGGTTGTCGAGCGGCAAGCTCATTGCCATCGGCGACGTGGAAAAGGCGGTGCGCAACAGCAACCTTCAGATCCGGGCGCTGGAACAGACGATTAAGGCGATGGAGGACCAGGACCCGGAAGAGATGGTCAGCGCGCTGCGCGCGAGCTATCAGGGCTTGACCACCAGCATTGCGCAGATGCGGGAAACGTCGGCGGCGCTGCCCGATTCCGACCCCGGCAACGCCGTGATCAAGGGGCTGCTGCAATCCAACATCATGCTGCTCAGCGCGCAGGCGGAGACCCTGCGGTCGCAGATCGGCTCGATCGAGGATAACTACGACGACCAGCTTGAAAGCCTCGAGCAGACGCTGGCGGATACCAAGGATCAGCTGGCGTTCGCCGCCGAATCGACCTTCCTTGCGATCAAATCCCTGGAACACAGCTACGACGACCTGGTCCGCCAGCGCACAACGCTGAGCGTCACCGTCGCCGAGATGGAAAAGCGGTATGAGCTGGGGCAGATCTCGGCCGTGCAGCTCCAGGAGACCCGGAACGGGCTGGCGCAGCTGGAAAGCGGCATTTCGACGCTGGTCATGAACATCGAGAACACCAAGGGCGACCTCAACCTGCTGCTTGGGCGCGAAGCGAACGACCGTTTTTCCCTCGCGGCGCTGCCTGCGGTGACGGCCAATCAGCTCGCCGCGGTCAATTACACGAACGACGTGAAGACCGTCCTCAGCGAGAGCAAGGAGGTCCGCGACGCCGACGACGCGCGCGAGGACGCCGAGGATCAGGACAGCGAATACGCCGAAAAGGCGGCCGAGCTGCGGTATCAAAGCACGGTGAACACCGTCAGCCAGAATTTCCAAAAGCTCTGCCGCGCGGTCACGGACAAACAGCAGCTGCTTTCAGCGGCGCAGAGCGATTATGCGCTTGCGCAGAAGGAATTCGAGGTGCAGGCGACCAAATTCGCCAACGGCCAGATCTCGCAGAACGTCTACGACGCGGCCAAAGCGACGCTGCAAACCGCAGAAAACGCGGTCGTGACCGCGCAGAACAACCTTTATACCGCGTATATGAAGTATGCGTGGGCGAAACGCGGCATCGTTTCCTCGAATTGACCGCAAACGGCCCGCGCCCGCCGGGACGCGGCGCTTTCCCGCTCCCGCAGCGGGCGCGTTCCCGCCTACCCGCGCGCCTCTGCGGACGGGAAGCCCGATCGTTCCGGTTTCCCGCGCAGCCGCGCGCTTCTGCCAGCGCTTTTTGTATAATGTTTCAGCCCCGGAGGTACATAACCGATGAAAAAAAAGCTCCTTTCCCCTTTTCTTGCCAGCGCGCTGCTGCTTTCCCTCGCGGCCTGCGGCGGCGGGACGGACGCCGCTGCGGAGGATGAGACGACGGCTTCTGCCGCGCCAATCGGCTCCGCCGTGGAGGTCGTCGCCGTAGGGCGCGGCTCAATGGCGACCGAGAACACCCTTTCCGGCCAGGTCGTCGCCGACAAGAGCGTCGCCGTCGTGCCGCTCGCGCAGGGCACGGTCAGCGGCCTTGAGGTCGAGGTCGGCGACCTGGTCACCGAAGGCCAGCTCCTGTTCACGATCGACACCTCGACCGTGACCGCAGGCTACGGCGCATTGTCTTCCAGCTACGCCGCAACGCAGGAAATGACCGATCAGGCGATCAAAAACGCCGAGATTGCGATCGAGAACGCTCAGCTCGCGCTGGAAAACGCGGAAACCAACCTGTACAACACCCAGCAGCTGTTCCTGATCGGCGCGGCCAGCCAGCTCGAGCTGGACAGCGCGCAGGACGCCGTGGCGCAGGCGACCTATGGCGTCGAGCAAGCGCAAAACGGGCTTGCGCAGGCGCAGGCCAGCCAGAAAAGCTCGCTGGCGCAGATCCAGTCCTCCATGTCCTCGATGGGCGCGCAGGCCAGAAACGGCAAGGTCACGGCGCCCTGCTCCGGGCTGGTGACGGCGGTCAGCGTCGTGAACGGCGGTTTCGGCGGCGGTTCGGCGGCGATGATGATCGCCGAGGACGCGCGCACCCGCATTTCGGTCTCGGTCAGCGAAAGCCTGTACGGCTTGCTGCATGTCGGCGATACCGCCAGCGTGACCGTGCCCCTGATCTCCCCGGAGCCTTATACGGCGATGATCGCGTCCATGGATATCGCCGCCAACCCGCAGACCGCCCTGTATGAAGTCAAGCTGTATACCCCGGACGAACTCGATTACCCGATCGGCTCGTTCGCCGACGTGACCTTTTATACCGACCGGCGCGAGGACGTGGTGAACGTCCCCACCGAGGCCATCCTGACCGACGGCGGCGAGCAGTACGTCTACATCCTGAGCGACGACCGGGAAAGCGTTTCCCGCGTGGCCGTCTCCACCGGGCTGACCGGCACGGCGACGACCGAGATCACCTCCGGGCTGTCCGGCGGCGAGACCCTTGTCGTCAAGGGGCAAAGCTATCTGACGGACGGCGCGCCGGTGCGCGTCGTTGCGGAGGGCTGACCGATGAAACAGCTGGTTTCCTTCTGCATCAAGCACCGCGTCACCACCATGCTTGCCTGTATCATGATCGCCGTTTTCGGCATTGCCGGGTTCGGCTCGCTGCCGCTGGCGCTGACGCCGGATATTGAACTGCCGGTCGCGATGGTCTCCACCAGCTACCCGGGCGCGGGCCCGCAGGAGGTCGAAAGCATGGTCACCCGCACCATCGAGCAGGCGTGCGCCTCGGTCTCCGGCATGGATGAGATCTCGTCGTATTCCTCCGAAGGCGTTTCGCAGGTGAGCGTCACCTTCGCCGACGGCACTGACATGAGCGAGGCCATGGTCGACCTGCGCGACCGGATCGACCGCATCAAGGCCTACCTGCCCGAGGACGCCTCCGCCCCGATCGTGATGGCGATCGATATGGACATGATGCCAGTCGTGCAGATCGGCCTGCGCGGTACCGACCTTGCCGAGCTGCAATCGATCGCCGAGGATAAAATTTCGCCCGCGTTCGAGCGGATCAGCGGCGTGGCGTCGGTCAACGTGTACGGCGGCTATGAAAACCAGGTCTCGGTCAAGACCTATGCCGACCGCCTTGCGGGCTATCGCATCACCGTCAGCTACGTCGCGCAGATCCTGGGCGCGGAAAATATGACCCTTGCCAGCGGCACGGTGCATAACGGCAGCCAGACGCTTTCGGTCCGCACCGACGGCGCGTATTCCTCGGTCGAGGATATCGCGGCGGCGCTGATCCCGCTGCCGACCGGAGGCTCGGTGCGCCTGTCCGAGATCGCGGACGTGTATATGGAGCCGCAGGAGCAGGAGAACATCGCCAAGATGAACGGCGACGTCGGCGTCATGCTCGCGGTCAACAAGCAGTCGGGCGTCAACACCGTACAGGTCGCGCAGCGCGTGCTGCGGCAGATGGAGCTGCTGGCCGCGGAAAACCCCGGGCTGGAATGGGGCATCCTGATGGATCAGTCGGATTACATCAACCTTTCGGTCAATCAGGCGCTGAACAACATTGTGCTGGGCGTGATCCTCGCGGCGCTCGTGCTGCTGGTGTTCCTGCGCAGCTGGGGCTCGACGGCCGTCATTTCGGTCGCGATGCCCATGTGCATCGTTTCGGTGTTCCTGATCATGCGCGCGGGCGGGCTGACCCTCAATATGATGAGCCTGGGCGGGATCACGATGGGCGTCGGCATGATTGTCGACAACTCCATCGTCGTGCTGGAAAACATCTATTCCTACCGCGCCGACGGCCGCAGCCGCTATGAAGCCTGCGTATTCGGCACCGGCGAAGTCGCGCTTTCCATCTCGGCTTCCACGCTGACGACGGTCGCGGTGTTCCTGCCGCTCGGCCTGACCGGCGGGCTGGTCGGGATGCTGTTCAAGGATTTTTGCGTCACGATTGCCGCGCTGCTGCTTTCCTCCCTTGCGATCGCGCTGACGCTGGTGCCGCTGCTGTGCTATATGCTGCTCGACCGCAACGACCAGCGCAAGCTCAAGAAAAAGAAGGAGCCGAAGCCGTCCCGGCTTGTCGCGGGCGCGAACCGCGTGATGGGCGGCTACCGGAAGGTGCTCGGCTTCTTCGTCCGCCGCCGCTGGATCGCCGTGCTGACCAGCTTCGGGCTGGTCGTGGTGTTCATCGGCACGATCGCGCTGTGCGATTTCGAGCTGATGCCCTCCGTGGATCAGGGCATGGTGCAGGTTTCCGTAAGTATGCCGATCGGCGCGGAGCTGGAGGAATGCGCCGCGATTTCCGACCGCATTCTGGACATCGCCATGGAGCAGGTACCGGAAGCTGAGGTCACCGCCTATATGGCGTCCAGCAGTTCCAGCTCCTTCGTCATCAACCTCAAATCGCTGGACGAACGCGACCGGTCGGCGATGGAGATCGGCGCGGAGCTGCGCGAAGCCGTAGCCGATATCGCGGGCGCGGAGATCACGGTTTCGGACGGCGGCACGATGGATATGTCGTCGATGACCGGCGACGCGATCAGCATCACGCTTTCGGGCGACGACTACGACCTGCTCAACGATACCACCGACGACCTCGTGCGCCTGATCTCGGCGCTGCCGGACGCGGTGGATGTCAAATCCTCGGCGAGCGAGCAGGTGCCCGAGGTCGATATCACGATCAACCGCGCGAACGCTTCGCGCTTCGGGCTGAACGCCGCGACCATTGGCGCCGCGGTGCGCCAGCAGCTTTCGGGCGCGACTGCGACCCAGCTGCGCATGAACGGCGAGGAGATCACGGTGTCGGTCTCCGGCGACAGCCGGACGGGGGACAGCGTGGACGCGCTGCGGACGATCCCGATCTCGACCGCCGCGGGCGGCTCGGTGCCGCTTTCGCTGGTCGCCGACGTGAAGATCGCGCTTGCGCCGCAGACCATCAACCGCCTGAACCAGAGCCGTACCGTGACCATCACCGGCGGCAGCCGGTCGGGCAATACGACCGGGATCTATTACGCCGTCGAAGAGATCCTCGCCAACTATCCGCTGCCGGAGGGCGTCGAGCTTGAGACCGGCGGCGAAATGGAATCGATGGCCGAATCGTTCGGCGACCTCGGATTTGCGCTGATCGTCGCCCTGGGGCTGGTGTACTTTGTGCTGGCGAGCCAGTTTGAATCCTTCATCATGCCGGTCATTATCATGATGATCCTGCCGATCGGCCTGCTGGGTTCGTTGTTCGGGCTTCCGCTGACCGGGCAGGCCATTTCGATCGTCGCCCTGATCGGCGTGATCATGCTGGCGGGCACGGTCGTCAATTCGTCGATCGTACTGATCGATTATATCAAGATCCGCCGCCGTCGCGGGGAACCCAAAAACGATGCGATCTTGAACGCCTGCCCGCGCCGCGTGCGGCCCGTCCTGATGACGACGCTGACCACGATCCTTGGCCTGCTGCCGATGCAGTTCGGCATGGGCGAGGGCAGTGAGATGATGGCCCCGATGGCGACTGTTATGATCACCGGTATGATCGTTTCCACAATTGTGACCCTGTTGTTCACCCCGGTGTATTATTCACTGATCGACAGCCTTGCGGCCAGGGTACTGCGCCGCGGCGCGGACGCAAACGCGCAGGAGCCGGAACCGTTGCCCGCCGGCGTGGAATGATGCGGGGAAACCCGCCGCGTATATGGGCCGTCAACGGGCTGGCGCGTCGCTGTATGGGGTTTGTTCCGCACAAATGAACGCAAGCGTGCGGCGGGAGGGGGAAACCTTGTGGCACGGACGGGAGCGATTGGCGCGGGGACATCCCCGCGCCAATCGACGCAGGTTCCCAACCGGACGGCGGATCCTCCGCCCCGGCTGGGAACAAACCGCCGTACTGACGGAACCCAACCGGAAGCAGAAAGGGTTAACCCTTTCTTTGCGGGATGCTTTGCATCCCGCAAAGAAAGTTTCTGGAAGCCGCCCTTTTCCGGGCGGGACATAGCAGGCCCGGCGGCAAGCCGGTGAAACGAGAGGAGGGGTACCCGGATGGGGACCGAACTGCGCGCCCGCCGCCGGGAGGAGATCCTACAGGCGGCTATCGCCGAATTTTGTACCAGCGGCTATGACCGCACGACGATGGAAGGGATCGCGCGCCGCACCGGGATCGGCAAATCCACTGTGTACGAATATTTCCCGTCAAAGATCAAGCTGCTGAGCGCCGCCGGGGATTTCGTAGTGGAGCAGATCTTTCAGGACGCCAGTCGGATGCTTTCGCCCGACCGGCCGCTCCGCGAAGCGCTCGGCGACTATTGGGAATATATCGGCAGCGTAATGGGTTCCTTCGGCCCCCATTTCCTGAATCTGGTCGGCGACCGCGCCGTGACCATGATCGTCCACCGGCTGTGCAAGCGGTACATGGAGACCGTTTCCGCCGATATGGAACGGATCCTCCGCGCCGCGTCGGAACGCGGGGAGATCGCAGCGGAGCTTGATATCGGCCCGATCGCTTCGATCATTACCACGCTGCCGAATCCGCCGTTCCTGCATCTGGCCGAGCACGAAGCGCGGCACGCCGCCCTTGAACGGCTGCTCGACCTGCTGTTCCTGGGACTTGCCCCGCGTTAAAATGGATCCGCCCGGCTTTCCGGCCGGGCTTTTGCCATCCCCGCGCGGAAACTGCTGCGGCAACGATTGACAGCCGCCGCGCCGCGTGCTATGATATACTTGCGAACATGGGCAACTCCCGTTTGTCTCGCCTGCGCGGCGGGCGGCCCCTGCGCGGGGCGGCGCCAGAGGGACTCGCCCCTCTGGACTCCCTTTCTCCGCTGCGGCGGGGAGGGGTGCGCGGATAACGGTTTACTGGTACTGCCCGCCCCGCCGGAACGGCGGCGGGGCGGGCGGGCATCTGCGGCGGTATTTTCAGGCCGCGCGCTATAATAGGTACTGTTTTGTCAGATATTTCAGGGCCCGGCGCGTCCCCGTAAAAAGGGATGGGTCCGCAAGGGGGGAACATTTTGCGCGTATCGGAAAAGCCGTCCGGCATGGATATGCTGCACGGCGACCTGCTGCCCAAGCTGCTGCTTTTCGCCCTGCCGCTGGCGGCCAGCAGCATCCTGCAACAGCTGTTCAACGCGGTCGACGTTGCCGTCGTCGGGCAGTTCGCAAGCAGTTTGGAACAAGCCGCCGTTGGCTGCAACGGTCCGGTTATCAACCTGCTGATCAACCTGTTCGTCGGCGTGTCGGTCGGCGCGAACGTGGCGATCGCCAATTACATCGGGCAGGAGCATCAGGAACGGATCAAAGCCGCCGTCCACACCTCAATGGTCGCCGCCATCGCAAGCGGCCTTGTGCTGCTCGCGGCCGGGCAGCTGGTCGCCCGTCCCATGCTGCTGTGGATGGACACCCCTTCGGAGGTGCTTGCGTATGCGGTCGCCTATCTGAAGATCTACTTCCTCGGCATGCCTTTTATCATGGTGTACAACTTTGGCGCGGCCATCCTGCGCAGCACGGGCGATACCAGACGCCCGCTCTACTGCCTGGTGCTGTCCGGGATTATCAACGCCGTGCTGAATCTGTTCCTTGTGACCGTGTTCCATCTGGGCGCGGCAGGCGTCGCGATCGCGACCGTGATCTCGAACGTCGTCAGCGCCTGCATGGTGTGGTATTTCCTCGCCCATGAGGAAGGGCCGCTCCGGCTGTCGCTGCGCGAGCTGAGGGTCTCGTCGCCGGAGCTGGCGCGTATTTTGCAGATCGGCGTCCCCGCCGGGATACAGGGCACCGTTTTTTCGGTCGCGAACGTTTTTATACAAACGGCGCTGAACGGGCTCGGCGCGGATGCGGTGGCGGGCTCCGCCGTGGCGCTGAACTACGAATACTTTACTTATTTTATCATCGCGGCGTTCAATCAGGCCGCGGTCACGTTCACCAGCCAGAACTACGGCGCGAAGCAGTTCGACCGCTGCAAGCGCATTTTCTGGCTTTGCCTGAGCGTAGGGATGCTGGCCACGGCGGCGCTGAGCTTGACCTTCGTGCTTGGCAGGGGGTTCTTTGCATCGGTGTTCACGCCCGACCCGGCGGTCGCCGGATTCGCCCGGATCCGGATGCTGCACATCCTGACGCTGAACTTCATCTGCGCCACTTACGAGATCGGCGGCGCTGCGCTGCGCGGCATCGGCTATTCCATGACGCCTGCGCTGATCACGATCTTCGGAACCTGCGTGGTGCGGATCTGGTGGATCTATACCGTGTTTCCGCGCGTCCCCACCTTTGAAACGCTGATGGATATTTATCCCATTACGTGGGTGCTGACCGGCGCCGCCGTGCTGGCGGCTTATTTCCTCCTCCGGCGGAGGGTGTTCGCGGGAAAGATCCGGCTTTAAGGCCGGGCCCAGAAAAGGATGGAGGTATCCAGGATGAAGAAAATGCTTGCGGCGCTGCTCCTTGCCATGGTTTGCTCCGGCTTGCTTTCCGGCTGTGGACAAAAGAAGGCGGAGGGACCGCTGACCGTGTATTCGTTCAGCGGCGAAAATGAAATGCTGTCCGTCTCGAATGGCGTGATCGTTTTAAACGGTGCGGAAGAAACTTTTTACGGCGGGGAGCTGGAGGCAAAACCGGAGGCGTTCCAGAACATCACGGCTTTTTCCGCAACCTTTTATATCGACACCGTGGACGGGGAACAGACGCTGCTTTCCAACCGCGTGGAAGATCTGACGGGCGGGACGATCGGCCTTCCGGGGGCGCTCGGCAAAGTATCCGGCGACGTATTCCGGGACGCAGACCTTGCCGCGCTTCCGAACGGCTTTTTTTTCCGGCTGGAAGCCACCGATTTGGAAGGCGGGACAAACGAATATCCACTGCAGCTGACCTTGACCGAAGTCACAGGGCAGGCGGACGGCTGAAGGGTTTCCGTCAGGCAGGCGCACGCGGCGCGGGCGCCTGCCTTTTCTTTAATACGGACTGCAATATGGACTGCGAAACGGCGCAAAAAAGCTCCGGCCCGGGCAAACGCCCAAGCCGGAGCCTTATTTCGTATGCGCGATCTGAAAAAATATCGCCGCAAATACCCACCCGCCCCGCCGCCGTTCTGGCGGGGCGGGCAGTACCAGTAAACCGTTACCCGCGCGCCCGTCCCCGCCGCGGCGGAGGAAGGGAGTCCAGAGGGACAAGTCCCTCTGGCGCCGCCCCGCGCAGGGGCCGCCCGCCGCGCAGGCGAGACAAACGGTAATTTCCATATTCACGGATATAGATCCGGCCCGCGCGCTGCGTCAGCCGTCGCTGAGGTATTCCTCAAGGCAAATGCCGCGCGCCATGATTTCCTGCGCCGCTTCCTCGCCGACGTAGCGGTAATGCCACGGCTCATAGCCGACCCCGGTCAGGCCGCTCTTGTCGGTCGGATACCGCAGGATGAAGCCGTATTCCGCGCAGTGCTCCATGAGCCATTTCTGCACCGGGCGGTCCTCCTGCGAACGGTTGAGCACCTGATAGGCGCTGTCGATGATATCCACCGCAAGCCCCGCCTGGTGTTCGCTCGTGCCGGGACGCGCGACCCAGAACGCCGCCGCCTCCTCTGCCGCCGCCCGGCTGCGTCCGGATCTGGCGTACGATCGCACCCGCCGCTCGAACAGCTCGGACTGCTTGTCCCACGAGCGGTAGGCCGAACATACCAGCGGCCGATAGCCCGCTTCCCGCGCCGCCGCAAGGAACCGCTCGAGCGCGGGCGCGACCCGGCTGTCAATGCGGTAGCCGCTTTCCAGCTCGGTAAATTCCGGTATGGTGAAGCCGTCCGGCAAAGGGTTGTCCCGGTTGATCAGGATCAGGTCCCATTCCGATCCGGCGAGCAGCGCCGCCAGCCCGGCGGGATCGAGCCCTTTGTTTTCCGGAGCCGACGCAAGCTCGGCCGCTTTGCGGTCAAGGCGCGCGCTGCCGGTCGTAAACCGCCCCTGCGGGTCGATCCCGAACGATCCCAATTCCACGCTGCGCAGGACATCCCCGATGCCGCGGTCGTAATAGTAAACGGCGTGATACGCGCCGCCCCCAACGATCAGGCCAGTTTCGGGCTCCGGCTCCGCGCGGACGTGCGAGCTCCAATGCTCCGTACCGTCGGAAACGGTAGATCGATGGGCGGTCGTGGCTTCTACGATCTCGTAATAATACCATGCGGCAGGGTCGACCCCCAGATAGAACGCAGGTTTTTGCCGGTCGATGTAGGCCCGGTCGGGCACGCGCCCTAACGCGCGATTGAGCATGACGACCGCTTCCACGCAGGCGATCGGCTCGTCCGGGCGGAAGCAGCCTTCGTCATTGCCCGTGATCCAGCCGTAAGCCCGCGCCGAACGGATCGCCGCCGCCTGCGGGTGATCCTCCGGAACGTCCGGGAACAGCGCGCCGTCCGTCCGCAGCGGGAAGAAACACGCGAGCGCGTCGGTGAATCCGGCGCGCGTCATCGGATCCTCCGGGGAGAACGTCCGGGAGCCGGTTTGCATCACGCCGAGCGCGCCCAGGGCAAGCATCGCGTCGCGGTCCGGGTCGGTCGAGGCGATATCGACGTATCGGGCCGCTGCCGGCGGCGTCCCGTCCAGCAGCGTGTAAAACATCCGCGAGGCTTCCCGGCGGGTCAGCGCGTCCGTCGCGCGGAGGGACGGCAGGCCGTCTTCGTTTTCGCCGGTCAGATAGGCGATATGCGGTTCGGTGAGCAGGGATATCCCGGCGGCGGGCACCGATGGGCCGGACGCTTCGGCAGGCGCCGTATCGGATGGGCCTTCCGCCGTCCGCTCGATATCCCGCGCGGCTTTTTGCTGCCCCGGGCCGGTTGCTTCCGGAATGCGCAGCGCCGCCGTCCCGCCAAAACCGCCAAACAGGATCGTGAACATGAAAAGCAACGGAAATAGCCGTTTTTGCAGGGATTTGCGCATAAGCCTTACCTCGCTGTCAAAGTATCGGAACGGCAGGGTGTCGGATCCCGCCGGTTCCTGTCCGTTTTCATTATAGCACAGCGGCGGGGAAAATGAAAGTTTTTCCGTCGCTTTTCGCCGCTGCGGCATAGGCATGAAAAAACAGCCGCGAACGGCTGTTTTTTTTTGCGGGGGAAGCCGACCGGGAAGGGTCGGCGTTCGCGCAGCGCGTTTTCCGGTCTTGCGCGTTTCACGCGTCCCGATTTACCGGCCCGGCGGCGGATTCAGCGGAACTGGTTGCAATTTGCGTCATAGGCGAACCCCGCCTGCGCGAGCCGTCCGCACAGCTCGCCGCAGGGGATGCCGAGGTCGTCGCACAGCGCGTCAAGGCTGTCAAAGCTATCGCGCAGCCGCATATTGACGACGCTCAGCAGCATGAATGGATCGTTCGGCAGCGGCATTTTCCTTCCCTCCCTTCTTTCGGCCTGCTTGGAAGGCTTCCGAACGGGCCTTTTACAAAAAGCCCGGCGTGGGCCGGGCTTTGGGTTTATTTTGCAAGCTCCGCGAGGATCTCGTCGCGTTTTACCGTGCTGTCGATCGAACGGATCGTGCTGCGCAGCGGCAGGACGGCCGACGGGGAAACCGAAAGCTCGTCGATCCCGATCGCAAGGAAGGTCTCGGTCAGCTCGACATCCGCGCCGAGCTCGCCGCAGATACCGATCCAGATACCGGCTGCATGCGCGTTATCCGCCGCCATCTTGAGCATCCGGAGCACCGCCGGGTGGTGCGCGTCAAAGAACCGGTCCAGATTCTGGCCCTGACGGTCGACCGCAAGGGTGTACTGGGTCAGGTCGTTGGTGCCGACCGAGAAGAAGTCGACCTCCCGCGCGAGACGGTCGCTCAGCATGACCGACGCGGGGGTCTCGATCATGATGCCCAGTTCGACGTAATCGGCCATCGGGACGCCTTCCTTTTGAAGCTCCTCGCGGACGTTCGCGCAAATGCGCTTGATCTCCTGCACCTCCCAGACCGAGGTGATCATGGGGAACATGATCGCGATCTTGCCGTAAGCCGACGCGCGGTAGAGGGCGCGCAGCTGGGTGTGGAAGACCTCGGGGCGGGTCAGGCAGATCCGGATCGCGCGCAGGCCCATGGCCGGGTTCTCCTCGTGGTCGAGCTTGAAATAATCGGCCTGCTTATCCGCGCCGATATCCAGCGTGCGGATAATGACGCGCTTGCCGCCCATGCGTTCGGCGACCGTTTTATACGCCTGGAACTGCTGTTCCTCGGTCGGATAATCGTCGTTTTGCAGATACAGGAATTCCGAACGGAAGAGGCCGATGCCGCCGCCGTCGTTGGTCAGCACGGCGTCGACGTCGTCCGGCGAGCCGATGTTGCAGTAAACCATCACGCTCTTGCCGTCAACGGTTGTATTCGGCTGGCCCTTCAGCTTTTCGAGCAGGTCCTTGAGCGCGCGCTCCTTGGCCTGCTTCTTGAGCAGCCGTTCGCTGGTCGCGGCGTCCGCGTCAAACACGACCTCGCCGGTCTGGCCGTCGATCATGACGCCGCGGCCCTCAAAGCTGTCTTCGAGCGCGTCGCCGACGCTGCAGATCGCGGGGATGCCCATCGTGCGGGCCAGGATCGCGGTGTGGCTGTTGCCCGAGCCGCCGCGCGTGACAAAGCCAAGGATCTTCGATTTATCGAGCTGCACGGTCTCGGACGGCGCAAGGTCGTCCGACGCCAAAACGACCGGCACGTCCGAATCGATGCCGCCTGCGACCGCCCCGGACAGGATGCCAATGACGCGGTTGGAGATATCGCGCACGTCGGCGGCGCGCGCCTGCATATAGGCGTCGTCCATATTGGCGAACATGTCCGCGAAAATGTTCGCGGTGTCCGAAACGGCGGCTTCGGCGTTCAGCCCGCCTTCGATCATGCCCTGGATGCTTTCGATATAATCCAGATCGTCCAGCATCAGCTGGTGCGCCTCGAAGAGCTGCGCGCTCTCCTCGCCGACCTCCGCCAACGCTTTTTCATACAGTGCGCCAAGCTGTTCCATCGCCGTTTTGCGCGCCGCCTCGAAGCGCGCGTTTTCTGCCGCGGTGTCCGCCACCTCGTGGCGCTCAACCTCCCCGCCGCCGCGGCGGTAGAAGTACAATGGGCCGACTGCTACGCCGGTCGATACACCCTTACCCTGTAAACGAATCATTGTTACGAACACTCCTTCACTTCTTTTTATGTATGGACGGCCGGTTGCCGTGACCATCAAGGATCGTCGGACGTTCAGCACGCAAGGCTGGGGAACGCCGCTTTCAGCTCTTCGAGCGTTGCCATCGCCGCACCCTTCTTCGCCGCCGTGAGGGAGGCGTAATGCGCGGAGAAATCCAGGTATTTTTCCAGGTCGGCTCCCGTCAGCTGCGGGAGCGTTTCGAGCGTTGCTTTATCGCGCACCAGCTGGTACAGGAACGAGCCGATGAACGAATCGCCGCAGCCGGTGGTGTCCACGACCTGCACGGGGAGCGCCGCGCAGGCGGCCGAGGCCGAAGGCGTATATGCCGCTGAGCCGTCCGGGCCGCGCGTGACCAGCAGCAGCCGGCAGCGTCCCTGGAACAGCTGCGCCGCCGCTTCCTCCTCGGTGCGGCAGCCGGTGACGAATTCCAGCTCGTCGTCGGACAGCTTCACGATATCCGCATACGGCAGGAATTCCCGGATCGCCGCGCGGCATGCCGCCGGGGAATCCCACAGCGGCAGGCGGACGTTGGGGTCGAAGCAGACGATCATATCGCGTTCGCGCGCCAGCTCGATCGCGCGGCGGTGGGCCTGCCGGACGGGGTGGTCGACCAGATCGACCGAGCAGAAATGCAGCGCCGCGCCGTCCGCCATCAGCTCGGGCGTGATCTGCTCCGGGGAAAGGAAGAGGTCGGCGCTGGGGTTGCGGAAGAAGGAAAATTCCCGGTTGCCGGTCGAATCGAGCGAGACGAAGGCAAGGCCGGTGTTGGCGCGGCGGGTCTTATAGACCCAGGAGGTGTCGACGCCGTTGCGGCGCAGCACGTCGATGATGTGTTCGCCGAAGGCGTCCTCGCCGACCTGCGACACCATCACGCCCGAGCCGCCCAAACGGCTGACGGCGGAAACGACGTTCGCGGGCGCGCCGCCTGCGACGCGTTCAAAGTGGGTGACCTCGCGCAGCGCGCAGCCCTTTTCTCCGGGCACAAAGTCGATCAGCAATTCGCCGATCGCGATAACTCTTTTCATGATGTTTCGTCCCTCCGGTTCCTGTGATGTTCGATGATGATCTGTATTGGTTGTCAGAAGTCCTCCCGCGCGGCGCGCCTGCGCGCCTTCGGCTTCGGGCCTGCCAGCTGATAACTCAGCTCCAGCAGCTGTCCGCCTTCGACGGCGTCGACCTGCCCGTCCAGCAGGACGGCGATCCAGCGCTCCTTGTTCATATGGTAGGCGGGGAGGAAGCCTTCGCGGGCGCGCAGCGCGCCGATCAGCAGCGGGTCGCATTTCAGGTCGAGTATGTCCACGGAGCCTTCTCCCGGCAGCCCGAGCCGGGAGCGCTGCACCCGCAGGAGCGCGGCGAACCACTTGCGGTTGTCCGCGCGGCGGAGCACTGCCGAATCGGGGTCGGAGCCCCACAGATATTCCGGCTCCGCGCCAAACCGTTCGCGGGCGCAGGCCAGCGCGGCCTCTTTGGTGAATGGCAGAAAGCCCATGAAACCGATCCCTCCGTATAAAGTGCCCGGACGCGGTCGAACGTCCCCTCCGGGTGGCATACGCCGTAGTTGTTGTGGACATCGTTTGCGGTCCGGCCGCAAAGGCAGTCGCATTGCAGGGAGTATTCCCGTGTAAAGAGCGCGGGGCCGAAGCAGAAACACATCCGGAGGCATTCGTTGATCTCGTGCGGCGCTGGAAGGCGCAGCGCGGCGATCATTGCGGATTCGGAGGCCGGAACCACGGAAACGGCAAAACCGTCCTCCCGGACATTGGGCTTGATCCCCTGCTTTTTTAATATATCACAAAACGCGCGATAAAAAAAGCCCTTCTGTTGTATAATCAGGCCAACGAAGGAAATTTTTTTTGATAAAACCAGGATTTGAGCAATTCATGCTCATAAAAATAACGAATGGGATGGTATTTCAAAGGAAGACCTCCCAAAAACAGGTTTAAATGGCGGATACCGGAAGGCAGGCCCGCTGGCGGCGCCGGGGCGGAGCCCCGGACCCCGGTCCTGCGCGGACGGCGCCGAAGGGACGCGTCCCTTCGGAATCCCTTTTTCGCCTGCGGGCGGGATGGTGCGGTCAAAGCCGCTTATGCGCGCGTCTTCGTCCCGCCGTCCTTTTGGCGGGACGAAGCGGTGGGATCGGAAAAAGTTTCGGAGCGTGCGTATAACAGAAAGGTTTCGATCGCGCGCGCAACGCCGTCCTCGGCGTTGCTGGCGGTCACGGCGTCCGCAGCGGCTTGAACGTGCGCGGGCGCATTGCCCATCGCGACGCCAAGCCCGGCCATCCGCAGCATGGAAAGGTCGTTGTCGCTGTCGCCGATCGCCATCACATTCTCCAGCGTGCAGCCGAGCCGTTCGGCGAGCGCCTTCAGCGCGCCGCCCTTGGAGACGCCCCGGCGGTTGACCTCCAGGTTTTTCAGCGCGCCGCCGAACATTTCCGACGGCGCGGTCTCAAAGCGCCCGTCCCGCAGAAGCGCCTCGTGCATCCGGTCGACGACCGCCGGGTTGGGCGCGTGCAGGATCGCTTTCAGGATTTCCGGGTGGCGGTCTGCGATGAGATCCCGCCAGCCGCCTTCCGGGACGCGGTGGTAGTTTTCCCGTTCGGAAAAATCGAGCGGCAGGCCGCGCGCCGCGCAGTCCGCAAGGAACGCTTCAAACGCCTGCCCGTAATATACGGCGTCCGCCGTGTAGAAACAGGGGTCGACTGCGTGCGCGGCGCAGAGGTCGAGCAACGCGCGGCATAGCGGCTCGCCGAGCGGATCGGTAAGGATCGCTTCCGGAGCCGTAAGCGACCGCACCTGCGCGCCGTTGGCGATGACCGCCCAATCGACCCCGCCCGCCTGCTCGCCGAACAGGATGGAATCCGCCGCGTTCCGCCCGGTGCAGATCGCAGCCTGGATCCCCTTGGCGCGCGCCTTCTGTACGGCTTCCCGGCAGGCGGGCGATACGGAATTATGGCCGGTCAGCAGGGTGCCGTCCAGATCGAGCGCCAAAATTTGAATTCCCATGATTTACCATTCCCTTTCCTTGAAACGTCCGCGCCCCGCGGACCGCGGCGGCGGGGCCTTTGACGCCGGGAGGGCTGCGCCGGTGCCGTGTGCGCCGCCCTCCCGTTTTCTCCATGATAGCACGAGGCGATGTAAATTGCAACCGGCGGGGCCTGTAAGGCGGGGCGCGCCGGGCTCCCGCTGGGAGCGGCAAACCATGCGCCCCGTTCCGGGGGACCATGCCCGCGCCTGCGCTCCGGCTGCAAAAGCGCGCCATGCCCGTCCTTTTTGCGGCGGGACGGGCATACGATCGGCCCCCTGCGCATATTGTGGCAGTAGGGCTGCCCTGCGGCAGCCGGACTATGGAGGTGATTTTGAAATGCGCATCCACGGGATCTTTTTCGTGATCGGCGGGCTGCTGTATCAGCTCGTGGAGATCCTTTGGCGGGGGTATACCCACCCGTCCATGTTCCTTGTCGGCGGGCTCTGCTTCGTGCTGCTGGGGCTGCTGAACGAGGTCGGCCCCTGCAAAAAACTGCCGCTCCCGTTCCACATGGTCTTTGCCGCCGGGATCGTTACCGCCATAGAGCTGGCCGCGGGACTGGTCGTGAACGTCTGGCTTGGCCTGGACGTTTGGGATTACAGCGGCCTGCCCGGGAATTTTATGGGGCAGGTCTGCGTCTGGTTCTCGCTCGCATGGTGCCTGCTGAGCCTGCCCGCCATGAAGCTCGAGGACTGGCTGCACACCGTCTTTGAGCCGGAAGAAAGGCCGTGAGCCCTTTCGCTGCGTTTTGTACGCGGCATATCACGAGATCGGCCGCGGCCCGCCGGCGCCGTCCGGAAGGGCCGCGCTTTACAGGAAAAGGAGGCAACCCATGAATGGCATTGACGTAAGCCATTTTGAAGGCGCAGTCGATTGGAAACAGGCCGCCGGAGAGATCGGCTTTGCGCTGCTCCGCGCCGGATACGGACATCACGAAGACGACCGCTTCGCCGAAAACCTGCGCGGGACGGCGGAGGCCGGGCTGCCCATCGGCGCGTATCTGTATAGCTACGCCTTGAACGAGGCCGACGCGAAATCGGAAGCCGAATACCTGCTTTCGATCGTGGAGGGCGTGAAGCTCGACCTTCTGCTCTGGATCGATATGGAGGACGCCGACGGCTATAAAGCCAAGCACGGCTTTTCGTTCACGAAGGCGAATATTTCGGGTATCGTGCAGTCGTTCATCGATACCGTCCGCGCGGGCGGCCGGAAATGCGGCGTGTACGCCTCAAAAAGCTGGCTGGAGGATTATATCGACGTCGACGCCGACGGGGTCTGGCTTGCCCAATGGGCGGCGCGCCCGACCTATGGAAAACCGTTCGATATCTGGCAGGATTCCGACAGCGGCAGCGTTTCCGGCGTTTCCGGCGCGGTGGATACCGACGTGCTGTATACCGAGGGATGGATCGACGGAGAAGAGGAGGAAGCGGAGATGAAAGTTTATGAAACCCTGGCGGATGTGCCCGATTGGGGCAAGCCCGCGGTGGAAGCCGCGATGGAAAAAGACGGCATCGATGGCAATAAGGTGCTTTCCGGCACCGGGGACGGAAAGCTCGGGCTGACCGAAAGCGATCTGCGCAGCATCGTGCGCGAGTACCGGTTAGGGCTGTACCAGTAAAGGATACGCGGCGGCGTTCCCGTTTACGGGAGCGCCGCCGCCTTGGCAAAGGCTTGCTGGCGTTTTGATGCGGGATCAAAAGGAGATCGTGAAAAGGAACGGCCGCTGAGCAATACAGGCGGCCGTTTTTTGCGGAGCCGGTTTCCGAGCAACATCCCTGCCGCCCAAACGCGTACCGCGCTTGATCGGGAAGCATCCGCCGGAAAACCAACCGGTCACGTTTTCAGCTTCAAAAAATAGGCTTTCAGCTTATCCTCGAGCGGCCCGCCATCCGGACGAAAGCGGACCCGCACCCGGATATCCCCGACCGGAAAGCCCTCCGCCGCTGACGGCGCCTGCCCCTCTTCTATATCCATCATATCCATTTCCCGGCCTTCCGGCAAGCCTGCCGGGGCAGCGTCCACGACCTCCGCGCAAGGAGGGACGGGCGCATTTTTTTGACGGTCCACAACGCAACACCTCCATGCAAATGTATGCGGCGAAAAGCTGCCCCAGCACAGGGACAACCTGCCCTTTTTGGGATAGCTGCCGCGGCTGGGGCTCTTCGGGCGCGATACCGAAAGCGGGGATTGGGGGGAAAGCTCCCGGCGAAATGCATAAAAAATTCTGCCGGAAAATGGATACTTTTAACAAAATGGAGCAACCTATCGAAAAACGGGACTGAAGTCCTTTTCCCGTTCGGGGAAAATTGATAAAATAAGAACATCGAAAGAGCTTCAGATTGGAGGGTATGACAAATGAATTATTCGGAAAATGCGGGAAAGCAATACCATATCCAGGTTGGGAAGGGCGATATCGGGCGGTATGTGATCCTTCCAGGCGACCCCAAGCGGTGCGAGAAGATCGCACGATACCTTGACGGCGCGGAGCGGATCGCGGACAGCCGGGAATACGTCACCTATACGGGGACGCTGGACGGGGTGAAGGTAAGCGTGACTTCGACGGGCATCGGCGGGCCGTCGGCTTCGATCGCGATGGAAGAGCTGGTGCAGGCGGGGGCGGATACCTTCGTGCGGATCGGCACCTGCGGCGGGATGCAGCTGGACGTGATGAGCGGCGATATCGTGATCGCCAGCGGCGCGATCCGGATGGAAGGTACCAGCCGCGAATATGCGCCGATCGAATTCCCGGCGGTCGCCGATATCGAGGTCGTCAACGCCCTGACGGCGGCGGCGAAGGAGCTGGGGAAGACTTACCATGTCGGCGTCGTCCAATGCAAGGATTCCTTCTACGGGCAGCACTCGCCCGAGAGCAAGCCGGTCAGCTATGAGCTGCTGAACAAGTGGGAGGCGTGGAAGCGCCTGGGCTGTCTCGCGTCGGAAATGGAATCGGCGGCGCTGTTCATTGTCGCGGCGAGCCTGCGGGTGCGCATGGGCTCCTGCTTCCTCGTGCTGGCGAACCAGGAGCGCGAGGCCGCCGGTCTGGACAATCCGGTCGTGCATGACACGGACATGGCGATCCGCACGGCGGTGCAGGCAATCCGCAACCTGATCCGCGAAGATCAGGCGAAATAAAACGGGAGGGCTATGAAATGGAACGTACACAGATCAAAGAACTCATCGAGACCGCGATCCGGCAGCTGGACTACGCCTACGTCCCTTATTCGCATTTCCATGTGGGGGCGGCGCTGCTGGCGGAAAACGGCAAGGTGTATACAGGATGTAATATTGAAAACGCAGCGTATACCCCCTGCAACTGCGCCGAACGGACGGCGTTTTTCAAGGCGGTCAGCGAGGGCGTACACGATTTCCGGGCGATCTGCGTGGTCGGCGGGATGCACGGGCAGCTTTCCGAGCTGGCGCCGCCCTGCGGAGTCTGCCGTCAGGTGATGATGGAATTCTGCGACCCGGAAACCTTTGAGATCATTTTGGCGGTCAGCCCGGAGGAATACCAGGTGTTCCGCCTGAAAGAATTACTGCCCATGGGCTTTGGCCCGGGCAACCTGAAAGGAGGGGCAAGAGCATGAGCCGGTACGACCGTATTTTTGTGGTGGTGATCGATTCCCTTGGGGTCGGCGCGATGCCGGATTCCGAACGGTTCGGCGACGTTGGGGTGAACACGCTGGGCCATATTTCGGAATCGGTGGAGGAATTCCGCATCCCCAACCTGCAAAAGCTGGGGCTGGCCAACCTGACGCCGCTCAAACAGGTGCCCGCGCTCGACCGGCCGGAAGGCCGTCACGCGATCCTGCGCGAGCGCAGCAACGCCAAGGACACCATGACCGGCCACTGGGAAATGATGGGGCTGGAAACGACGATCCCGTTCCAGACGTTCACGGACACCGGCTTCCCGCCCGACCTGATCGCCGAGCTGGAAAAGCGCACCGGGCGCAAGATTATCGGCAACAAGAGCGCGAGCGGCACCGAAATTCTGGATGAGCTGGCCGAGGAGGAGATCGCCACCGGGCACATGATCGTGTACACCTCCGCCGATTCGGTCTTGCAGATCTGCGGCAACGAGGAGACTTTCGGTCTTGACGAGCTGTACCGCTGCTGCGAGATCGCGCGCGAGCTGACCCTGCGGGACGAATGGAAGGTCGGCCGCGTGATTGCCCGCCCCTACGTCGGGAAGAAGAAGGGCGAATTCGAGCGCACCAGCAACCGGCATGATTATGCGCTCAAGCCCTTCAGCAGGACGGCGTTGGACGCGCTCCGGGACGCGGGCCTCGACGTGATCTCGATCGGCAAGATCCGCGATATCTTCGACGGCGAAGGCATCACGCAGGCGCACAAGTCGAAATCCTCCGTGCATGGCATGGAGCAGACGATCGAGACGGCAAAGGCGGACTTCCGTGGGCTGTGCTTCGTGAACCTGGTCGATTTTGACGCGAAATGGGGCCACCGCCGCAACCCGCAGGGCTATGCAGAGGAGCTGGAGCGGTTTGACGAAAAGCTCGGCGTGCTGCTGGAAACGCTCCGCGGGAACGACCTGCTGATCATCACCGCCGACCACGGCACCGACCCGACCTACACCGGCACCGACCATACCCGCGAAAAGGTACCCTTCCTTGCGTGGTCGCCGTCCATGACGGGCAGCGGGCGTTTGCCGGAGCAGGACACGTTTGCGGTGATCGGCGCGACGGTCTGCGACAATTTCGGCGTGGCAATGCCGGAAAACACCATCGGCAGCTCGCTGCTGGAACAGCTGGGCTGAACCGGGGGCGGCTGAACCATGAAACCTACGGTAATAAGAAGGAGATGGACTCAGGTGCAAAAGGCAAAAAGAGGGATCGCCCTGCTGCTGGCGCTTGCGCTGGCGTTCACGCTCACGGCCTGCGGCGGGCCGAGCGCGTTTGAGAACAAGGGCAGCTCGGAATACCGCGTCGCTATGATCACGGACGCGGGCGACATCACCGACCAGTCGTTCAACCAGACGACCTATGAAGCCTGCGCGGCGTACTGCCAGAAAAACGACATCGATTTTACCTACAAGAAGCCGGACGGCGACACCGACTATGCGCGTATCGCGATGGTCGACCTCGCAGTCGCCGAAGGGTATAACGTGCTCGTCATGTCGGGCTACATCTTCGCGGAAACGCTGGTCGAAACGACCTTCAAATATCCCGATGTGAAATTCATCGTGCTGGATATGACCGACGGCGACATCATCGCGGCGGCGGTCGGCAGCAAATACTATGACGATCCCGACGCCTACGTCGCGGGGGACTACTACAACACCGGCAACACCTACTGCGCGGTGTATAAGGAAGAGATCCCCGGTTACATGGCGGGCTACACAGCGGTGCGGCTGGGCTACCGGAACCTGGGCTATCTGGGCGGGCAGGCCGTCCCGCCGGTCATGCGCTTCGGCTACGGCTATGTGCAGGGCATCAACGACGCGGCGAATGAGCTGGGCGTCGCCGACGAGGTCAACGTGGAATACGCCTACGGCGGCCAGTTCTACGGCTCGACCGAGATCACGGCGGCGATGGATACCTGGTACTCCAACGGCACCGAGATTGTGTTCGCCTGCGGCGGCGGCATTTTCACCTCGGCGGCGGAGGCTGCGGCCAAGGTCGGCGGCAAGCTGATCGGCGTGGACAGCGACCAGAAGCCCGTGATCGACGCCTATGGCGAGGGCATGACGGTCACGTCGGCGATGAAGAGCCTGACCGCGACCATCAACGCGATGCTCGATTCGATCATCATGGACGGTACCTGGGACGAACACGTCGGCAAGATCGAAAGCCTTGGGCTGGCGTCGGGCGAGGATATGTCGCTCAATTACGTCGCCTTGCCCGAGGAATCCACCCAGTGGAACGACGATTTCACGGTCGAGGACTACCGCGCGATGGTCAAAAAGCTGTTTGAGGGCGAGATCACCGTCAGCGAATCGGTCGACCGGATGCCCGAGGTACAGGTGCATGTAAACGAGCGCCAGGGCACGATTATGTAAAAGGGAGGGAAAGGGACATGAGCGAATACGCAGTCGAATTGCTGGGCATTACCAAGCGCTTCCCCGGCATCCTTGCGAACGATAATATCACCGTCCAGCTCCGGAAGGGCGAGATCCACGCGCTGCTGGGCGAAAACGGCGCGGGCAAGTCCACGCTGATGAGCATCCTGTTCGGGATGTACCAGCCGGACGGCGGAGAGATCCATAAGGACGGCAAAAAGGTCGAGATCCGCGACCCCAACGACGCGAACGACCTTGGCATCGGCATGGTGCACCAGCACTTCAAGCTGGTGGAATGCTTCTCGGTGCTCGACAACATCATCCTCGGGATCGAGCCGACCCGGAACGGGCTGCTGAAAAAGGACGACGCCCGGAAAAGGGTGCTCGAGCTGTCCGAGCGCTACCGCTTGCAGGTCGACCCGGACGCGCTGGTCGAGGATATCACCGTCGGCATGCAGCAGCGCACCGAGATCCTGAAGATGCTGTACCGGGACAATGAAATCCTGATTTTCGACGAGCCGACCGCCGTCCTGACCGTGCAGGAAATCGCCGAGCTGATGCAGATCATGAAGGGGCTGGCCGCCGAGGGCAAAAGCATCCTGTTCATCTCGCACAAGCTCAACGAGATCATGGAGGTTGCCGACCGCTGCACCATCCTGCGCAAGGGCAAGTATGTCGGCACGGTCGACATCGCGGACGCCACGCCGGAAAAGCTGTCGGCTATGATGGTCGGGCGCGACGTAAGCTTCAAGGTAGACAAGCAGCCGGCGAAGCCGGGCAAGGTCATTCTGGACGTGAAGGGAATGTCGGTCGCGTCGGGGCGGCACAAGAAGAACGCGGTTTCGGGCGCGACCTTCCAGGTGCGCAGCGGCGAGATCGTCTGTATTGCCGGGATCGACGGCAACGGCCAGACCGAGCTGGTCTACGGCCTGTCCGGGCTGGAACCGCTTGCGGGCGGCACGATCTCGCTGAGCGGCAAGGACGTGACCAATGAAACGGTCCGGCGGCGTTCGGTGCTGGGCATGAGCCACATTCCCGAGGACCGCCACAAGCACGGGCTGGTGCTCGATTATACCCTGGAAGACAACATGGTATTGCAGCGCTATTTCGAGCCGCAGTTCACCGACCAGTTCGGGATGCTCAAGCGCCGCGAGATCCACGACTACGCACAGCGGCTGATCGACCGGTACGACGTGCGTTCCGGGCAGGGCTGCGAGACCGTCGTCCGCGCCATGTCGGGCGGCAACCAGCAAAAGGCGATCATCGCCCGCGAGATCGACAAGGACCCCGATTTCCTGATCGCGGTGCAGCCGACGCGCGGCGTCGACGTGGGCGCGATCGAGTTCATCCACAAGCAGCTGGTCGAGCAGCGGGACGCGGGCAAGGCGGTGCTGCTGGTCAGCCTGGAACTGGACGAAGTGATGGACGTTCCCGACCGCATCCTCGTCATGTACGAGGGCGAGATCGTCGGCGAATTCAAGCCGGAGGACGTCACGGTGGAAGAGCTCGGCCTGTATATGACCGGAGCCAAACGGCAGGAGGTGTGATCCGTGAATACAAACGAAAAAAAGAGCCTGTTCGAGCGGGAAGGGTTCCAGTCGCTTGCGGCGTCCCTCATCTGCATCCTGCTGGGGCTGCTGGTCGGTTTTCTCGTCCTGCTGTGCATCAACCCGGCGGGCGCGGGGACGGCGATGGTATCCATCCTGAAAAATTTCCTGTATTTCCCCCGGCCTGCGATCGCGCTGGAATACTTCGGCAGCACGCTGGTCAAGACCGCGCCGCTGCTCCTGTGTACCTTATCCATCCTGTTTGCGTACAAGGTCGGCCTGTTCAACATCGGCGCGTCCGGCCAGTATACGGTCGGCGCGGGGCTGGCGCTGTATCTGGCGCTGGCGTTCCGGATGCCGTGGTTCGTATGCCTGATCGCCGCCATGATCGGCGGGGCGCTGCTGGGCGCGCTCGCGGGCGCGCTGAAGGCGTACCTGAATGTGAATGAGGTCATCGCGGGCATTATGCTCAACTGGATCAGCCTGTACAGCGTTAACATGCTGCTGACCAATGTCAAGGAATCCTCCACGACCTATACCAGCCCGCTGCGTACCGGAAACCCGGGCGCGCTGATCCCCAGCCTTGGGCTGCATCATCTGTTTTCGGAGAACCGGTATGTGACCATCGCCATCCCGCTTGCGGTGCTGATCGCCGCCGCCGTGTGGGTCGTGATGGAAAAGACCCGGCTCGGCTACGAGCTGAAGGCGACCGGCCTGAGCCGGAACGCGGCAAAATATGCCGGCATGCGCGAGAAGCGCAACATCATCCTGACCATGGCGATCGCGGGCTGTTTGTCCGGCCTCGGCGCGGCGTTCCTGTACCTCAGCGGGATCGAGCAGTGGTCGTGCGCGCAGACCGCCGTCCCGGCGATGGGCTTCAACGGCATCGCGGCGGCGTTCCTCGGCGGGCTGCATCCGATCGGCAGCGTGTTCTCGTCGTTCTTCATCCAGCATATCACGAGCGGCGGTTCTTATGTCGATAAGATGGTTTATTGCTCGCAGATCTCCGACCTGATCTCGTCGATCATCATTTATTTTTGCAGCTTCACGCTGTTTATCAAGCATTGCATGAAGCAATACCGGCAAAAGAGGAAGGCGTCCGCAGGCGCGGCCAAGCCCCCGAAGCAGGCGGCTGCCGCTGCGAGCGGGAAGGGAGGAAACTGACCATGGCATTATTGCTGCAATATACCCTGATCTATGCGTCGGTGCTGATGCTCGTTGCGTTGGGCGGCTGCTTTTCGGAGCACAGCGGCGTGATCAACCTGGGCCTGGAAGGCGTTATGGTCATGGGCGCGCTGGGCGGCGCGCTGGTGATGAAATTCATGCCCGGCCTGCCCGCCGCCGGTATGATCGTGGCGGTCGTTTTGGGCGCCGTGCTTTTTGGCACGGTCTACTCGCTGCTGCTCGCGGTGGCGGCGATCAATTTCAAGGCCGACCAGACGCTGGTCGGCACGGCGATGAACCTGTTGGGCGCCGCTGCCGCGACCGTCTTCGTCAAGGCGTTGAACATGGCGGAGGATTCCAGCAACGTTTCGTCCGCGATCCAGTACATTGAGCAGAAGAAGGCGTTCTCGATGCTCAAGATCGGAAACTTCGAGCTGAGCTGGTTTATCGTGCTGGCGGCGATCGTGCTGATTGCTTCCAATATCCTGCTGTACCGCACCCGGTTCGGGCTGCGCCTGATGGCGTGCGGCGAGTTCCCGCAGGCGGCGGACTCGGTCGGCATCAACGTGTACAAAATGCGGTATGCGGGCGTGCTGATTTCGGGCGTGCTCGGCGGGCTGGGCGGCATCGTGTATATCACGGCGGGCGTCAGTGAATGGAAATTTGAAAACGGCGTGGCGGGCTTTGGCTTCCTCGCGCTCGCGGTCATGATCTTCGGGCAGTGGAAACCCTCGCTGATCGCGTTGTCGGCGCTGCTGTTCGGCCTGTTCCGCGCGCTGTCGAACGTGTATTCCGGGTTCAGCTTCCTGGCGGCGCTCAATCTGCCGGGCACCCTGTATAATATGCTTCCGTATATCATCTCGCTCGTGGTACTTGCGGCGTTCTCGCGCAATTCCAGGGCACCGAAGGCGGAAGGCATCCCCTATGACAAGGGCCAGCGCTGAAGCGGCGGGCCTGTGATTTGGAAAGGAGTTTTGTGATCATGGAAGTTCAGGAGATCATGCGGCATGTCGACCACACCCTGCTTAAGCCGTTCGCGACCTGGGAGGGCATCCGGACGCTTTGCGACGAAGCCGTCGAATACGGCGCGGCTTCGGTCTGTGTGCCGCCGAGCTATATCAAGCGCATCCGGGACGCATACCCGGCGCTGAACATCTGCACGGTCGTCGGCTTCCCGCTGGGCTACAGCGCCACGAAGGCCAAGCTGGCAGAGGTCGAGCAGGCGCTCGAGGACGGCGTGGACGAGGTTGACATGGTCGTCAACATCGCGGAGGTTAAGAACGGCAATTACGGCTTTGTGACCGACGAGATCCGGGCGCTCAAGCAGGCGGTCGGCGGCAAGGTGCTCAAGGTCATCATCGAGACGTGCTTCCTGACCGAGGACGAAAAGATCGCGATGTGCAGGGCGGTCACGGACGCGGGGGCGGATTATATCAAGACCTCGACGGGCTTCGGCACGGGCGGCGCGACGATGGAGGACGTGCAGCTGTTCAAGCGGCACATCGGCGCGGGCGTCAAGATCAAGGCGGCGGGCGGTGTGCGCAGCCGTGAAGATCTCGAAGCGTTCCTGGGCGCGGGCTGCGACCGCATCGGCACGAGCTCGGCGGTCGCGCTGCTCAAGGGCGAAGCCGCGGGCGGCTATTAAGCGGCCATGCGCAAACGGATCACATTGGGCCAGTGCGCGGTCGCGGTACTGGGGATCCTGCTGGTCGGCAGCGGGGTCGCCTTCAACGCGATGGCGCAGCTGGGCAACGATCCGGTCGGCATTTTCTACGATGGCATCCGCAGCTTCCTCCGGCTGACGCCGGAGGAGCTGGGGTTCGCCAGTAACGTGGTGAACGTCGGGCTGGCGGTGCTGCTGGTGTTCGTTGGGCGGCGGTACCTGAACCTTGGGACGCTGATCTATATCCTGCCTTACGGGCTTTGCGTCGATTTCGGCTCGTGGCTGTACGAGTGCTTATTCCCGGCGAACCTGCTCTGGCAGCGGATCGCGGGGAGCGTTGCGGGGTGCCTGCTGCTGTATCTTGGCGTGGCCATTTACATTACGATGGACATTGGCGTAGATCCGATGACGGGTACGGCGATGGTGCTGCGCGACCGGCTGCACTGGGATTACAAGCGGGCGAAATGGCTGTTTGACGGGATCATCACGGTAAGCGGTTTCCTGCTGGGGGGCACGCTGGGCGTGGTCACGATCCTGACGGCGCTTTCGGCGGGGCCGGTCATCCAATTCCTGTCCGACCGCCTGAGCAGGCTGCGCCGGGTCCCTGCGGCGTAGGCGCGCTGGGGGGTTCGCCTGCTGCGGCAGGCGACGGGGGCTCCGCCCCTCGACCCCGCAATTTTTTCGGGAAAAAATTGAGTAAAAGCTTCGTTACGCCTGCGGGCGGGACGAGGGAGAGACAAACGAAAGCATTCTGCCCGTGGGCATCATAACCGACAGACTTGGGAGGAAAATCAGGATGGAAGGGAATTATCTGCATCAGGCGCTGCCGTTTTTGCAGCATATCGACCCGGAACGCCGCAGGCAGTTTGAAACGTATTTCCGCACGGCTCCGATCTGGCTGCTGGAATCCTTCCAGGTCGTCGAGGTGGAGAAAGGCACGGTATTGCTGCGCGAAGGCGAACCGGTCGACACGATCTATCTGATCGGCAGCGGTATCATCAAAGCGACCGATTACCGGGTATACGGCATCCCATTCGATTTTATGCGGTTTGGCAAGGTGTACGCCTTCGGCGGCATGGAAGTGCTGATGGAACAGGAGCAGTATCAGACCACGCTGCAAACGGTCACGCCCTGCACGGTGCTGAAGATCTCGCGGGATAAATTCCAGCAATGGCTGGTCAGCGACACCACGGCGCTGTGGCAGGAGGCCCACCTGGTCGCCGAGTACATGCTTGAGGAGGCGCGCACGAGCCGCGCGTTCCTGTTCCTGCAAGGCTCGAACCGGCTGGCGATGCTGTTCACCGAATGGTATGACCAGTATGCCGAGGACGGCGTGCTGCGCGTCCGCGCCGACCGGCAGGAGCTTTCCGACTCGACCGGGCTGTGTCTGAAAACCATCACCCGTTCGGTCAAAAAATTCATCGAGGAAGGGCTGCTCACACGGGAAAAGGGCGTGATCGCCATTGACGCCGGCCAGTATGGGCGGCTGAAAAGCATCATATCCGAAATTTTGGAAAACGATTGAGGAGGGAACGATTATGTATCAGAAACTGCTTGCCTGCGCGGAAAGCGTAAAGAAAAAAATCGATTTCAAGCCGGAGGTGGGCCTGATCCTTGGCTCCGGGCTGGGGGATTACGCCGATGGGATCCGGGTGGTCGGATCGGTACCCTATCACGAGATCGAGGGTTTCCCGGTTTCCACAGTGAAGGGCCATAAGGGCTGTTTCGTATTCGGTTATGTCGGAGAGACGCCGGTCGTGATCATGCAGGGGCGCGTACACTATTATGAAGGCTACCCCATGAGCGACGTCGTGCTCCCGACCCGGCTGATGGGGCTGCTGGGGATCAAAAAGCTGGTGCTTACCAACGCCGCAGGCGGGATCAACCCGGATTTCAAGCCGGGGGATTTCATGATGATCGCCGATCATATCACGACCGGCGTGCCGAGCCCGCTGATCGGCGCGAACCTTGACGAGCTGGGGCCGCGCTTCCCGGACATGAGCGAGGTATACAGCAAGCGGATGCGGGAAGCGATCCGCGCGGCGGCCGCGGCCTGCGGGATCCCGATTCAGGAAGGCGTTTATGTGCAGCTGACCGGCCCGAACTACGAGACCCCCGCGGAGGTACGGATGTGCCGGGGCTGGGGCGGCGACGCGGTTGGCATGAGCACCGCCTGCGAAGCGATGGCGGCGCGGCATATGGGGCTGGAGGTCTGCGGGATCTCCTGTATCACCAACCTTGCCGCAGGGTTATCCCAACAGCAGCTTGACCATAAGGAAGTGCAGGAAACCGCCGACCGGGTTTCGGCTTCGTTTAAGAAACTCGTTACCGAGCTGATCGGCCGGATCTGAAGAGGATAAAGAAGGCGCTGCCGCAAAAGGGGCGGCTCCTGCCGAAAAAGCAAAGGCCAGTCCATGGAAAAGGGCTGGCCTTTGCTGCACGGTACCGTTTTCCATATGGATATTCATTCGTGCGGGAGATTTTGTAGCAGGGGTTTGCAGCGCCCTTGCAGATCGGCGGCGCTCATTTCCTGCTGGTTTTGAGCAGGGTTGTCCGCTGGCTTACGGCAGGGAACTTGACTTGTAGACGAAAGCCGTGGTATAATATTCCCATCCCATTTGAAGGACTTGGCGGAGGTGTGCGGATACAAGGAAGGATAGGATCCGACCGCGTGCCTGCGGCGGAGCGGACGTGCATTTCTGTGGTTGCCGCGGGAAGGATAGAGATAGGAGGGATCGCTATATGAAACGGTTCGTACAGCTTTTGGCAGCGGCAATGTTTGTGCTGCTGGGCGTGCGGTTGGCAAAGGCGGCGCCTGCTGCGCGATCGGATTTCAGCACGGTATTAGACGGAGGGTATACGCTTGCGCTTTCCTTACAGGGCGACGGTTGCTGGTTGGAGGAACAGAAAGGCTCGCAGACGGGATATGCGCTCGCAACGCGCACGGAATACCGCTTTATCGTTTATGAGGGGAGCGCCCGCAGCGGCGAGCTGGCGCTGACGTTATACGCCGACCCGACGGCGGGCACGCTGTATTTTCTGGAAAACACAGCTGCCGTGCCGGTCGAGCTGCGGGTCAGCAAGCAGGATTGCCCGGGCGCGGTAACGCTGCGGGAGTTTCTCTATGGCACGGCGAGCGGATCGACGGCCAGGATGGTCCCTTCGGGCAGCGGTTTCGGCTCGGAAACCTCCCTGTATTTGGAAGGGGATGGGCTTTTTGTCCAAAGCGGCCGTACCGTGCGACTGGAACCGAAGGGGAACACGGTCTACGCGGTAGAAACGGCGGAGACGGGAACAATGTTTTCGGTCGAGGACGGCGTATTTACGCTGCGTACCCGCATTGCGGCAGACGGCGCAGCCAGGGCATGTTATCATGGCGCGGCCTGCATCTCGCCGCTGGTCGATTGGGACACGCCGCACCGCGCGCAAAAGATTATCAATTTTGACACGACGAACGAATATTTATTCCTTGCTGACGGCCATTATTATGCAAAACCGCTCGATTATATGCCCTGCGCGAATGAGGAGGGGCGGTTTGTTTATAAAACGGCGGCGTCCTTTGTTCACAAATCGGCGATCGAGCCAAACAGCGGCTCCTATTTGCGGCTGCTGGGGCTGTACCTGTTGTACACCCGCATAGAGAGCTTTAATGCGCAGGGGTATATCCCAAACCCCTGTGAATCACAATGGCTGAAGACCGATTATCAAATCGGCGCGGGGTTTTATGACACGCGCTTTAATATCGATGCGATCCGCGCGCTGCTGTTTGCCGAACGGGCGGGGGCGGAACCGCGTATCCGCGAAACGGTAGAGCGTGCGCTCGATTACTATATTGATTTTCGTGCGAAGAGCAGTTTTCTTGCGAACGGCTCCTTCTTTGCGCCCGATTACCGTGACGCGGACGGCGTCACGGCGTCCGGCCATTCGTCGCTGAACCACTCGCTCGCGGAGGGGCTGGCGCTGATCGAGGCCGGGCGGCAGTATGGCCGCAGTGATTATATTGCGGAAGGGCTGCAAGTTCTTGACGAACTGGAAAAGAGCTGGTCGAATTGGCTCCGCCCGAACGGCGACCTGTGGTATGGGGTGACGCGTTCGGCGGAAATGATCCGTGACGATTATGTATCGGTCACATATAACGACCTTGTCGCTGTGGCGAAGCTGTTAAACGATATGGGACGTCTGGATCGATATCCCGGTTTGTACGCGCTGCTGATGTCCAAGGAAGCATGGCTTGCGGGAAGCGAGCAGGGGGCGGCGTGCATCGTGGCGCACCCGTAACAGGATCCCGGTTTGTACAAAGGGCATCCGCTGTGAAAAGCCTGTGCGACCGGTGAAAAGCACAAAGGATGGTTCTGGAAAACACGGAAAATTGAAATCCCCGCCCGCGGCGATCGGGTATTGACACCCCCCATTTTTTATGATATCCTGATGTTACAGAAAGCTAGTGCTCCATCCGGCCAGAAATCGGACTTGTCCTTGGGCTGGATTTCCGAGTGGCTGCGTTATCGTCTTTGCCGGGAGACAGACCGGCTGCGTCCTCTGTCTTGCCCTGCGAAAATCCCGCTCCAAATCCGATTCCTGGCCAGATGGAGCGCTAGTGCGGCTGCGCCGCGACCAAGTTTTTGAAAAAGGAGCGATTTAACTTGAATAAAGAGCGTTTGAAGGGCATCCTGACCGGCGTCCTGGCGTCGGGGCTTGTTTTGGGGCTGAGCATTACCGCCTTCGCGGCTAACCGCAGTATCACGGTCAGCGACGGCATCCGCGTGATGGTCAACGGCACGGCGTTCCAGCCAAAGGACGGCAACGGCTCGCCGGTCGAGCTGTTTTCCTACAATGGCACGGTATATGCGCCGGTACGCGCGATCTGCGAGGAAGCCGGATTAACGGTATCGTATGATGCGAACACGAAAACGGTCAGCATCACCAAACCGGCGGCTGCAACGCAGACTTCAACTGCTGCGCCTGCGGATTCCAATGCGGGCGTCCGGATCACGGAGGAGGAAGCCAAGCAGGCGGCGTTACAGCACGCTGGCGTCAGCGCCGCGGACGCGACCTTCACCGAGGTCAAGCTCGATGGTTATGATACTCTGCACTATGAGATCGATTTTTACAGTGGGAACACGGAATTCGATTATAAGATTGACGCGACGACTAAGGCGGTCATCGAATACGAACGTAAGACGAAGGGTGGAACGGCGGCGCCGACGCCTTCGGGCGGTTCTTCCGCGCAAATCACGGAGGCCCGTGCGCGTGAGATCGCACTGGAGCGCGCCCCCGGCGCGACCGTCACCAAATGCAAGCTGGATCGCGACGATGGGCGGACGATCTATGAGATCGAGCTGCGCAATGGCCGAACGGAATACGAGTGCGAGATCGACGCCGCAACTGGGACCGTCTTGAAGTGGGAGATGGACGACTGACCATTCGTTGAAACGCCAAACGGAACGGTCGGAAAATGAAACGGCAAAATGCCGGGCGGGTACCTCAAAGGGGTACCCGCCCGGCATTTTTATGCAGTGCGCCCGCCGCGCAGGCGAAGCAAACGCCGCCCGCTGGGCATCCGCCGCAGCGATCGCGGCAGAGAAGGTCAGCGCAGCTTCGCCTGCGCTTTTTCCTCGAAGCGGTCTTTGCAGACGATAGCGCGTTGATGTTCGCCTTCGCCGATCAGGCCCTTTTCGTCGTAGGCGGCGACCCTGAACGTCAGCATTTTGCCGTTCGCCGAAACGGCGGTCAGCTCGGTTTCAAAATGGACCTTCATGCCCGCCGGGGTCGCGGCGACATGGCTGACGTTCATCTGACAGCCGACCGTGGTCTGCCCGGCTTCCAGGCCGTCGGCGACCGACGCGGCGGCGGTCCCCTCGATACCTGCGATCATCATGGGCGTCGCATACACGGCGACCAGACCGCTGCCGACTTTGTTGGCGAGCAGATCGTCGGTGACGACCAGCTCCGAATAACCTTTTTTCCCGAGTTCCAGCATAGTGGGTTCCTCCTTGTTCCGGCGCAGGCCGCGAAAGGTGGGCGCGGCTGCTTGTTGTGGATTGTTGTAATGTGTAATATGCATATCGGTTGACTCGGCTTCTCTTTTCCCCGCCCGCAGGCGGCGCAGGCGATGCGCA
>CAJUGU010000014.1:30984-44671 GCA_910586105.1 uncultured Eubacteriales bacterium | reverse complement strand
GGTGCAGGGCAGAGCCCTGCCGCCGTCCGCGCAGGACGCCGCCCCGGCGAGGGGCGGGTGCAGGGCAGAGCCCGCCGCCGTCCGAGCAGGACGCCGCCCCGGCGAGGGGCGTCAGGTTTCGTCCGCAGGCTCCGGGCCGGAGCCGCTCGCGCGCTGGCAGTCTGGGCAGATCCCCGTAAAGGTCAGGGAGTGCCCCGTGATCACGAAGCCCGTTTCGGTGCGAAGCTCCCGCTCAAGCGCCGCAAGCGGACAACCTTCGATTGGGACGACCGCCCCGCAAGCCGTGCAGTGCAGCGTGTGCCGGTGCCCGTGCGGCGTGTTCAACTGATAATAGCAGCGGCCGTCGCCCCCCTCGTTTTTCATTAACAGCTCATGCGCTGTTAATTGGGATAGTACCCGATAGGTTGTTGATAGCCCCATCTTTTCCGTTTTCACGGCCTCCGCATGGATCTCGTCCGCCGTCAGCGGCTTCTTCGCTCGCTCAATCACCGCAAGCACCGCCTTCCGCCGCTCCGTCGCACGCAGTCCGCTCTTTCCAAGCTGGTTTGGCATAAAAACACCTCCCGGCGTTCAAAATATCAAAATCAATTTCTTTTGCAGCCGCCCTTTCAGACCGGAATCGGTGCTCCTTCCCTCGAAAGCGCCCCGCTTCCCGCCCCGCGGTGCGGTACCTTCTTATTATACTCCCCAAATCCGTACTTGACAAGCGCGTATGCGATGGGTATAATAAAGCTAGAAAACCCCATACCCGGGGGTGGGAGGTATTAACCGATATGATACAACATTTCAACGTCACCGGCATGAGTTGCGCGGCCTGCTCCGCTCATGTCGAAAAAGCCGTCGGCGCGCTGCCCGGCGTGCGGCAAGTGCAGGTCAACCTGTTGGCGGGTTCCATGAAAGTGGAGTATGACGAGGCCGTGCTGACCGATCCGGCCATCGTTCAGGCCGTCGTCGACGGCGGGTATGGCGCGTCCGTGAAGGGCAAAGCCAAAGCCGCCGCCGCGCCGGAACAGGCCGACCCCAACGCCGACCTCAAAGAGATGCAGCGGCGCATCGCCGTTTCCTTTGGGTTCCTCGCCCTGCTGATGTATGTTTCCATGGGGCATATGATCGGCGCGCCGCTGCCCGCCGTCCTGACCGGCGGCGAAAACATGATGAGCTTCGCGCTCACCCAGTTCCTGCTGACGCTGCCCATCTGCATCGTCAACAAAAAATACTACGTCAACGGGTTTAAGACCCTGCTGCACCGCGCGCCGACGATGGACGCCCTGATCGCCGTAGGCTCCGGCGCGGCGCTGGTTTACGGCGTGTTCGCCCTGTACCAGATCGGCTACGGCCTGGGGCACGGCGATATGGCGCGCGTCCATGAATACGGCCACGACCTTTATTTTGAGTCCGCAGGCATGATCCTGACACTGGTAACATTGGGGAAATATTTTGAGACCCGCGCGAAAAAGCGCACCGGCGAAGCGATTGCCCGCCTGATGGATCTGCGTCCCCAGACCGCCCAGGTGCGGCGGGACGGCGAAGAGCTCACCGTACCGATCGATGAAGTCGTGGTCGGCGACCTGGTCGTCGTCCGCCCCGGGCAGAGCGTCCCGGTCGACGGTACCATCGTGGAAGGGCGCACCGCCCTTGATGAATCGGCGCTGACCGGCGAAAGCATCCCGGTCGAAAAGGGCGAAGGCGATCCCATCATCGCCGCCACGATCAACAAGACCGGCTCGGTCGTGTTCCGCGCCTCCCGCGTGGGCGACGACACGACGCTTTCCCAGATCATCCGCCTTGTCGAAGAAGCAAGCGCGTCCAAAGCGCCGATCGCGGCGCTCGCGGATAAGGTCGCAGGCGTTTTCGTCCCCGTAGTGCTCGGCATCGCGCTGGTCACCTGCATCGTCTGGCTGGCGGCAGGCGCGACCTTTACCTTTGCGCTGTCGTGCGCCATTGCGGTATTAGTCATTTCGTGCCCCTGCGCGCTGGGGCTGGCGACGCCGGTCGCGATCATGGTCGGTACCGGCGTAGGCGCGGAAAACGGCGTGCTGTTCCAGTCGGCGGAAGCGCTGGAACGCTTGCAGGCGGTCAACGCGGTGGTGCTCGACAAGACCGGCACCGTAACGGAAGGCCGACCGCGCGTCACCGACGTGCTCCCGGCCCCCGGCGTCGGGGAACAGGAGCTGCTCACGGTGGCCCTTTCGCTTGAACAGCCGTCCGAACATCCGCTCGCCGAAGCGGTCGTCACTTACGCGCGCGCGCAGGGCATCCGCCCCGCCGAAACCCGTGATTTCATAGCCGAACCCGGCAAGGGGATCGCGGCGACGGTCGGCGGCAAGCCCTGTACCGCAGGCAACGCGCGGCTGATGGGCGAGCAGGGCGTCGGGCTTTCGGCGTTCGTGCAACAGGGCGAAGCGCTCGCCGCCGCCGGTAAGACCCCGCTGTATTTCGCCCGCGAAGGCAAAGCGATCGGCCTGCTTGCGATCGCGGACGTGGTGAAGGAGACCAGCGCGCAGGCGGTCCGGGCGCTGCGCGAGCTGCACATCGACGTCACCCTGCTGACCGGCGACAACAAGGCGACCGCCGAGGCCATCCGGCGGGAGCTGGACATCCCGCGCGTCGTCGCGGAAGTGCTGCCGCAGGACAAAGAACGCGAGATCCGCGCCCTTCAGGAGCAGGGCCGGGTGGTCGCGATGGTAGGCGACGGCATCAACGACGCGCCTGCGCTCGCGCGGGCCGACGTCGGCGTCGCGATTGGCGCGGGGACGGACGTTGCGATCGAATCGGCCGACGTGGTATTGATGAAATCCGACCTGATGGACGCGGTCAACGCCGTGCGCCTGTCGCGCGCGGTCATCCGCAACATCCGGCAAAACCTGTTTTGGGCGTTCTTTTATAACTGCATCGGCATCCCGCTTGCAGCGGGCGTATTCTGGACGGCGTTCGGGCTCAAGCTCAGCCCGATGTTCGGGGCGGCGGCCATGAGCCTGTCGTCGGTATGCGTGGTGTCGAACGCCCTGCGGCTGAAGCTGTTCCGGCCGCTGCCCTCCCAGCGTTCCGCGGCGAAGACCGCTGAAACGATACAACAAGATCGAAAGGAAGAGGTTCACATGAAAAAGGTCATTTCCATTGAAGGCATGATGTGCCCGCATTGCTCCGGGCGCGTCACGGAGGCGCTGAATGCGCTCGAAGGGGTCAGCGCCGAGGTCAGCCATGAGACCGGCAAGGCCGTCTGCACCCTGCAAAACGAGGTCTCGGACGAAGCCCTGAGCGCGGCGGTCACCAGCGCTGGCTACAAAGTATTGGGGATCGAATGATGCAGGCTGAACAGAAAAAAGTTGCGCCGCTGATCAAAATGGCGCGCGGGCAGGCGGAAGCGGTGCTGAAAATGATTGAGGACGACCGCTACTGCCTGGAGATCGCAAACCAGATCTCGGCGACCGAATCCCTGCTGCGCAAGGCGCGCCGGGAAGTATTGCGGGCGCATCTGGAAGGCTGCGTGCGGGAAGCGCTCGAATGCGGCGACGAGGACGAACGTAAGGCCAAGCTCGACGAGATCATATCGCTGATGGACAAGGCGGAGAAATGACGCAGGCGCAGCGCCCGGGGGGAAGGCCTCCCGGGCGGCTGTGCAGCATCGCCGCAGGGGCTTCCGGCCCGCGCGGCGGTTTTCGCAGGAAGAAGCGCCGCCGGGGCGGCAATGGAAGAGGCGCTGGAACGGCGCTGGAAAGGAGAACGGTTTTATGTCAAAACGCGTCAAACAGGATATTTCGATCGGCGGGAACCTGCGGGATCTGCGGATGGATGTGGGCCTGTCGCAGGGGCAGGCGGCGGACAAGCTGCGGAAGATGGGGCTTACCATCAGCCGGGAAATGCTGTCGCAAATGGAACGAGGGGTGTACAATGTCCGCGTGAGCATCCTGCTGGCGATGAAGGAGCTTTATAACGTGACCTCTTTCGACGACTTCTTCGCGGGGCTTACCCTCGACGACCTGCCGCAGGAGGAGGAGTGACCGGGGAGCCGCGCGGCTTTCGCCGGACAGGAAAGGAGGTCGGGCGTGGAGATCACCGCTGAGGAGATTTACGAAACGGCGATGCGGCAGTCGGCGATCGATCTGGGCTGCGGCCGCCGGGATTTTTTGAGGGACGAAAATGTGATCGTGCCCCTGCGGAGCAGTCCGGAGGCGCGGAAGGATCGGACGTTCGTATGCTGCCTGACTTCTTACGGCAGTAATCTTGTTGCGTCCGTGTCGGAGCCTTGCCGGGAGCCGGTCGCCGACTATATCCGCTGTTTTCCCGTGGCGCATTGCTTTGAAACGCCGAACCTGTATATTTTGGACGATGCCTTGCGGGAAAAGGGGATGCGGGTCTGCTTTATGGCGGAATATTTCCTGCCGGAGCCGGGACGGCTGAAAGCGCTTGACTGCCCTTACCCGATGCGGCTCATGGCCCCGGATGATTTTGCGCCGCTGTATACGGGCGCCTGGGGCAACGCGCTGAGCGAAAAGCGGAAAGAGCTGGATGTGCTGGGCGTTGGGGCTTACAACGGTGGGGAGCTTGTCGGCCTTGCGGCGTGTTCCGCAGATTGTGAGAGTATGTGGCAAATCGGCGTTGACGTGTTGCCGGGCTTCCGCCGCCAGGGGATCGCGTCGGCGCTGACGAGCTGTCTGGCGCTGGCGATCCTGCAAAAGGGCAAGGTTCCGTTTTACTGCGCGGCGTGGTCGAACCTGGGTTCGGTACGGAATGCGATCCGATCTGGTTTCCGTCCCGCATGGATCGAGCTGCAGGCCAATACTGCCGCCTTTGTAGACGGACTGAACGGCGCAGGCGGCTGACCCGCCGTCTTCCCGTTAGAAAATCGTAAGGATTTCCGAAGGAAATCCAATGGATATCGTGCGTGCGAACACAGAAACGACGCGCTTGCTTTTGGTACAATGGACGTGCCAAAAACAAGCGCGTTTTCCTTTGGGAAGACGGAAAGGAGCCAGATTATGGAATTGCAGATCGATCATGTAACGCGGCGCTTCGGGAACAAAACGGCGGTTGACGACGTTTCCCTGACGCTCACGCCGGGCGTCTGGGGCCTGCTGGGCGCAAACGGGGCGGGAAAGACGACCCTGATGCGGATACTGGCAGGGCTTACGGAGCCGGACGCCGGGACGGTGCGGTACAACGGCGTGCCGCTCGGTGAACTGCAGGAGCGATACCATGCGGTATTCGGCTATCTGCCGCAGGAATTCGGGTTTTATGCCGGGTTTACGGTGGGGGACTATCTGGAATACGTCGCCGCGCTGAAGGGCGTACCGGAGCGGCGCACCCGCAGACGGATCGCCGAACTGCTCGAACAGGTGTCGCTGACAGAGGCGCGCGGGAAGAAGATCGCAAGATTATCCGGCGGGATGAAGCGGCGGGTGGGCATCGCGCAGGCGCTGCTCAACGATCCGCGGGTACTGATCCTGGACGAGCCGACCGGCGGGCTGGATCCGGGCGAACGCATCCGGTTCCGCAACCTGCTTTCCGGATTGGGGCACGACCGGATCGTGCTGATCTCGACCCATATCGTTTCCGACGTGGAGTCGATCGCGGTCTGTCACGCGATCTTAAAGGCGGGCAGGCTGCTGGCGGTCGGGACGACCGGGGAACTGGTGAAGCTGGCCGAAGGCAAGGTGTGGAGCGGCCTACTCCCCATGGCGGCGCTGCCGGAGCCCGGGCGCGGGATCTCGGTCGTCAGCCTGCGGGACGAAAGCGGGGGCTTTGTGTCGATCCGATATCTGGCGGAGCGTCCGCTTGCCGCCGGCCATGTCCCGGAAGCGCCGCGGCTGGAGGACCTGTACCTGTGGCTGTTCCCGCAGGACGGCGCAGAGCAGGAAAGGGGGGCGTTCCCATGCGAATTTTAAAGCTGGAACTGAAACGGCTGCTGCGGGCAAAGCTGACGTGGGCGCTGGCGGCGTTCGGGCTGCTGAGCAGCGTGCTGTTGGCGTACCTGCCGGTGACGTTCTGCTACAGCAGCGTTACGGATGAAACCGGGAACGAAGCCGTTCTGACCGGTCTGGCGTCGATCGCCTATGAAAAAGAGCGGCAGGCGGGGGCCTCGGGCCTCGCCGATCCCGAACGGGTACGCGCGGCGGTGGAAGCGTACCAGGCTTGCCTGAACCGGTACGGCGTGACCGAGTCCTACGACCTGCCGGAGGGCGTTTATGAGCAGGAAATTTTACCCATCGCCCCCTTGCTGCACGGCGTGCGGGAGGCGTTCGCCGACCCCAAAACGGGGATGGCACCCCGCCTGATCGAGGTAGACCCGGCGCAGCTCGACGATTTCGACGCAGTGTGTGAAACGCGGGTCGCGTCGCTGCTGGAAATGGAACAGCCGGACTTCCCGGCGGCGCAGCGAAAGGCCGTGGAACTGTATCGCCGGGTGGAAAAGCCGCTTGCGGTCTATCCGGGGCTGAATTCGACGGCGCTGGATTATCAAAACATCCTTGCGTTTTTAGTGCTGCTGATTTGTACGGCGATCGCCGCGCCGCTGTTTTCGGCGGAATATCAATCCGGGGCAGACGAGATCCTGCGTTGTACGCGTTATGGCGGGACGTGGCTGGCCGTCGCGAAGATCGCCGCGGCGCTGTGCATCAGCGGCGGGCTGTTCGCGGCCTGCTCGGCGGCTTATCTGCTGACGGTGAACAGCCTGTTCGGCTGGGAGTGCGTGAAGACCTCCGTACAGATGGCGTATTCGATCGTCACATTGTCGGCGCTGGACATGGGCCAGCTGCAAGGGCTGTTTGCGCTGGCGGGATCGCTTTCGGTGCTGGCGTCGGTCAGCCTGACGCTGTTCCTTTCGGCGAAGTGCCGCAATGCGGCGACGGCATTAGCGGCGGCAATGGCGTTCTGTATCGCGCCGGTAGTCGCCGCAATGGCCTTGCCGGGGGCTGCTTCGGCGTGGCTCTGTACGGTACTGCCTGCCAGCGGCGTGAGCATACAGGCAAGCATCCTGTATGCGGTCACGGATTTCCGGTTTTTGAATGTGTTCGGGTTCCCGATATGGACGCCCTGCGCCATGATCGCGGCGTGCATCGTGGAGATCCCGTTGTTTGTCGGCCTAGCCGTGCGCGCGCACAAAAAACACGCCGTGGGCTGAGCCTGCAAGGCGATTTAAAGATGCAGGGGCCGCCTCTTTGAACTGCTCCCCGTCAAAATGAAATAATTAACGAAAAGTTCACAGCGCTGCGGCGCTGTGGCAACCGCAGATTCCGGTATGAGGCTTTCGGGCCTGCGATCGGAATCTTTGGTCGGGTACATCAGGATGCGGACAAGGGCGTTGAGCGTCTATGCAGGCTGTGCTTCCGGCAGGATCATGCGCAGAGGACGTCCCCGCCCGACGGTAAAGCCCGGATCGTTATACAGCTGGTTCAGCAAAACGTTTTTGAGTGTGACAGATACAATATCCGATTCCGTGGTCTGCGTATCCTCCGGGTGGAGCGTCTGATAAAGCAGATATTTCGGATGCCGGAACAGATCGCGGAAGACGCTGTCCCTTGCGGTTTGCCTGCTTGCAGCGCGGGCCTGCCGTGGGCGATGCCGCCTCATTCATTTGTACAGCCACTTTCTTTCGGTTCCGAACATTTGCGGGCGTATTGCCGTTTGGTTTTTGTTTACGCTTTTCTTAGAACCTGTATTCATAAGCGAAAGTGGTGGATGGACGGTTGATGGCGCAGCATGACCGCGTCAGATGCCGTCCAGACGCCGCTTTGGGATTGTGAATACGGGTTCTTATACCACAGCGGCAGGCTAAAAACCCAACCCTTTGCACGACATTCTGCGCCGATGGTATAATGATTTCATAAGCGGTACAATAGCTGTTTACAGCTATTGTACCATACGTCGCCTGCCGTTTTCTACTGCAAAATCCGTGCGGAAGGGCGTTTATCCGATCGGGAAATTCACCCCGTCGATATCCACTGAGACCAGCGCCGCGGTATCGATCGGGCGGTCGAAGCTATAGGTCACGTTGGCCCGGCTGATACCCGAACTGCTGGCGCTCGCCGACATCCCGCCGTAGATCTGCCCGTCCGCATCCACACCGACCGCAAATTCCGAGCCATCCCGGAAGTGCAGGACGACGGCGGGACGATATTCCAAAGTGCGTTCGATATCGTCGCGCGGATCTGTTTCGCCAGGATCCGACTTGCCGCCGAACAGTCGTTCAAGGATCGGCTGCCGGTATTCCAGCTGCACGGACAGCGGCGAGATCGAAATATCAGCCAGCTGCGCCTCTTTGCCGTTAAACGCGATCGGTTCGCGGACGGGTACCTTGACGGAAACGTCCTGATAATCCAGCTGGAAGATGAAGTCCCAGCGTTCGCCGGCGACGATCTTTTCGTTGTCCCATTCGCCGTCGCCGGAATGGTCGTCGACATATTCCACGAAGGTTTGCAGCGAAATGGTGCATTCCCTTCCGGGAAGGTCTGCATCCCCGTCGTAGGAAAACAGGAAGCTGACGACATTGTCGGTCGGGTCTTCGTCGTCCAGCGGCTCCAGATAATAACCGCAGCTCCTGCTCCAAATACCGCAGTCGACATTCATGTCGGCTGTGGAAAAGCCATAGGGCTTGTCGCCCAGCACGACGCTCTCCGGGGCGGCAATGTCAAAGATAACATAACAGCTTTTGCGATCGCCGATCACCCCTTGCAGCGTGACGGTGTAGCCGCCCTGCGTCTGCGATTGGCCAATCGGATACCCGGCGATGCCAAGCGCGTCGATCATTTCGGGGTCGGTATGGGCGCCGAAGATCTGATATAGCATTTGACCGGTGTCCACAAGGCCGGTCGCGCCAGCCGTCAGCAGCCCGGCGGCAAGCACTGCCGCAAGGATGGCGATAAAGCGTGCAAAGCGTCGCTTTTTGCCTATTCGCGCCGGTTTTCGCGCGGCAAAAGGAAGCGCCTGCCCTGAGGCTGACAGCTTCGGCTCCCCGGCGGTTACCGGCTTGCCGCACGATTCCCCAATAGCTGCCGGTTTCACGAACGGTTCCCCGGCAGTTGCCGGTTCCCCGAACGGCTCTCTGACGGTCGATAGTCTGTCGGGGGCGAACGGTTTTCCGGTTTCCGCAGCCAGTTTGTCAAGTGCGTTTTGCAGCACGCGGTCGCGCTCTTCGGCGCTTAATCCCATTGGTTTTAAATCCTGATCCTCATAATCTCGCAGCCAATCATATTTCATGGCCAGATCACCCCTTTCTCAAGCAGTTCGCCGCGCAGCCGTTCCCGTCCGCGCGAGAGCCGCCGTTCGACTGCCTTTTCGCTCAGCCCGAGCGCTTCCGCGATCGGACGTACACGTTCCAAATAAAAGTACCTGCGGATGAAGATGGTGCGGTCGGGCTCCGCCATCCGGTCGACGGTCTGCTGTACCAGTTCGGCGTTTAATCGCCGCGCCGTCTGTTCGGCAAGGTCGTCTTCCATGCCGAGCTGTTCTTCTTCGAGTGGGAGCGGGCGTTCGCCTTCCCGCCGCAGCAGGTCAATCGCTGTGTTACGCGCGACCCGGCATAACCAGGCTTTCATACTGCCGCGATCGGATCCCAGCGAAGCGGCATTTTGCCATAGCCTGCAAAAGACGGTACCCATGCAGTCTTCGATATCCTGCGGGTGGTTTCCCAGCATCCGGTATAATACCGCTTTCACGATCCCGCCGTAACGCTCGATCGCAGCGGCAAGCCCTTCGCTCGGTTCGCGCAGCAGCAGGGCGCAAAGCTCTTGTTCTGTCATTCCCGTGACCTCCTTTCACCAGTCTATACGCAGGCGCGGCGAAAATCCCCCTTCCCGCGCCAGAAAAAACCGCCGGTCTATGCCAGCGGTTTCATCATGCCCTCATGCCGTCCGGGCACAGCGCGGGCAGGCGCGTGTCTGCGGCGCAAGCCGATGCTTGGGAAAACGATCTCCGGCAGGCGCTCAAGCCAACCGGAAAGCGGGATGATCGGGCGTATTCAAACCGACATTTCCGAAGCCCTGCGCGGCTCGACCGCGTATTTTTTACCCGGCCCCGCCAGCGGAAGCGATAAGACCGCCTGCGCCCCCTCCGCTGTGTTATCCAGCAAAAGTGTGCCTCCATGCGCCCGTGCGATCTGTTGAACGATCACAAGCCCCAGCCCGTGGCTGGAAAGCGTCCCTTGCGGCATCTGCCGCAGGCGTTCAAGGATCACCGGTGGGAAACCGTTCCCGGTGTCCTCCACGGACAATCGGCAGCGCGTCCCTTCACAGCGCAGCCGGAGCGTCACCAGGCAGCCCTGCGGGTTATGCCGGATGCTGTTCCCTGCCAGATTGCGTATGGCGCGCGTCAAAAGCGGCGCGTCGCCTTCCAGCACGACGCTTTCACAGTCGAGCGGGATGTCCATTTCCAAGGTGAATCCATCGGTCACGCCTTCGTTCAAGACTTCCGCCGCCGTGCCCCGCAGGAGCTCTGCCGGACGGAACCGCACGATCCGAAGCGGCTGAAGCTCGTATTCCAGTTTGGAAGCGAGGTTCAGGTCGGAGACCAGCGCCCGGATCCGTTCCCCCTGCGCGCGGATGGTCTGCGCCTTTTTCCGGGCGGCGGCGCTGAGGGAAGCGTCGCCTTCCAGCTGCGCCGCTTCACCGAGCACCAGCGTCAGCGGCGTGCGGATATCATGCGAGACCCCCGCGATCCACTCGGTGCGGGTGCGGTCGCGCTTATTCAAAAGCAGCTGCTGGCGCTGAAGCTGCTCCGAAGCACGGTTCAGGCTGGCGCTAAGCTCGCCGAGCACGCCCTTTTCTGCCAATCCAACCGGTTTTTGTTCGCCAAGATCGGAAATGCCCTGCGCCACCGGCTTGACCTGCCGGAAAAACCGCAGCCCAAACGCCAGCGCAAGCAGCAGCGCGGCGGCGGCGTTCAGGATCAGGAAGGCGGGCAGCGTGTACCGCAGCAGCAGCTCCATCGAGGGGGTACTCATTTGCATCTGCTGCTTCCACACCGAACCGCGCGGTTGAGCGATCACGAACAGGCCTGCGTCATGTTTCCACATTTTCACCGGGTAATCGCTGAGATACCAACGGGTACACGATGCGATATCGGAGATGGTATAGTGCCGGTGAAGCGCTTCCGGAAGGGCTTCGCTCCAAAGGATATCGCCCGAATCGCTCAGGAGCATCGCCCAGCAGAAATTGCCTTCCAGGACGGAACCGTCTACGGCTTCCCAGCCCGCGTCCGTCTGCCGTATGGACGCGGCAAGCTCGCCAAGCCTGCGGTCAAAGACCGGCCCGGTATGAAGGTTGACGGCCGCAAAGCATAGGAAAACGGTCAGGTTCACAAGGATCAGCGTCAGCGCGGCTCCTGCCGCAGAAAAGACGTAGCGCAGCAGGATCTTTCCGAGGCATTTCATAGCGCGTCGTCCTCCGCCAGCCGGTAGCCCAGCCCCCGCTGGGTCAGCAGCCACCGGGGATGCGAAGGGTCGGGCTCGATCTTCGCACGCAGGCGGCGCAGATGTACCATCAGGGTGTTTTCATAACCGAAAAAGTCCTCGCCCCAGCCTGCGCGGCATAGCTCGTCGACCGTTACGATCTTGCCCCGGCGTTCGGCAAGGCAGCGCAGGAGCGCGCGTTCCTTTGCGGTCAGGCTTTGCACGCCGCGCGGGCTGCGGATGGTGTTGCTTTCCCAATCGATCTCGGTATCGCCCAAACGCAGGCGGTCGGGCTCCTGTTTTGCAAGCTGCGCATGATAGGTGCGCTTTAGTACGGCGCCCACCCGGAGCACCAGTTCGGCAGGCAGGAAGGGCTTCACGATATAGTCGTCCGCGCCCAGCCCAAGGCCGAGCAGGCGGTCTTCGTCGGCGTCCCGCGCGGAGAGGAACAACGTTGGCACGTCACGCACGGTACGCAGCTCACGCATCAGCTCGAAGCCGTCGCCGTCCGGCAGCATCACGTCCAACAGGACGCAGTCGGGGCATTCCTGCCGGAATAAGGCGCGGGCTTCGGCACAGCTCCCCGCCGCAGCCGTGGCGCGGAATCCGGCCTCCCGTAAGATATCGCAGATCATGCCCCGCACCTGCGGTTCGTCCTCGACCGTTAATAGTTTCAGTTCATGCAATTCCATACAGCGCCCCTTTCCGCTTTCCGCGCTCTGGACGGAAAGCCCTTCGTCTCCCTTATTATACCCCATACCGCGCCGTTGTGCCAGACGCATCGGGAAATGTAAAGTAAATTTAAGGCTGGGACCTTCACGGATGCATCCGGAACCCGACCGCGGCAGAAAACTACCGCTTGCCGCAGGGGATCCTGCGGGGGCATTCCGTCGGAAAAGGCCTTGACAGTCCGCGGGCGGCGGGGGTATAATCGTTTCATATCGAACTGTTCGTCCCCGAATTACCGGAAAGGAGACCGCCGCATGGATAAAAGAACGCCGTTAGGCTTCCGTCTACGCACCGTCAACAACGCGCTGACGCGTTACATCGACCGTCAGGCCCGCGAACAGGGGATCGATGAAGCGACGATCTCGAATATCTGGATCCTGCGGGTCTTATATGAAAACCGAAAATCGGATGTCTTTCAAAAAGACCTTGAGATCGAATGCGGCCTTGCCCGTTCGACGGTCACCGGTATCGTCAAGCTGATGGAGCGCAAGGGACTGATCGTCCGCGAATCGGTCCCGGACGACCTCCGGCTGAAAAAGCTCTCGCTCACCGAAGAGGGCATTGCCGCGCACAAAGCCATGGTGAAGATCCTGAGCGACGCCGAGCGCGAGCTGATCCGCAACGTTACCATGGACGAACGGACGGCCTTTATTACCGTCCTGAAAAAAATGCAGCGTAATCTGCGTTGACCATCCCTGCCGGAAATCTTGCCGAATAAAATGTGAGAATCTTTCTCATTTTCGGCGAAATAGGGCTTGTATTTTCCGTGGGGAATGGGTATCATTATAGGTAAAGGCATAATCGCACAGAAAGAAGTGTTTTCAAATGACAAAGATCGATATCATTTCCGGCTTCCTTGGGGCGGGCAAAACCACGCTGATCAAAAAGCTGCTTCAGGAAGCGCTTGCCGGCGAACAGGTCGTACTGATCGAAAACGAATTCGGTGAGATCGGTATTGACGGCGGCTTTTTGAAGGAAGCCGGGATCCAGATCACCGAAATGAATTCCGGCTGCATCTGCTGCTCGCTGGTCGGAGACTTTGGCAAGGCGCTTGAGGAAGTCATCACGACCTATCATCCCGACCGCATCCTGATCGAGCCTTCCGGGGTCGGCAAGCTGTCCGACGTGATCCATGCGGTGCAGGGCGTTGCCGAGCACCAGCCGGTAGAACTGGATGCATTCGTCACGGTCGCCGACGCTGCGAAAGCAAAGATGTATATGAAGAACTTCGGCGAGTTCTTTAACAATCAGATCGAACATGCCGGTGCGGTGATTCTGAGCCGTACCCAGAACATGAAGCCTGAAAAGCTCGACGAATGTGTTGCCCTGCTGCGCAGCCATAACGAAGCGGCTCGCATCGTGACCACGCCTTGGGATGAATTGACCGGCGCGCAGCTGCTGGAAACCATGTCGGAAAGCCATTCGCTGGCGGCTGACCTTCTCCGCGAGATCGAGGAGGAGCACCACCATCATGACCATCATCATGAACATGAACACAGCCACGAGTGCCACGGTCACGGTCACGACCATGAACACGGCCACGAGTGCCACGGTCACGATCACGACCATGAACAC
>CAJUGU010000014.1:0-30884 GCA_910586105.1 uncultured Eubacteriales bacterium | reverse complement strand
TCACGACCATGAACACGGCCACGAGTGCCACGGTCACGATCACGACCATGAACACAGTCACGAGTGCCACGGCCATGACCATGAACACGGCCACGAACATCACCATGAACACGGCGAGCACTGCGGGTGCGGTTGTCATGACCACGATCATGGCCATCATCACCATGCCGACGAAGTATTCCAGAGCTGGGGCCGCGAAACGCCCCGTAAGTACACCGAAGCCGAGCTGTCCGCCGCGCTGACCGGGCTTGGCGACTTGACGCTTGGGACTGTGCTGCGCGCTAAAGGCATCGTTCCGTGTGCAGACGGCGGCTGGCTGCATTTTGACTATGTCCCGGGCGCGCCGGAGATCCGCAAGGGCAGCGCCGACTATACCGGGCGGCTGTGCGTCATTGGTTCCGACTTGGACGAGGACCGCATCGCCGATTTGTTCGGGGTGTAAGCGATGGAAATACCGGTTTACCTGTTTACAGGTTTTTTAGAGGGCGGCAAAACATCATTCATCCGCGAGGTGCTTTCCGACGATAACTTTACGCAGGACGAAAAGACCCTCCTGCTGCTCTGTGAGGAAGGCGTCGAGGAGCTTGACGAGGTTTTCCTGAAACGTTACCGCACGGTTTCCGCCGTCATTGACGACGAAAACGGGCTGACCCGCACACGGCTCCAACAGCTGACCCGTGAGCATCGCCCCGACCGCGTTATGATCGAATACAACGGCATGTGGTCGACCGACCTGCTGGACGCCGCCTTCCCGGCGGAATGGCAGTTGTATCAGGTCGTGAATTCGATCAACGCCGAGACCTTTGAGATGTACGTCAGCAATATGGGCGCGAAGATGTTGGAGCACATCGGGTTTGCCGATCTGATCGTATTCAACCGCTGCACTGACGCGACGAAGGAATTCATCCGGTCGAAGAATGTGCGGGCGATGAACCCGCGCGCGACGATCTTCCTGGAAGATATGAACGGCAATACCGAGGACTACGCCGAAGGCATGCCGCCCCCGTTCGATCTGGATGCGCCGATCGTGGAGATCTCGGATCTGGACTACGGTCTGTGGTATATGGACGCGATGAATGACCCGAGCCGTTACGAAGGTAAGACCGTGCGGATCAAGGGCATGGTATATCGCGGGAAAAACTTTCCGGCGGACGAATTCGTGCCAGGACGGTTCGGTATGGTTTGCTGTGCGGACGATGTCACATTCATCGGTTTTATCTGCCGTTCAGAGCTGGCGAAGGCGCTCAAGCCGGAATCCTGGGTAACGGTCACGGCTAAAGTCGCGGTGGAATATTACCCGCAATATCGCGGGGATGGCCCCGTGCTGTATGCGACCCGGATCGAACCCGCCGAAAAGCCGCAGGAAGAGCTGGTGTATTTCAACTGATGGAAACGACCTGCGAACGCTGCATGAACGGCAGTTATGACGAAGAATATGGCGAATATGTTTGCGCGCTGATGCTGGATGAAGATGAATTCCTGCGCGTGATGCAGGCAAAGATCTGCCCGTACTTCCGGGCAGGGGACGAATACAGCATTGTTAAAAAGCAAAATTAGATTCAAAGAGGAACCGTTCCGGACAAGGAACGGTTCCTTCTGATTTGCATATACAAAACAGGCAGCTTCCCGCATTAGGGATCGCTGCCTGCTTTGTGGTTTGAGGACTGTAGCTTCAAGGGATGCTTTTTGCTCCCCAAAAGCCAAATGGAGGGTCATTTCTTCGTTTTGCGTTGTTTGTCTGCGCGGTCAAGCATTTCGCGCAGGCTGTCGACCTCTTCTTCGGTCAATGGTTCATTCCCCGCAAAGGCAAACAGGAAATTCCGCAGCGAATTGCTGTAGGAGCGTTCCATAAGGCTGCGCGTCCATTGGTGCATATATTCGTCACGGGTGCAGAGCGGGTAATAAATCTGCGCTTTCCGACTGCCGCGCGCTGCAACAAGACCGACTCTTTGCAGTCCTGTCAGAAATGTGCGGAGGGTTTGATGTTTCCAGTCCTTGTGATATTCACGGTTCATGCGGTCTAAAAGCTCCTGAAAGGGAAGGCCGTCGCCGCAGCGCCAGAATACCTCCATGATCTCTTGTTCGGTGGCCGTTAAGCGGTTTTGTTGTGCTGAATTCGCCATAGAATACATCTCCTCTTATCAGTGGGGGCAAACATCGTAACGGATTGTGTTTGTCAGGTCACCTATAATCAGTTTGCTACAAAGGATACAGCGCTGAGCGGAATAAAGTTTTACCGTACAACCGCCAGTTGAATTTTCTGTGTGCGTGGTAAAGGTGCCGTTATCATAATTATGAGGACATATGGATTTTTCTGCTTCAGATGAAACGAATTCATAAACGTTTCCGTCTTCATCCGTGAAAAAAGCCTCATACGGAAGATTGGGGACGACAACAGAATCAGCAGAATCTTCATCACCTGGAACAAATGCATTTGAATTTATATCCACATTGGTGTTAACCGTGTCGAGTTCCACTTCAATCGGTATGGAGTAGGCAAATGCCGTTGGCAATGCGCAAATGCAAATGGAGAATGCGGAGAGCAAAGCCAGCCCTCTCTTGTAGGTACGATTGAAAAAGTTCATTTCATAAAATCTCCTTTTTAAAATTTTAGAATTCTTGTCGGCGAATCCAACCGAATGAGAGATCACAAAGCCTGAATATTTGGAACTGGAAAAATCCAACATGGACGAAAAGTAGCTCCGGCACTGTTCTTGTGAAAGGGAGCGAGTGACTTCTTCATCACAGCAGATTTCATAAATAGCGGTGATTTCGCGAAATAGCCGATGGCTGAGAGGATTGAACCAATGGACGCAAACAGTCAAAAGGCAGAGCATTTTTGTGAGGGCGTCCCAATTCTTGATATGCGTCAGCTCATGGGTCAGAATGTAGAAAGGGGGATTGGCACGGATGGTCTCTAACGATGCAGACGGAATCACGATTGCTGGATGAAAAACACCCAATGTAACGGGCGTATGTAAGTCATTCAGCGGATAGCTGTAAAGCAGAACCTTTCGACGGATACCGACCCGGTCAACCTCTGCTTGAAGTTCGGGATCGAAAATCGTCGTGCATTCGGACAGGAATTTGCGCTTATCTCGAAAATAGCGGTAAATGCAGAATAGCATTGCGCATACAGGTGCGATGGCGCTGATAAGGGTTACGATAAATACAAGTTTGATCAGAAATGGTGTAAAGACTGCCAAAGGGGAAGAAATGACGACTGAATCAAAATCATAGGACACCGATTTAGTGAATGAGCGACGCAAATCTGGTTTTACGGAAATCAAATAATCAATCAGGCAGTATTTTAAAAGTGGAAATGGAACCAGATAAAACGCCATGGACATGATCAGCATATTCCGTCGCCATTTTGGCGGAAAGTAACGGATTGCAATCGGGTACCATAATTTGTAAAGTAAAAAGACGATGCTGCCGCTGAGGGACATAATAAAAATGGGATTCTGGTTGAGCATAAAACCCCCTTATAAAAGAATAGGATTATCCACTAGGAAATCTAGTCCAATTATATCGTGCGTTTAACCGTTTGTCAATCTATTTTTTCAAAAATCAAGAGCGATGTAGTACCCTGCCAAGTTAGAAATTAGAAGATGACAGGGTATAGCTTTCTGCGTTTGCATCTGGCGTCATCTGGGGAAGATCTCCCATGAACAGCGGAACAAGTTAAAGGCAAAAAGGCCCGCAGAAGGCATATATCCATAGCCTTCTGCGGGCTTTATTTAGTATTTCAAATATCATGCCTGCACAGAAACCTTAAAAACAGGCGTTTCTTTTGAAGAAAAGGAGGCGCTTTATCCCCGGAAAGGACTGCTGAAATAAGCTGGCCTGCAAAAACGCTCGCACAATTTTTTCATGCAAAAAAATTGTGGAACCGATGGGAGGGGGGACGCCATCGGCCGCAGCGGGGCCTTCCGCAAATGGAACAAACGGCGGCAAAGGTTCAAACGACGATATCCTCAAACCCTTCCCGCGCTGCCTTACCCTGAAAGCCTTCGAGCGTAATGCCTGTGCAGTCCTGACAGCGCACCGCTTCGCCGAAGTCGGAAACATCATCCCCTGCAAACGAAACCGAACATTTTCGCAGGGTGATATGATCTGCGCGGCGCATCAGGAATCCCGGCGACACCATTTTTTCGATCCCCTGCCCGAAGCCGGGGCGAAGGTCATACAGCCCGCGTTCCCATTTGCTGGTTTTCCGCAGCGTGACGCGGACGTTTTCAAACAGCACATCCTCAATATGGTTCCCGTCTGCGCCCGAAAGGAACACGCCGTTTTCCCCGTCGCAGGTGATATTCATAAACCGGATATCCGAAATATGTCCAGACGGTACGCCTTCATGCCGGCTGTGCGTGGTAATGACGATTGGTTCCGCCGTTCCCCACCAGCAGTCGGCGAAACGGCGCGTTTCAATGATAATATTTGAGAACGAAACGTTCTTCACGTTCCCGCCGTCCCGTACCTGAATGGAAATACCGCGGTTACTGCCGGTTATGATGCAGTTATCAACGATCACATTTTCAAAATCCCCGGCGCCTTCGGTACCGATCTTGAGCGCGGCGGAGGTCGAGGTGATCGTACAGCCCGATATGATAATATTCCGGCAGGGGCCGTATTCCATATTGCCCGCCGAAGACTTCAGGCAGATGCAGTCGTCTGCGCAGGCGACATGGCAGCCAATAATCCGTACATTGCTCGAATGGTCCGGATCGATGCCGTCCGAATTGGTGCAGTCCAGCGGGTTCAGCACGCGGATGCCCTGAATCAGCACGTCGTCGCATCCGGCCGGGTGCAGCGTCCAGAAGGGCGAATTCTGCATGGTGATGCCCGTAAAGGAAATATGGTTGCAATGCTCGACATAGCACATGGTCGGGCGCGGATAAAAATCTCCGTTGAAATAATACGGGCTGACGCGCTTCATAAAGGCATAGACGTTACCGTCAATCGTGCCCTGCCCGGTGATGGAAAAATGGTCGGCGTCCTTTGCATAAAGGAACGCGTAGCTCGGCTTGAGCGTGACTGGACGGTCGACCGCCGCCGCGCCCGATACCGCGGCGTTCCCGGCTTCGACGCCGTTCGGATGAAAATAAGTCCCGATATCGCTGTGCGCTTTCAACAGGCAGCCCTGTTCCAGGTGAAGCTCCACGTTGGATTTCAGGATGAGCGAACTGGAATAATATGTATGGCCGCCTCCCAGCACGACCCGTCCGCCGCCCGCCGCGGTGCAGGCATCGATCGCCGCCTGAATGGCCGGGGCGTCATTCTGGACGCCGTCCCCTTTGGCGCCAAAATCAAATACGTTGTACTGCATCAAAAATCGCTCCTTCTTATAAAATCAGTTTGAGGGAAGGCCGCAGCCGCCGACAGGACGGGCAAATTGCCCGCCCTGATCCGCGCCGCGCCGCAGCCGCGGACTGTTCAGAATATTTTTCGTCAGCCCATGACCAGGTTCGGGATCACCATCGAGAACCACGGCACGTATGCAACCAGCAGCAGCGCGATGAAGATGGCCGCATAGAAGGGCAGCAGCGGTTTGACCATATCCTCCATATCCATATTAGCAACCTGACAGCCGGAAAACAAGGACGAACCGACCGGAGGCGTAATATTTCCGACGCCGAGGTTCATGACCATCATGATACCGAAGTGGATGGGATCCATTCCGAAGTTTTTGACCACGGGCAGGAAGATCGGCGCAAAGATGAGTACCGCAGGCGTGATATCCATGAACATACCCGCAACCAGCAGCAGAAGGTTAATCAGAAGCAGGATCACATATTTGTTATCCGAAACGCTGAGCAGCGCCTGGCCGATCGCGTTCGGCAGGCCAGTGAAGGACAGTACGAACGACATGACCGCCGATGCCGCAATCAGGAACATGATGACCGCCGTCGTTTCGCACGCGTCGCGCAGGATGCGCGGCAGGTCGGAGGGCTTGATGGACTTGTAAACTACCATCGCAAGGAAGATCGTATAGGCGACCGCGACCGCCGCAGATTCCGTCGCGGTGAAGATGCCCGAGCTGATACCGCCGATAATGATTACGATCAGCAGGATGCTGGGGATCGCATCGATAAAATACTTGACAAGCTCGGAAGCGGGCAGGCGTTCGGAGGTCGGGTACTTGTTCTTCTTCGCCACGATGAAAGCTACCACCATACACGCCAGGCACCACAGCAGGCCCGGGACATAGCCGGACATAATCATGCCCACCACCGAGGAGCCGGACAGCACCGCGTAAATAATCAGGATGCCGGAGGGCGGGATGATGAGGCCGGTCGGCGCGGACGCGACGTTTGCCGCCGCCGCGAACTTCTTATCATAACCGGCGGCTTCCTCCTCGGGAAGCATCACGCCGCCTACCGCGATCGAAGCCGCGACCGCCGAACCGGACAGCGCGCCAAACATCGTATTACCGACGATATTGGTGTGCGCAAGGCCGCCGGGGATGCGCCCGACCAGCACCTTGGCAAGGTTGATGAGCTTTTGGGCAATGCCGCCGGTATTCATCAGCACGCCGGTCAGAATGAAAAACGGCACCGCGAGCAGGGAAAAGCTGTCGACGCCCGACACCATCTTCTGGCAGGCGACAAAGGTAGAAAGGTCCAGGGGCAGCGCCGCCGAAACCGTGACCAGGGAGGAAACGACCAGACTGATCGAAACCGGGACGCTCAGCGCGAGCATCAGGAAAAAGCTGGCAAGCAGCAGCAGGCCGATCTGCAAAACATCCATGAATGAAACACTCCTTTCTTACTTTCCCACCGGCGCGGTGCGCAGCGCTTTGATATCTTCCCAGATGAAGAGCAGCGCATAGAACACCATCAGGATACCGCCGACAAGGATACTGGCATATACATACGGCATCGGCAGATGCAGCGCGGAAGAGATCTGATGCCAGGTCGTCTCGACCAGATGCAGATCGCCAGCGATCATGACCACTGCGCAGAAAAGGATTACGACCGCCTGCACGATAATATCCATCACTGTCTGCCCGCGCGGGGAAAACCGCTTCGTCAGCATATTGATCGAAAGGTGCTTGCGGCGGCCATAGGCATACGCGCCGCCGACCATCGTTGTCCAGACCAGCATATAGCGCAGGATTTCTTCGGTCGTGGTGGACGGGTTTTTCAGCACGAAGCGCGTGAACACCTGCCAGCAGACGGCTACGACCATGAAGCCCATGATGGCGGTACACATGATCTCAATGACCTTGTCAATAATTTTACGCATGTTGACCTCCTTACTTATCCAGCCAGCTTTGGAAATCGGCAAAATACCGCGCGTTGTCCGCGCTTGCGGCGCAGAATTCCTCCTGCTGCGGCTTCACCGCCTCGATGAACGGGGTCTTGTCGATCTCATAAAACTGCACGCCCGATTCCGCCGCGCCGGTCTTGTTGCGCTCGACGACCTTAAGCCATTCTTCCTCGTGCGCCTGCCAGGCGTCCTTCATGGAGTCGAGCAGCAGCTGCTGTTCCTCCGGGGTCATGGCGTCCCAGGTGTCGACTGCAATAATGACAATGTCGGGCAGATACTGATGCTGCGTATAGGTATAGCTTTTGCAGACCTCGCCGTGGCCGTCGTCGACCAGTACGGTCTCGTTGTTTTCCGCGCCGTCCAGGATGCCCTGCTGGAGCGAGGTGTAAACTTCGCCGGAAGACATCGGGGTCGCCGAGCCGCCCATATTGTTAATCATCGTTACGGAAGTCGGCGAGTTCATGGTGCGGATCTTCAGGCCGTGCAGGTCTTCCGGGGTCGCCGCCGGGCCGTCCTTGGTGGTGTAGATGGAGCGCGCGCCCGAATCGAACCAGCCGATGGCGATGAAGCCGTCCTTGCGGGTGGACTGGAAAATCTCCTGCACCGCTTCAGAGTTGTTCATCGTGTTAAAGTAGTGATCGGTGGACTGGAAGAGGTAGGGCAGGGAAAAAATCGAATATGCAGGGTTAAACTGTTCCAGCGCGCCCGCCGAAACCTTTGCAATATCCATAACGCCCGCCTTCACCAGCTGGATCATGGCGCTGTCGTCCCCCAGCTGACCGTTCGGATAAACGCTGAAGGTGTATTTGGAATTTGCAGACATGTCATCGCACAGGCGGGTCAGGCCGATGTGCACCGGGTGCCAGTCGCCGTGCCCGTGCGATACGAGCAGATGGTTCGGGTCCTGGCTTTCCATCCCGCAGCCGAAAAGACCTGCCAGCGAAAAGGCTGCCAAAGCAAGCGCCAGCATTTTTTTCATGCGTTTCATTCGTGTAACTCCCTCCGTTACTTTTTCGTTGTGTGTGACGGGGTATCCCCCGCGATCCCTTCGCGCGGCGCGCCGCTCACCGGCCGGACTTGCGGTCCGCCGCGCTTTGTGATACAATCATTATAGCAAAAAAACAGGCTGCGCCAAATCGTTATGCTTGTTTGATTCGATTGTGAATCTTGCTGGATAATTCGGCTTTTTGTCGAAAACCGCTAAACCAATCCTTGCGGCTTTGTACAAAACATCTATAGAGGAAGGGGCGCCCGCAAATGCCGAAAACCGACGACTATTCCTGGCTGAACAAGCATTATATGGAACGCCGGGACTTTGAAGCCGAGCACGCCGTACATAGCCAGTATCCGAAGATCGTGCCGCATTATCACGAATTTTACGAGCTGTATTTTTTCCTCACCGGGCACGCCGACTATGTCGTCGGCGACGTGCGGTTCCCGTTGGAGCCGGGGGACCTGCTGCTGGTGCCGCCGAATGTGATGCATAACCCGGTCTTCCGGGATTTTGCGGTGTGCTATGACCGCTATGTGGTCTGGATCTCCCCCGGGCTGATGGAGCGGCTGTTTACGATCGACCCGGAGCTGCGGCTGTTTCAGGAGAAGAACGGGGAAAACCGTTTCCTCTACCGCTCGGGCGAAGAAGGGCTGCGCCGTCTCCGCCCGGCCTTCGGCACGATCTGCAGCGCCTATGAGGGCAGTCAGACCTGCCGGAGAAGCGAAGGGATCGCCGCGATCCTGACCCTTCTGGCCGAGTATAACCGCGTGCTTTCCGGGCAGAACGAAAAGCTCTATCCCGCGTCGCGCGATACGATGCTCACCGATATCCTGTGCTACATCCGCGAGAACCTGACCGGCGACCTTTCGCTCGACACGGTCGCCGAAGCGTTCTATACCAACAAATTCCACCTGTCCCATGTCTTTAAGCAGGAAATGCGGATTTCCTTTTATCAGTACGTCATACGGCTGCGCCTGATCGCCGGCAAGAATCACATCCTTGCCGGGATGCCGGTCGGGCAGGTCTGGAACGCCTGCGGCTTTTCCGACCATGCCGGGTTCTATCGCGCCTTTCGCAAAACCTATGGCGTGTCGCCCAGCCAGTTCAAGCAGTTCCACTCCAGCCTGCTGGCCGGGGAGGAGGCCGAGGATGCATCCAATGGATGAATACCCCCTGCCGGGCGGATCGGCTGACGGCTCAGCCCTCGCGGCGTTTGGCGGTACGTTTCCGGTGATCCCGCCAGACGGTTTCAAACCAGCCCTCGCGAACCGGGATCGGACGGACCGGCGTAAAGCGGGAACGCGCCCCGTCCGCCGTCCATACCGTAGCGATCACACGGTTGCCGCCGTCCTCCCGGGCGGGCGCGGCCCGCAGCCCGGAAAGCGCCCCGGGAAGGGGCTGTCCCGCCGGATCGCATACCAGCCCTGCGCCCCGGCTGCCGAAGGCTTCCGCCGACAGCCGCATCGCCGACAGCACCGCCGCCTGCGTCAGCAGGGTATCGCGGATGCGAAGCATCTGCGCAAACCCGCCCGGCGCGGCCAGCGGGTACCGGGAAGGGAAATCCCGCAGCAGCGCTTCAAGCTCCGACGCAAGCGCCGCCATTTCCGAGGGGCTGCGCAGATGGGCGGCGTGCTCGCTCATGCGCCGCTGGAAGCCCCGCAGCAGGCGCGTGCTTTCGCTGCCTGCTGCGGGCCGGGGCTCCATCCGCAGCAGCGGCTCCAGCCAGGGTTCCAGCGCGCGCGCCGCCGTCTCAAACGCCGCCTGCCGGAACGGCTGCGCCGTTGTCGTATCCGCGATATGTTCAGCCGCCCGCAACGAGCCGACCTGCGTGGAATTGAGCGCCGAGCCGCCCGGGCGGTATACGCCGAACGTCCCCGCGCATTCCCCCGCCGCGTACAGGCCGCGGATGCTGGACTGCCAGTTCGCGTCCACCGCCACGCCGCCGTTCGCGTGCTGCGCGCAGACGGCGATCTGCATCGGCTGGGTGTACAGGTCGATCCCGTGCGCCCGGTAAAGCGCGATGGCGTCCGGGTTCATGTGCGCCAGACGGGCGATCGGCGTCGGCAGCAGCGCGTCCGAATGGGACAAATATTCCACCGTTTCCGCCGCCAGCCCGGAAAAATCGGGGCGCAGCCCCTTGGGATCGGTGCGGAAATCCAGATAGACCTTGCGGCCGAGCACCGCCGTTTCATAATGGACGATGAGGTCTACCAGCGAGGAGCCGCGCGCCTTGCGCACATCAAACGGCCACTGGTATCCCTTGAGGAACACCGCGTCCAGCGCCTGTTCCGGCGTTTCAAAGTAATCCGGCAGGAACTCCCGTTCCACGCCGCCGGCGTCTACCGAGATATAGCGCGGCAGCACCTGCTGGTACGTCCCCGAGACGTTCCAGCGGAACCCGACGGAGGCCAGCCCATACTGCCATTCCTGTAAATTCGCCATCTCGGCGCCGGCTTCGAGCGCCAGCCCGGAAGCGCCCCGGTGCCCGCAGGGGTAGACCGACTGCGCATACACATCCGCGGGGCCGCCGGTCGCCAGGATGATCTGGTTCGCCGCGAACAGCGTCAGCCCGCCCGGGCTGCGGTCGCGCAGGTCGGCCGCAAGCACGCCGCGCACCGCGCCCTCTGAAACCAGCAGGCGCGCCGCCTGCATCCGGTCAAAAATGCGGATACCCTTCCGGCGGACGCTCGCTTCGAGCGCTTCCGTCATGTATTTCGAGGTCAGCGGGCCGGCCGACGTACCGCGCTGCCGGGGGTCGTGGTCGGTTTTATAGCCTGCGTATTCGCCGTATTCGTTCGTCGGGAACGGCACGCCGAGGTTTGCGAGCTTCATAAAGCAGCGCAGCGAGCAGGCTGCTTCGGCAAGGGCGAGGTCGCCGTGGACGCTGCCGCCCGAAAACAGCGTTTCGGCCATCTGCTGCACCGAATCCGCGCCGTCGGACGCGATGGACAGCTTGTAGTAGGTCTGTTTGTCGCTGCCGGTGTTGCGGGACGCGCCCATGTTGACGCCCTCGGTCAGCAGGGCGGTGTCGGTACGTCCGAAGCGGTAGAGCCAGTCGGCGGCGTTCAGCCCGGCGCAGCCGGAGCCGATCACCAGCGTGTCAACGGCATAGACCGGCAGTTCGCGCCCGCAAAGGGGGAAGGTCGTTGTATGCATATCCGGCTCCTTTTCACAGGCGGCGGATATGGAAGCCGCCGTCGGCGTTCAGCACCTGCCCGGTGGCGAAATCCAGACGGCCGCTTGCCGCGGCCAGCACGCAGTCGGCGACGTCCTCCGGCTGCCCGAACCGGCGGATCGGGGTGACGCCCTCGTCGATCCGCTTTTGATATTGTTCAGCGACGCCGGCGGTCATATCCGTCAGGATGATGCCGGGGCGTACCTCAAACACCGGGATACCGTATTCCGCAAGCCGGTCGGCAAAAAGCTGGGTCGTCATGGAGATGCCCGCCTTCGAGATGCAGTATTCCCCGCGGTTGACCGACGAGGCGTATGCCGATACGGACGAAATGTTCACGATGCGGGGGCGGTAATCCTCCAGTCCCTGCCGCTGCATGGCGATCATGCGGTTCGCGCCCTGCTGGCACATGAAAAACGTCCCTTTCAGGTTCACGTCCAGCAGGCGGTCAAAGCTTTCCTCGGTCGTTTCCAGGATGCCCAGCCGGATCTTGGGGGCGACGCCCGCGTTATTCACCAGCAGGTCGAGCCGTCCGTACTCCTCCGTGATCTGGTCGAGCAGGCGGGCGCGGTCCTCGGTTTTGGAGATATCGCAGGCAACGTAGGCGCAGCCGATCCCTTCGGCGGACAGCCTGCCGACAACTTCTTCATCCGATGGGGCCGTTGCCGAAAGGACGACGAAATACCCCTCGTTCCCGAGCGCGCGTGCGATCCCCAGGCCGATCCCGCGCCGCGAACCGGTCACCAAAGCAATTTTTTTCATTCGGCAGCCCTCCTTACGCTTTGCCCTGTACGTCGCGCCGGTAGATCGGCAGGTAGGCCTCGTCGCGTATGACGCAGCCCGCCGTCGAACCGGCCCGCATGAGTTCGGTACACTTGCCGCAGGCGATGCAGCACTTGCCCGGTTCCATGCCGCCGCGCAGCAGGATATCCCGTGCAAAGCCGGGGTACGCGAACGCTTCCCGGCCAAAGCCCGCCAGCGTGCAGACGCCGCTTTCCAGTTCGCCCGCCGCGAGGTTGGCCGAGAACTGGCGCAGGTAGCTCAGCCCGGAGGACATCACCCGGAGCGCGGGGAACGCGCGCTGGATCTCCCCGACGCAGCGCGCCATACGCGCCACGCCTTCGAGCGGGTGCTCGTCGGGCACATAGGGGCCGCTGTCGTAGGGGCGGTTGACGTGCGGGTTGAAATACGGGTTGCCGATCGAAACGTCAAGCAGCTGCATCCCCAGTTCCTTATGCAGGATACGCACCAGCTCCAACGGCTCGGAAAGGTCGACCTCCGTCCCGCCGCCCTCGCGCACGCCCCAGCCGTAAGGGTAGGGGAAGCCGTCGTACACGTTCAGCCGGGAGGTCACGATAAAATCCTTCCCCACAGCGGCCTGCGCGCTCTGTACGCCGCCGCGCAGCAGGCGGGTACGGTTTTCCAGCGCGCCGCCGAAATCCCCAGGCCGGTTGTATGCGGAAAGCAGCTCGCTGTTCAGATAGCGGTGGCAGCATTTGATGTCCACGCCGTCAAAGCCCGCGCGTTCGGCAAGCGCCGCCGTCACGCCGAATTTATCGATCAGGCCATACAAATAGTCATCGGAAAGGATGCTTTCCGGCGCGATGGGCGTATCGCCTTCAAAGATTGGGTTGTTGTAGGCGATCAGCGGCGCGGGCTTGCCTTCCGGCTTGGAATAGCGCCCGGAATGGGTCGCCTGCAAAATAACGACCGGCTCGAACCCGTTTTCGCGTATGCAGGTTTCCTTCATATCCGCGACAAAGCGCTGGTAATCGCCGAGGTTATCCTCCGTCAGCCACAGCTGGCGCGGGTTGGCGCGGCCTTCCGGCACGATCGCGGTGGCTTCCGCCCAGATCAGCCCGGCTCCCGACCGGGCAAAGCGGTCGTAGCGCCGCAGCGTCAGTTCGCCGGGACGCCCGTCCGCCGTGCCGTCGCAGCCTTCCATCGGCTGGATGGCGATGGAATTCGGGATGGTTTTCCCGCTTACCTGCACCGGGCGTTTCAGGATCGCCAAATCCTCGGACAGCGGCAGCTCCACGCCGACGCGGGCAAGCTCCTGCCGCAGCTCGTCCAGGTTCCCGTAACGGAATTTTTGATGTTCCATATCAAACAGCTCCTCTTTCTGGTTTTCACGTTTGCTCGGAAGGGCGGCGCTCTCCCGAACCGCTGATCTCATGATAGAAGATTCCGGAAGAGGATTGTCATACAAAGAAGCGGGGTAATATGTAAAATTTGCGTATCGCCCCGAAAAGGAGGTTTCACCATGGCTGAACCCGCATTGATCCGTGAATGCGCCCACCGGGATTCCGCCGGGCCGGTACACATCCATTTCCACAATGCTTACGAACTGCTCTTTATCAAAAACGGACGCATCCGCATCACCATCGACGGCAGGGCGTATGACGGCGGGGCGGGCGACCTGTTTATCATAGGCCGCTTTGAAGAACATACGCTCATCCGCCTTTCCGAGGAATACGACCGCTGGTTCCTCATCATCGACCCGGACCGCATCGGCCAGCTGATCCCCGAACGCCGCCTGCTTTCGCCGCTGCGCAACCGCCCGGGGGATTTCTCCCACCGGATCGGCCTTGCCGCCCAGCGGGCCCGCGCCGAGCTGCTTTTTACCCGTTTGATGGAAGAATATCGGGCTCCGGGGGCGTTTTCCGAGCTGATGCAAATGAGCCTGCTGAACGAACTTTTGATCCTGCTGCACCGTGAAATTCCCAACAAACAGCCCGAAGGATTGCAGATCCCGCCCGCGGTATTGGCCATACAAAGCTATATCGAGGGGCATTATGCCGAACCGCTTTCGATCGGCGAGCTGGCCTCGCGGGTCTTCCTGTCCTCCTGCCACCTGTCCCATATCTTCCGGGCGGCTACCGGCTACAGCCCGAAGCAGTACCTGGTGCTGCACCGGCTGGCTGGGGCAAAGCAGCTCCTGGCCGAAACGGACCTGCCGGTCGCCGAGGTCGGGCAGCGCTCCGGCTATCCCGATGTGAACAATTTTATCCGCACTTTCCGCAAGGAAACCGGGATAACGCCGCTGGCTTTCCGCAGGCAGCAGCAGGGATGAAAACAGGAATTACATATTTTGCAGCAAATGTGAATGACCGCGCCGCCGGCGGCGGCGGTATAATAAAGACAGGTGATACGAGAAAATTACACGCCATATGGGAAGGGAGCGGAATATGAAAAAACCAAGATTGGCGATCGTCGGGGCAGGCGGTTACGGGGATTACTGCCTCGGCCTGCTGGAACGTTTTGTCGACCCGGAAAGCTACGAGCTGGCTGCGGCGATCGATCCCTATTATGAAAAAGCGCCCCGGCTGGAAAAGCTGCGGGCGGTGGGGGTCAAGCTCTTCCGCGATCTGGAGGATTTTTATGCGGCGGACGGCTGCGACCTCCTGCTGATCGCAAGCCCGGTCTACCTGCACTGGCAGCAGTGCCTGACCGCCTTTGCGCACGGCTCGCATGTGCTGTGCGAAAAGCCGCTTGCGCCGACCGTGCAGGAGGCGCGGGAGATCGGCGAAGCGGCGGAACGGGCGGGGGTGCGTCTGGGGGTCGGCTTCCAGATGTCCTTCTGCAAACCAATTCAGGATTTGAAGCGCGATATCCTGGCGGGCGCGTTGGGCAGGCCGCTGATGCTGAAATCCTATGTTTCATGGCAGCGGTACGACAGCTATTACCAGTCGCCGTGGAAGGGGCGGCTGCGCGGCCGGGACGGGGATCTGGTGCTGGATTCGGTCATCACCAACGCGACGGCGCACTATCTGCACAACACCTGCTTTGTTCTGGGGCGTGATATGGAAAGCGCGAGCCTGCCGGCCGAGCTTTGGGCGGAGCTGTACAACGGCAAGGGGATCGAAAGCTTTGACACGGCCTTCCTGCGCGGCCGCTTTGCAGATGGCTGCGGGTTCTTCCTTGCGGTCACGCATTCCGGCGACCGGAACATCGATCCGGTGCTTCGGTATGAATTTGAAAACGCGGTGGTGACCGCGTCGGGCAATGACGATTCCGCCGAGATCGTCGCGGCCTTCCGGGACGGCTCCCGGAAAAACTATGGCGCGGCGCTGGGGGAATACCATGTCGCGGAAAAGATCCGCTCCATGCTGGCGGTCGCCGCAGACCCGGGCCGGACGGTGGCCTGTACGGCGTCGACGATCCTGCCGCAGCTGACGGTCTGCAACGCGCTGTTCGAGCAGTGCGACGTATACCCGCTCCCGGCGGAGCGGATGGAGCAGGTCACGGAGCCCGAACCGGGCCGCTTTATGACGGGGCTGGCGGACGAAGCCTGGCGCTGCTTTGAGGAAGCGCGGCTGCCTTCGGAATGCGGCCTGCCGTGGGCGCGGCCCGCGCAGGAGGTCCGGCTTGCGGGCTATACGGCGTTTAGCCGTCCAAAGTGCGAAAGGGGGGCGGGACAATGATCCGGGTATGTATCATTGGCAATTCCGGGCATGCGGCAACGGTCACGCGCGCCCTGCCGAAGCTGCCGCAGGTGGAGATCGCGGGCTGGTGCCGCGCCTGGGAAGGCGAACCCATGACCGAGGTGCTGGAGGATTTCGGGAAGCTGGGGATTTCGCCGACGGAATATCCCGATTACCGCCAAATGACGGAACGGGCGAAGCCGGATGTCCTCGTGGTGGACGGCCTGTTTTGCGATCATGAGGAGATGGCGGTTTACGGCCTTTCCCGCGGGATGCACGTGTATTGCGACAAGCCGCTTGCGCTCAGTCTGGAAGGTCTGGAACGCGTGCGGGAAAGCGCGGAAAACGCAAAGGGCGTGCTCTGGGCGATGCAGACCGCCCGGTACGATCCGTGGTTTTATACCGCGAAATGCCTGATCGACGAAGGCGAGATCGGCGAGATCCGTCTTTTGAGCGCGAGGAAATCCTATCGGCTGGGGCAGCGCGCGCCCTTTTTCCGGGAGCGCGATCTGCATGGCGGACTGATCCCATGGGTCGCCATACACGGCATCGATTTCATCCGTTATTTATACCCAAAGGCCGCAAAGCAGGTTCTGGCGAGCCATTCCGCTCGGAGCAACAGCGGCTTTGGCAGCCTTGAGGTCACGGCGCAGCTGATGCTGCTGCTGGAAAATGAAGTTATGGCGCAGGTCAGCGCGGATTATCTGCGTCCCGCGAACGCAGCGACGCATGGGGACGACCGGGTGCGCGCGGTCGGCACGGAAGGCGTGTTGGAGGTCGAGAACGATCAGGTTTGGCTGATCAACAGCCGGAACGACGGGCGCGCCCCGATCCCGCTGCGGCAGTGCCCCATGATCTTCGAGGATTTTATCCACACCATAGAAGGGCGCGGCAGCGGCCTGCTGGATTTGCCGGAATCCATCGAAGACAGCAGGCTGGCCCTGCTGTCCCGTGAGTCGGCCGACCAAAACGCCCTTTTGCAATGTTGAGGCCGGTAAAGCAGGAAGACCTGGAAAAGGCGATCGAAATGGATCTCCGGGCCACAACCGTTTTCTGGTGCATATGTCCCATGTGCAGGAGATGAACCGGAGCAGGCTGCTCCCGCCCAATGGGGAAGGCATCCCCATCGGGCGACGCTATGCCGAGCGTTTCCAAGACGGATTTGTTCGTTTTTTGAACCAGCGGCACCCGCCGGAAGGCAGGGCGGCGCGAAAATAGCCCTGCGGCGTTCCCGACGCGCAGGCCGCAGGCTTTGGCTCTGCCAAGCCGTTATTGCAGCCCTGCCAACTGGGTTTAGACAAAGGCAGAAGCAAAATTGACGTGCGCATGCACCATGAAGATTACGAGCCGGTAGGATGCTTTTACATCAAGCCGGGCGAAGCCCCCGATGTATGGATCGATTACAACGCTGCGAAGATCGTATATGAATGGAAGGCGGATCAAAGCCGCAGGACAAATGGAGCCGCCGCGTCAACGGCAACCGGCAGGGGCGCGGCGGCTCTTATTTTGCGTGTGGAAATCTTTGGAGACCTGGCGCGGCTCGTCCCGGCCCGAAAAAATTTTCAATTTTTTTCGCAAAACCGCTTGACTGTAAACCCGGTTTATACCTTATCCTGTACATATCAAGGAAGGTGATGCGTAATGACCATTCACGAAATCGAGGAGCGCACGGGCATGACCCGCGCCAACATCCGGTACTACGAGCGCGCGGGGCTGCTCGCGCCGGAACGCGCGGACAACAACTACCGCGATTATTCCGACGCCGACCTCGCGGCGCTTCAAAAGGTACAGCTCCTGCGGCAGCTCCGCGTCCCGGTCGGCGAGATCGCGCGGCTGCGGTCGGGGGAATTGGAACTGGGCGGCGTACTGATGGAGCAGTCGGAAAAGCTCCGCGGCGAATCGGACGAACTGGGCGAAGCCGCCGTACTCTGCCAGGCGCTGCTGGACGCTCAGGCGTCCTACGACGATTTAGACGCGGCGCGCTGGCTGCACCAGACGGAAACCGGGAAACCGCGCCGCTGGCAGCCGCTGACGTTGGATGTCCTGCCGACCGCGCCCCTGCTGTGGAAGCGATTTCTTGCGCGGGCGTTCGACCTGACGCTGCTTTCCACCATCATGACCATATTGCGGATGCTGGTGCTGCGCTGGCCGTTCGCTTGGGAATGGTGGATCGTCTGGCGGTATTACGGCTGGCTGGGAATGCCGGATTGGGTCGCCATGTGGATTAACCTGCTGGCGGCGTTTGCCGCGTTGGCCGTGCTCGAACCGCTGCTGCTGTGCACGGCTGGGACTACGCCGGGCAAGTGGCTTTTCGGGCTGCGGGTGCGCACGCCGGAGGGCGAAAAGCTGACGTATCGGCAAGGGCTGAAACGGATATGGAGCGTGTTTGCCCGTGGGGTAGGCTTTACGATCCCATTTTATCGGCTTTGGCGGCTTTGGAAGTCCTACCGGACCGCGGAAAAGGGCAAACCCCTGCCGTGGGAATCGGATTCCTGCTGCGAATCGGGACAGCGCCGATTGTGCGGGTTGTGGTTCATTCTGGCGAACGCAGCGTGCCTGGGGGCAATATTCCTTGCATTCTCACAGGCGATTTTGCCGCTGCACAGGGGGGGATTGACGGTCAGCGAGCTTGTCGAAAACTGCAATATGTACTTATGGCAATTTTGCGGGCAGCGTTCCCGGATTTATTTGACCGAAGAAGGCCGCTGGGTCGACAAGCGTGGTTTGTATAGCCGTTATTCGGCGGTCAGTTGGTCCGACTATCAGTTCGAGACCGACGAGCGCGGGATCGTGACCGCCGTCCGCGTCGAATACGAGGATGAATTGGAGCCGGACGAGAGCTTCAGCGTGCCGAACGATATCGAGGTTTTGTATTTTGCCTACGTGATGGCAAATAATCATGTGACGCCGCAGGAACTTTTGCGGCTGCGTTACTGGGTTTTTCTTGCCCGCGGGCTGCCGAGCCTGACGGAGGATTTCGAAACCACAGTAGGCGATATCCGGATCACGAACCGGTTCTCATACAGCGGCTACGAGAATGTCACGCTTCCGAATGGTGAAACGCTGCTGTGCGCGGTCGAGGGCGAACCGCAGCGGTCCTATTGGAGCCTGCTGCTGGAACGGATCGACGGCGAAGGCGCCGCCCCGGATCGCGGCTGAATGTGTGAAGCCCCTCCCGAGCCCTAGGCGGGCCTGCGGAGGGGCTTTTGCTGCGGCAAAAAATCGGGCGCAGCCGCATAAATTTACATCCCTACTGGAAATCCTGCGGGAATTGGAGTATACTAATATCAATACACCATTGGAAGAATGAGGAACAGAACATGAAGATCATGGTTATTGATGGGAACAGCATCCTGAACCGCGCGTTTTACGGCATCAAGCTGTTATCCAACCACGAAGGGCTATATACGAACGCGATCTACGGCTTTCTTTCGACCTATTTCCGGTTAGAGGAGGAGGAAACGCCCGAGCGAACGATCGTTTGTTTTGACCGGCGGGAGAAGACCTTCCGTCATTTGAAGTTTGACACCTACAAAGCGACCCGGAAGGGGATGCCGGAGGAACTGGCCATGCAGCTCCCGGTCGTAAAGGACGTGCTGGACGCATTAGGGCTGACCCGTTGTGAACTGGCGGGTTACGAGGCGGACGACCTGCTGGGCACGATCAGCCGCCGCGCCGCCGAGCATGGGGACGACTGCGTGATCGTGACCGGCGACCGGGACAGCCTTCAGCTGGTGCGCGAACACGTCACTGTCCGGCTGGTCAGCACGCGGCAGGGGCAGACGACCTATAAAGCCTACACCCCGGCGGTATTCGAGGAAGAATACGGCTTCCCGCCGCTGCGGCTGGTCGACTTGAAGGCATTGATGGGCGACAGTTCGGACAACATTTCGGGCGTCCCGGGCATCGGGGAAAAGACCGCGCTGGGACTGCTCCGGCAGTTTGGCAGTCTGGAAGGCGTGTATGCGAACCTCGACGACCCCTTTATTAAAAAGGGACAGCGGCAAAAGCTGCTGGACGGCGAGCAGGCGGCGAAGGATTCCTTCTGGCTCGCGACGATCGACCAGAACGTGCCGTTGGAGCTGGACCCGGGCGCACTGCCGATGCAGTTCATCGACGAAGGGGCACTGTACTCGCTGCTGACCCGGCTGGAATTCAAGGGATTCATCAAGCGGCTGGGGCTTTCGGTGGACGAGATTTTGCCCGAGCCTGCCGTGCTGGCGGAAAGCGAACGCTGCGTGGACTGTGACGAGGCGTTCGCGATCCTGCGCGAGCTGGCGGACGCGCCTTATGTGGCGGCGACGGTCAACGGCGAGCTTTCGGCAGTCTGCCTGCTGACGGACGGCAAGGCGCGCCTGTTCGTCGAACCGGATTTTACCGGCGAGGAGTGGCAGGAATTCCTGCGCCGCCTGTTTTCGGGCAAGCTCCGGCTGGTGCTGCACGATGCGAAGGAGCTGCTGGCCGAACTCCTGCGGCGGGGGCAGCGTCCGGAGGGCGTGCTGTTCGACACCTGTCTGGGGGCGTATCTGCTCAACCCGGCGGAAGGGAGCTATGCGCTCGACCGGGTCGCGCTCTCGTATTTGAACGTCGAACTTCCCGAACCGATGTACGAAAAGGAGGACGCGTTTTCCCCGTTGGGCGGCGCGGAGGAAGCGGCTTCGGCAATGGCGAGCCGTACCGGCGCGATCGCCGCGTTATATGAAGCGATCGCGCCCAAACTCGAAGCGCTTGGCATGAAAAGCCTGTATTATGACATCGAATTGCCGTTGATGAGCGTGCTCGCGGAAATGGAGACCCTTGGCGCGGGCATTGATCCCGAACAGCTGCGCGCGTTCGGCGAAGGGCTCGATATTGAGATCGAACGGCTGAAAGCTGAGATCTTCGCGGACGCGGGCAGTGAATTTAACATCAATTCCCCGGTGCAGCTGGGCACGGTGCTGTTTGAAACGTTAGGATTGCCTTCGGCGAAAAAGACCCGCAAGGGGTATTCGACCAGTGCGGATATCCTGGAAAACCTGCGTCCGCACCATCCGATCATTGGGCGTATCTTGGATTACCGGCAGCTGACCAAGCTGAAAAGTACCTATGTCGACGGCCTGTTGAAAGTTGTCGACCCACGGGATGGGCGGCTGCATACCCATTTCCAGCAGACCGTGACCGCGACGGGACGGCTCAGCTCAACCGAACCCAACCTGCAAAATATCCCGGTGCGCACCGAGCGGGGCCGGGAAATGCGCCGGATGTTCGTTGCGCGGGACGCCGGCCATGTGTTGGTGGATGCGGATTATTCGCAGATCGAGCTGCGGGTGCTGGCGCACATCTCGAACGACGAGGCTATGATCGAAGCCTTCCGCAGCGGGCAGGACGTTCACGCGATGACCGCCGCGAAGGTCTACGGCGTGCCGCTGGAAGAGGTCACGGGGGAGATGCGTTCCTCGTGCAAGGCGGTCAACTTCGGCATCGTGTACGGGATCTCGGATTTTTCGCTTGCGCAGGATATCGGCGTGACGAAAAAGGAAGCGGCGGCGTTCATCCAAAGTTATTTGGAGACCTACCCGGGCGTGGCGCGGTATATGGACGAGATCAAGGCGTCCGCGAAGGAAAAGGGATACGTCGAGACCCTGTTCGGGCGCAGACGGTATCTGCCGGAGCTGAAAAGCAAGCAGTTTAACCTGCGTTCGTTTGGCGAACGGGTCGCGATGAATACGCCGATCCAGGGCACGGCTGCGGATATTATCAAGGTCGCGATGGTACGGGTGTACGACCGCCTGCGCGCGGAAGGGCTGGAAAGCCGGCTGATCCTGCAGGTGCATGACGAATTGATCCTGGAAGCGCCCAAGCACGAGGCGGCGCGCGTGGAAGCGCTGCTGCGGGAGGAAATGGAATCGGCGTTTGCAATGCGTGTGCCATTAGTGGCCGAGGCGCACAGCGGATATGATTGGTACACGGCGAAGGGCTAAACGCCGGAATGGAGGGAAACGTTATGGATACCATTTTATTTGTCTGCACCGGGAACACCTGCCGCAGCCCAATGGCGGAGGGCTTTTTCCGCTCGCAGGACGGCCCGGGCAAGACCGGGATGGCCGCCGCGTCGGCGGGCATTTATACCACGGGCGGGATGCCTGCGTCGGAGTATGCCATTACGGCGGCGAAGGAGCGCGGCGCGGATATCAGCAAGCACCGTTCGCGGCTGCTGAACCGTGATATTCTGGAGAATGCGAAGTACATCTTCTGCATGACGGCGGCGCATTACGACCGTCTTCTGGAACAGTACCCGGAGGCGGAGGAAAAAACCTATCTGCTCGCGGATACGGATATCGCCGACCCGTTCGGCGGCGATCTGATGACGTACCGCATCGCGGCGGAACAGCTGTATGAAGCGGTGCAGTCGATCATTGCGAAGCTGGCGAAATGACGGTCGAGACGATGGCGCAGCGCCATATCGCAGGCATTGCGGAGATCGAGCGGCAGTGCTTTCCGGAGCCATGGAGCGAGGACGCCCTGCGGGAGGAGCTTGGAAAAGGGCTGTTCCTCGCGGCGGTCGAGGATGGGACGGTGACGGGTTACGTCGGCTGTCAGACGGTGCTGGACGAAGGGTATATTACCAACGTCGCGGTGCTGCCTGCGTTTCGACGGCGCGGGGTGGCGGAACGCCTGCTGACCGCGCTGCTGGGACAGGCGCAGGGGCTGGCGTTCGTGACGCTGGAGGTGCGCGCGTCGAACGCGGCGGCAATCGCGCTGTATGAAAAGTTGGGGTTCGAGCGGGCCGGTGTGCGCCGCGGTTTCTACCGCGCGCCGAAGGAGGATGCAGTCCTCATGACGAAGCATCTGCCGTGACCGGCGAAAAGTCCAGAAATATTGCAGGAATCCGCGCGGTGCGTTGTAAACTGCTGCGGAACAGGCAGAATGATCGAACGATTGGAAACATCATGTTAGGGGTGATTGAAGATGGGATTGCCAGCAGGAGCGCTGCATTATACCTTTGCGGATTGTCTTGAATGGGATGAAAGCGAGCGGGTCGAGCTGATTGGCGGCGAACCGTTTATGATGTCTCCACCGTTGCGTATCCATCAAGAAATCAGCGGGGAGATTTTTGCGCAAATGCACCAATATTTGAAAGGAAAGGAATGCAGGGCTTATTATTCGCCGTTTGGCGTCCGGCTGTTTGAGCAGGACGGCGATTCCCCGGAGGACGTTGACACGCTGGTCGAACCGGATATTACCGTGGTTTGCGACCGCAGCAAGCTCGATCAATATGGCTGTAAGGGCGCGCCGGACATGGTGGTGGAGGTGTTATCCCCATCTACGCGGCGGCACGACCGGCTGGTAAAGCTGGGGCTTTATCAGCGCGCCGGGGTGCGGGAGTATTGGATCGTCGACCCGGAAAACAAATCGGTGCAGGTATTTTTACAGGACAACGGCTTCCTGCGGCTCCATGAAGATTATGGGCGGGAGGACACCGCAAAAGTCAACATTTTCGACAACTGCTGCATCGATCTGCGCGCGGTGTTTGCGGAATAAATACCGCGCAATAAAACGGCCGCGCCGTTACAAGATCCGGCGGTCGTTTCGTATCATTCCGAACGCTGCAAGAAAAAATCGAGCGGGTGCCGCCAAACGGCGGCTGAAATCAAGCGCCGCCTGAATGGGAATGGGGCGGCCAATGCGCGGGAGCATGAAACCGCTGCAAGGCGTCTGCCCCGCGGGCCGATTTGTGAAAGATTATTATGGAATCGCGTGGCAGCCGCATTGTCCGGGACGAAACGGCGGACACGCGCAAACGATCCGTAGTGGGAGAGGAAAGGGTTTATGGAACTGCACTTTCGACGCGCAGAAGCGGAAGATCCGCTGCTGTTGCGGCTGGTCAGCGAGCTTGACCGGTACTTTTTTGATAAATACGGCGAACTGACACGAAAATATGCGAAGCATCATGACCTGAGCGGTCTGGACTGCCGTCTGCTGGCATTTTTAGGCGATCAGCCGGTCGGCTGCGGCGGCTGGCAGGCGTTGGACGCGGGCACGGCTGAGATCAAACGGGTATTTGTGCTGCCGGAGCATCGGCGGCAGGGCGTCGCGTGGACGCTGCTGCGGATGCTGGAACGGGACGCTTCTCGCCGCGACCGGAAGCGTGCGGTACTGGAAGCCGGAGCCGAAGAATACGGCGCGCTGGCGTTTTACCAATCCTGCGGTTACGCCTTCTGTGAAGCCTTCGGCGATTTCGCAGGGGATGAAAACTGCGTCTGCATGGAAAAAACGCTGTAAAGCCGCCGTTTTCCGGCTGCGCAAAGGGCCGAACGATATAAACGCGCCGGATGTGGGCGGGAATTGCTGCATAGCGGCGCGCGTGCCGTCCCGAACCCGGCGCGCGGAAGGAGTGTTTATGAGGAAGTCGAAAAAACGGGCGCGGAAACCGGTCAAACCGCCCCAAGGCCCGTCAAAGAACCTGACAAGGCTGCTGTTTGCCGCATACTTGCTGATTATGACATGGGTTGTCCTGCTCAACCGGGCAACCGATTTCGGTCAGCTTGCGGAGCTGGAACGGCGCAGCCTGAACCTGATCCCGTTCTCTGCTTCAGCGACCGCAAACGGCAAAATCGACCTCCCGGAGATCGCCTGGAAGGTAGCGGCGTTCGTCCCGTTTGGGGTTTATATCACGATGCTGCACAAAAGCTGGAGTTTTCCCAAAAAGCTCCTGCCGATCGTTGGCGTCAGCCTGACGTATGAAGTCCTGCAATATGGTTTCGCAATCGGCGATACCGATATCACCGACCTGCTCTGCAACATGCTGGGCGGGCTTTTGGGAATGGGTATATTCCTGCTTCTGTGGGCGATCCTTGGCAGGCGGGCGCTCCACTGGATCAATGCGGCGGCGTCGGTCGGAACGGGGACGGCCATCCTGATCCTGGGTGTGCCGATCCTTTTGCATCGGTGAAAAAACGCGCCCCACGGTCGGGCGACGGTCTTATATAAGGGGAGGAAGGAGCAGCAATGCGAATTTTAGCAATCGAATCCTCGTGCGACGAAACGGCTGCGGCGGTAATCGAGGACGGGCGGCGGATCTTGTCGAACGTCATCGATTCGCAGGTGGAGACCCATGCGCTGTATGGCGGGGTCGTGCCGGAGATCGCCTCGCGCGGGCATATGCAGGCGATCGTCCGGGTGACGGAGGCGGCGCTCCGCGAGGCGGAGTGTACCCGGGAAGAGCTGGACGCGGTAGCCGCGACCTGCGCGCCGGGGCTGATCGGCGCGGTGCTGGTGGGCGCGAACTTCGGGAAGGCGCTGGCGCTCAGCCTGGGTAAGCCGTTCGTGCCGGTGCATCACATCCGGGGGCATATCGCGGCGAATTATCTGGCTTACCCGGAGCTGGAGCCGCCGTTTTTGACGCTGGTCGCGTCCGGCGGGCATTCGCTGCTGGTGCTGACGCGCGGTTATACCGATTTCGAGATCATCGGCGGGACGCGCGACGACGCGGCGGGGGAAGCGTTCGACAAAACGGCGCGGGTACTGGGGGCCGGATACCCCGGCGGGCCGAAGATCGACGCGCTTGCGCAAAAGGGCGACCCCCAAAAATACCGCCTGCCGCAGTCGCATGTCAAGGACGCGCCGCTGGACTTCTCGTTTTCGGGACTGAAAACGGCGGTCATCAACCTTGTCCACAACGCGGAGCAGAAGGGCGAGGGGATCGACCGCGCAGCCCTTGCGGCGGCGTTCCAGCAGGCGGTCGTGGATACGCTCGTGCCGCGGCTCCGGCTTGCGGTGCGGCAGACCGGGGCGAAGACGTTGGTCTGCGCGGGCGGGGTGGCGGCGAATTCGGCGCTCCGCGCAGCGCTGCAGCGGCTGGCTGCGGAGGAGCGCTGCACGCTCTGCCTGCCGCCGCTTGCGCTGTGCGGGGACAACGCCGCTATGATCGGCGCGCAGGCGTATTATGAGCTTTTGGCGGGCCATGTGGGCGTTTCCGGGCAAAACGCATACGCGACGGCGGAAATCAGCGAGGATCTTTGTCAGAAAAGAGGGTAAAAAGCACTGGATTTCCACGGGGGAATCCTGTATAATAGAAGTGTTCCGGAAAATGCCGGGGCGGATCGATTTTTATAGATTTATGGGCACGCCGGAGGGCTTCCGGTGTGGAGAAGGCTGTGGAAGCCGCAACATTCCCGCGCAGCCGCTGGCGGACGCGGGAGACAGCGCGCGGAAAAGGCGCTGTTTGAGGTGATTCACAAGGAGCGATGCAAACATGAGTATGACGATTGCCGAAAAGATCCTGAAGGCGCATCTGGTCGACGGGGAAATGAAGCAGGGCGAGGAGATCGGGCTGCGGATCGACCAGACGCTGACGCAGGATGCGACCGGTACGATGGCCTACCTGCAATTTGAGGCGATGGGCGTCGATCAGGTCAAGACCGAGCGCTCGGTCGCGTACATCGACCACAACACGCTGCAATCGGGCTTTGAAAACGCGGACGATCACAAGTATATCGGCTCGGTCGCCAAAAAGCACGGCATTTATTATTCAAAAGCGGGCAACGGCATTTGCCATCAGGTACATCTGGAGCGGTTCGGCGCGCCGGGCAAGACGCTGATCGGCTCGGACTCCCATACGCCTACGGGCGGCGGCATTGGCATGCTTGCGTTTGGCGCGGGCGGGCTGGATGTTGCGGTCGCGATGGGCGGCGGGGCGTATTATATCCCGATGCCGAAAATGGTGCGCGTCACGCTGACGGGCAAATTACAGCCGTGGGTAGCCGCGAAGGATATTATTTTAGAGGTTTTGCGTCAAATGACCGTCAAGGGCGGCGTGGGCAAGATCGTGGAATACGCGGGCGAGGGCGTGAAGACGCTTTCGGTGCCGGAGCGTGCGACGATCACGAACATGGGCGCAGAGCTTGGCGCAACGACTTCGATCTTCCCGTCGGACGAGGTGACGAAGGCGTTTCTGGAAGCGCAGGGGCGCGGGGACGTTTACGTCCCGCTCAGCTCGGACGCGGACGCAAAATATGACGAAGAATATGTCGTCGACCTGAACGCATTGGAACCGCTTGCGGCAGCGCCGCACATGCCGGACAATGTCGCGGGGCTTGCGGAGCTGGGGCCGATCAAGGTCAACCAGTGCTGCATCGGCTCCTGCACGAACTCTTCTTATTATGATATGATGAAGGTCGCGGCGATCTTAAAGGGCAAGCACATCCATCCGGACGTATCGCTGACGATCAGCCCGGGGTCGATGCAGGTATTTCATATGCTGGCGAAGAACGGGGCGTTGTCGGACATCATCTCGGCGGGCGCGCGCATTTTGGAGTGTGCGTGCGGGCCGTGCATTGGCATGGGGCAGTCGCCGGAGTCGGCGGGCGTTTCGCTGCGCACATTCAACCGCAATTTTGAGGGCCGTTCGGGCACGCAGGATGCGAAGATTTATCTGGTATCGCCGGAGACGGCGGCGGCGTCTGCGCTGACGGGCGTGCTGACCGACCCGCGCACGCTGGGCGAGATGCCGGCGATTGAAATGCCGGAGCATTTCGACATCAACGACAGTATGATCGTACTGCCTTCGGAGCATCCGGAGGAAGTCGAGGTGCAGCGGGGGCCGAACATCAAGCCGTTCCCTCTGGGCGAAGCGTTGCCGGAGCGTTGGGCGGGCAAGATCGTGCTGAAGACGGAGGACAACATCACGACGGACCACATCCTTCCGGCGGGCTCGAAGCTGCTGCCTTACCGGTCCAACATCCCGTATTATTCCAATTATTGTTTTATCAACGTCGACCCGAAATTCCCGGCGCGGTGCCAGGAGCAGGGGGGCGGCGTGATCGTGGGCGGCGCGAACTACGGGCAGGGCTCGTCGCGCGAGCACGCGGCGCTGGTGCCGTTGTATCTTGGCGTGCGGGCGGTACTGGCGAAGTCCTTCGCGCGCATCCATAAAGCGAACCTGGTGAACTCGGGCATTGTCCCGCTGACCTTCGCCGACCCGTCGGACTATGACGCGGTCGAACTTCTGGGAACGATTTCATTCCCGAACCTGAAATCCGAGATCGCGTCGGGCGCTCAAATCACGGTGGAAGCGGGCGGCAAGGTCTTCAAGGCGGACTGCGACGTATCGGACCGCCAGCGCGGCGCGCTGCTGGCGGGCGGCACGCTGAACTACGCGAAGCAGTCTGCGAAGTAAGCGCTCTCCCGGGGCTCCGCCCCGGACCCCGCGCCTGCGCGGCGGGCGGTCCTGCGCGGACGGCGCCAGAGGGGCTCGCCCCTCTGGACTCCCTTTCACGCCTGCGGGCGGGACGGGGGATTTTGGCGGTCTGCTGTCGTGGGTATGGCGCAGATCCGCCCGCCAAACGGACGGCGGGCGGATATCGGAAGCCTGTAGAAATAATTCCGGCGGAACGGTCGGTTTTTTGAGGAGGATATAGCCAATGGTTTCGGAAGAAATCCGTGCAAAATTTGAAAAGGTAGTGGAAAGCCAGCTTGCGCGCATTGAGGATATGAAGGCGCAGGGCGATTTCATTGATTATTCCAAGCTGGACAAGATCATTATTGGCGTTTGCGGCGGCGACGGCATCGGCCCCATGATTACCGGTATGGCGCAGCACGCTTTGGAAGTGCTGCTTGCCGACAAGGTGAATGCCGGTAAGGTCGAATTCCGCACGATCGACGGTTTGACGATCGAACGCCGCGCCGAGTTGGGCTGCGCGATCCCGCCGGACACGATGGAGGAGCTGAAAGCCTGCCATGTGATTTTGAAGGGGCCGACTACGACGCCGCGCGCGGGCGACCCGTGGCCCAATGTTGAGTCTGCGAACGTCGCCATGCGCAAGGCGCTGGATTTGTTCGCGAATGTCCGCCCGGTCAAGGTGCCGTCCCTCGGCATCGACTGGACGTTCTACCGCGAGAACACCGAAGGCGGTTATGCCGTCGGCTCGCAGGGCGTGCAGATCGACGACGACCTGTTCATCGACTTTACCGTCGCGACCTCGCAGGGCTGCGAACGGATCGCGCGTCTTGCGTTTGATTACGCCCGCAAGACCGGTAAAAACCGCGTTTCCTGCGTTACCAAGGCGAACATCATCAAGACTACGGATGGCAAATTCCTCAAGACCTGCCAGAAGGTCGCCGAGGAGTACCCCGAGGTCGTGTTCGACGATTGGTATATTGACATCATGACCGCCAAACTGCTGGACGACAAGCGCCGCCGCGATTTCAAGGTGGTCGTGCTGCCCAACCTGTACGGCGATATCATCACCGATGAAGCCGCTGAGATCCAGGGCGGCGTCGGCACCGCGGGTTCGGCGAACATCGGCAAGCGATACGCAATGTTTGAAGCAATCCATGGCTCCGCGCCGCGTATGGTGCAGGAAGGCCGCGCGAAGTATGCCGACCCGTCGTCGGTGCTCCGCGCGTCGGTCATGCTGCTGGAGCACATCGGTGAGATTGAGCTTGCAAATAAGCTCGACCGTGCGCTGGATATCTGTATGTTCGAGCAGCCGAAGTACGTCCTTACCGGACGCGACACCGGCGCGACTGCGGAGGAGTTCACGAACTACGTGCTGGAAACCATCGCGACTCTGTAAGCAGGGGGCGCGACGATCAAAAAAACAGACGGCAGAGCCAGCCATTCGCTGGCGCTGCCGTCTGGCTGTTTTGCGGAAAGCGGGCGGCGGGATACCGCTGTCAATTCCCTGAGTTTTACCCGGCTTCTGGCCGGGGGAGGGAGAGACATGGAGTTCACCTATCACAGGGCGACGGCCGAAGATATCGAACCACTGACAGAAATGCGGCTCGAAGTGCTGCGGGCTGCGAACCGGCTTTCTGACGATACCGACCTGAGCGAAGTAAAGCGGCAGTCCCGCCGGTATTATGAAGCGGCGCTCCGCGACGGCACGCATACCGCGTATCTGGTTTTCGACGGGAGCCGCATAATAGGCGCTGGCGGGATCAGCTTTTTTCGCGTCCTGCCGACGTACCACAACCCGAGCGGTGAGAAAGCGTACATCATGAACCTGTACACGTCCCCTGCGTACCGAAGAAGGGGGATTGCATACCGGGTGCTGGATCTGCTGGTCGGGGAAGCGAAAAGCCGGGGGATTGCCGCCATTTCGCTGGAAGCCACTTCAATGGGGCGTCCGCTGTATGAAAAATACGGATTTCGCAAAATGGAAGATGAAATGGAGCTGTCCCGCCCGTAAGGGGGGCGCTGATGGACGGAACCGCTCCGAAGGAAATCCTGCTGTGGGGAAGGGTTGGCTGGAACGGGGACGCAGCGTTTGCCGGTTTCCGGGGGCGGCGTAATATGCCGGTTGAAACCGTTAGGTTTTGTTACGGTTCACGACGGACATTTGCAGCCCTTCCATCACATCGAGTGCTTTTTCATGCAGGGCGGGGTCGAAGCTGAGGCAAAGCGAAGCGTCGACCGTAATTTGCGCCTCGGGCCACTGTGCCTGAAGCATGACGGCGTTGGAAATCACGCACATATTGGTGACAACGCCGACGACTAAGATTTCGCGCACGTCGCCGATTTGTTCCGCGAGGCGGACAAGGTCGGCGGGAGCCATTCCAAAGGTCGCCTTTTTGACCTGATAAATCTGGTGATTGGCGCAGGTCTCGCAGCAAAGCGCCTGCACCTGACCATAGAGCCGCCAGCCTTCGGAGCCGTCCAGACAGTGCGGGACGGGCAGGGCGCGGCCTTCACGGGATTCCAGATAGTTTTCGCCGTGCGTATCGAAAGTGAAAAGCACGTTATCGCCTGCGGCGAGATAATGCTGGGCGGTTTTTGCGATGCCGGCGTCGATCGCGTCAGCGCCGGGGAAGCCAAGCGCGCCGTTTACGAAGTCGTTCTGGTAATCGACCACGACCAATAATTTTTTCATAACAGACATCCTTTCCATGCGGAGGCCCGACGGAATCGGCGGACTTCGGCGGTTCATTGCTTATAGTTTATCACAGAAAGCAGTCCGGGACAATCGGCAGGGGGCAAAAAAATCATCCTTCGTCCCGCCGCAGCGAAAAAGGGAGTCCAGAGGGGCGAGCCCCTCTG
>CAJUGU010000013.1 GCA_910586105.1 uncultured Eubacteriales bacterium | reverse complement strand
CGATCTGCAGAGCCCTGCCGCTCCCCGCGCAGGGGCGGGTGCAGGGGCGCGGCTGAGCCAACCCGATAAGCATATTGCGTTTTTCCTTTCTGAGTATACCACATTCTGCGGCGCTGCAAAAGGGGCTGGGCAAAAAACCTTCCGGAAAGAAAAGGGCTCCCGGATCGGGAGCCCCACCCGCAGGCGGTTTATTTCAGTCCTGCGGTGATGATCGCCATTTTATAGACCTCTTCGGCATTGCAGCCGCGCGACAGGTCGTTGATCGGCGCGTTCAGGCCCTGAAGGATCGGGCCATAGGCTTCATAGCCGCCCAGACGCTGCGCGATCTTGTAACCGATGTTGCCCGATTCGATGTTCGGGAAAACAAAGGTGTTCGCATAGCCCGCGACCTTTGAGCCGGGGAATTTGAGCTGGCCAACCGTCGGGGAGACAGCTGCGTCGAACTGCATTTCGCCGTCGATCGGCAGCTCGGGCGCAAGCTCCTGCGCAGCCTTGGTCGCCGCCGCCGAAAGCGGGACGGTCGCTCCCTTGCCGGAGCCCTTGGTGGAGAAGCTCAGCACGGCGACCTTGGGATCGATGCCGAAGGAAACCGCAGTCTTTGCGGTCTCAACAGCAACTTCCGCCAGCTTCTGCGCTGCGGAAACAGTCACGTTGCCGTCCTTATCAACGCTGTCCTCGTAGGAAATATTGATCGCGCAGTCGCCCATTGCGAGACGGTCGAGCGCGCCGTCGCCAGGACGGTCCAGAATAAAGCAGGAGGATACCAGATGCGCGCCCGGACGGGTCTTGATCAGCTGGAGCGCCGGACGGACGGTATCTGCGGTGGAATAAGTCGCGCCGCCGAGCAGGGCGTCCGCCTTACCCATTGCGACGAGCATCGTGCCGAAATAGTTGCCCTTGGAAAGCGCGGCGCGGCAATCTTCTTCGCTCATTTTGCCTTTGCGCAGCGCAACCATTTTGGCGACCATTTCATCCATGCCGTCATAGTTTGCGGGGTCGACAATCTCAAGACCATCAATATCGAAGCCGCCCTTTGCGGCAGCGGCCTTGACCTCGTCCACGTTTCCGACCAGCACGGGGGTCAAAAAGCCATCCTTCTTCAGCCTTGCGGACGCTTCCAGGATACGGGCGTCCGGGCCTTCGGTGAATACGATCTTCCGCGGGTTCGCTTTCAACGTCTCGATAAGTTTGCTTAACATTTCTGATTCCCTCCATATCATTTTGCCGCTTGTGCGGCTCAATATGTTTTATTATACACCAACACTTGCCCAAAGCCAACCCAAAACCGGAAAATTTCCGGCTTTTTTCAAGAGTTTCTTAAAACCCCTGTGGCACCGAGGCTTCCGCGTTTCCTTTTTCTGCAAACTTCACGTGTCGAAGCGTGTGCAGATCCCCTGCAAGCCGCTTTTTATAGCCGTCCTTGTTTTCTGCCCTCGCTTATGTTAAAATGATATTGTGACATCAAAGTGGAGGAGCCGCCGCATGAACAAAGAAATATCCGCTGACGCTCCGTCAGGATCGGTCAGCCACATTGAAGCCCGCGAAAAGCGTGTAGCGGAAGCCAGAAGGTTTAACCTGTTAAGCAATGTGTTTATGCGCGTGGTTTTGAAGGATAAGCGCGCCTGCCAGTATGTGCTGCGCATCCTGACCGGGATCCCGGATCTGTTCGTGAAGAAAATCCGTACCGAGTATCGGATCTCCAAAGTCACATCGCGTGATGTGATCCTGGATGTGCTCGCAGAAGATGGGAATGGTAAGATTTATAACATCGAGATCCAACGCACCGATACCATAGATCATGCCAAGCGGGTCCGGCTTTATAGCGCAATGGTCGATGGTGAATATTTAGAAAAGGGCAAAAGCTATGCCGAATTGCCGGATCTGTTTATCATTTACATCAGCGAGACCGATTTATGGAATGCCGGATACACGACCTATCTGGTTGAAAAGCATTTCAAGCATACCGACATTGCTTATAACGACGGGCTGCAAATCATGTATGTAAATGCCGCAGTAAATGACGGAACCGAAACGGCAAGGCTGATGCAATATTTTAAGGCAACCGACGAGCATGATATGAGTCATGGCGACTTGTCAAAACGGGTACATTTATTGAAATGTGAGGAAGGAGGCTATCAGGAAATGTGCGAGGTGAGCGAGAAGTTAATTCAGGAAGGCATCCTGATCGGCGAGAAGAAAGGTATCGCCATCGGCAAGCAGGAGGGTATCGCCATTGGTGAAAAAAAGGGTATGGCCATCGGCGAAAAGAAAGGTATTACAATCGGCGAGACGAACGAAAAAATGAAAATGGCGTTCCGGCTCACGAGCAAGGGCATGGCGATCCATGAAATCGCAGACCTTGTGGAAACCGACGTTGATACCGTCCGGCAGTGGATCAACGGCCACAGTGGAGCCACTTTGCAGTAATTACAGTCCAACGCCTTCTTGCACCAAAATGTCAAAAAGGGTAAAACAAAGTGCGTAAGTTTTAAGTCCAGCTTTTACTTACGCACTTTTTGTGCAGCCTTCCATACGATCCATTGTCACGCCAACAAAATATCAAACGTCCCGTTGCGCTATAGGTTTTCCCATCCGCTTCCTGTATTTCATGCTGCCGAGAATCCTGCAAAAATATGCCTTGCTCGGATCGCGATCATCAGCGATATGATGCCGGAAAATAACACGACCGCATATTCATAACCCCTGCAAATTTCAAACAGAACGCCATAAAACGCATTACCCAATGGCTGCGCGCACATGGCTACGGTAAGAATGACGGAAATCACCTTTCCAATCAAATTTGACGGCGTTTCGGTTTGAATAAATGACATCATCTGTACGGTAAAAACGGTTGAACACACCATAATGATAAAGCAGCATACGGTTATGACGATATAATTTAACATTGCAGATGAAAGCAGCAGCAGCGCGGCGCCGATCGGAAACACGCATACCGCGCACGCGACCACCAGCGCACCCGCTCTTCGGATCGTCAATTTGTTCGCAAACACACCTGCGCCGATCCCGCCAGCCAATCCGCCTGCGGCCAATGCGCCTTCCGCGAAGCCATAGAACCTGTTTGCCAGCGAAACTTCCAGGTTTAATACCTCTGTGACCAGATATGGCAATGCAACGGTCAGCATTGCCGAAAGGAATAAGTTGATCCCACAAATCACAAGGAGGGTTTTCCCGATCACAGGTTTTTCCTTCCAGATAAAGTTCACACTTTCTGCAAAATCCGTCCCGACCGTCTTCCATATGCGATCCTTCAATTCCTGTTTGCAAAACGGTATTTCAATAAACATCTCCATAACGGCTGACAAAAGAAAGCATACCGCGCAAACACACAACACCGGTCCTAGCCCATACGCGCTATATAAAATACCGCCAAGCACCGGGCCGATCAGCGACGCAAAGGAACTGATGGTATTGATCGTGGAGTTAGCCGCCATAAAATGTTCCGGGCCGACCAGGGCCGGGATACTCGCCTGTACCGACGGCTGATAGGCCCCTGCAATACCATATAAAAACATCATCGTGACTGCTGTCAGCGGAAGGATATCCGCTTCATGCAGAAGCAGGGAAAACGCTATGATAACGGCTGCTGTAAAAAAATCCAAAATCACCATAACATTTCGTTTGTTCACCCGGTCTGCAACGATGCCGCCTATAGGCGACAGTAAGATCGCTGGGATAAACGCACACGCTGTAACTGCTCCATAAAGTGCCGAAGACCCGGTCCGATTTAATAAGTACAGCGGCAATGCAAACCGTATTGTTGCATTACCAAACAAGGAAATGATTTGCCCGACGACAACGAGCGTAAAATCTTTTGAAAGCAATTTCCGATCCATGGTTCAAACCTCCATTTTCTCATTCCCGTTTTCCAAAAGTCGATATACAAAACCTGCTGTTATGCCAGGGATCAAACACATGATCGTCATGACTCCAATCATACGGTTCGGCAAAACGTGATACAATTTGTTAATGCGCAGACGATCAGCAACGCGCAAGTAACCGTCGCAATCACAGAACGTTTTTCCATCCGAATGCCGCGGCGATCACTCCAACGGCGGAAGCCGTTGTAATACCGCTGACGATCCGACACTTTGTCCCAGACATGACCTTTCGATCGATCGGGCTGCTGAATAAAACCGATGCATTTTCCACAGTATGCGTTTACAGTCACTTTCGCCACAACCGCTGCGGAAAAAATGCTGAAACAGGCTAACGCCAGCGCGGTCATCAAAGTCGTTTTCCCTGCGCCGTTGATCCCCAAAAGCCCATAGATCTCTCCTTCCCGGATCGCAAAACTACAACGATCTATGATCCGTTCCATTCCATAGCTCTTTTCTACGGAATTTACCTCCATAATATTCTTCAGGATATCCCTTTCCATACCGTATGCCGGTATGTATAATCTTTAAAAGATATCCGCCCATTTTTCAGGGCAGATATCGATCGACAATTTTCCGAAGCGCAAAGCGCTTGAACTATTGTTTATTTTTTTGATAAATGAATGCCAATTCCTGTAATCGTTCCAACATTTCGCGGTCGACAATATCCAAACCAAATCCTTGCAGCATTTGGCGGAATACCATAAACTTGCGGTAGGATTCCTCCGCTGTACTATCAAATATCATAGGATTCATCCAAACGTTTGCCGCCAGCAAAACCAATTCAGCTAACGGTTCGGGAAAGTCGGTTTTGATCGAACCATCTGCGATCCCCTGCCGAATGATTGGCACAATATAGTTTGGAGCCGCTTCCTCGATAGTATCATGCAAAAGGCTGAAAAGCAGTTTTGGGTTGTTATGAAAGTCCGGCGCGACGGTAAAAATTTTCTCCTGCACCGGTCGGTTGATCGATTCCTTAAATATCATTTTCAATTTTTCCTGACCGTTCAGGTCGGTACGGTCGCGGATCACTGCAAGCATTTGATTCGATTCCGCCGTCATGCGGTCCGTCACCGCTACTAAAATATCTTCCTTTGATTTAAAATGATGATAAATAGCGCCCTTGCTCAAACCGCCTAAATGGTTGATAATATCTTGAATGGATGTATGTTCATACCCTTTTTCCATGAACAAACGGAATGCGACATCCAATATCAGGTTGACGGTTTCTTCCGGGTGTTTATTCCTTGCCAATGCTTCTCCACCTCTATAACATACCACGAGTATGTATCTGATAATATCATACCAACGGTCTGTTTGTCAAGCCCTATCCTGACAGATTTACTTCGGCGGCGTCACCGCTCCCAAAGAGAGCTTTTTATGGAAAGCGGGCTGCAACGGCTAATCTGACTGCCCAAAAACATATCAAAAAGGAAGTCCTTTGCCCATGCAAAAAACTGCTGAAACGAAACGGATCAGCAGTTTTTTGCAACGTTTTTAAACAAGGCTTGCCGCACCAATTATCCCGGCTTCATTCCCAAGCGCAGCCGCTTCGATTTCCGGCAGTTCGCCCTTTCCGCCGCCAAAGCAGCCTTGTTTTACCATTTCCTGTACAAACGGCAGCAGCCGTTCATTTTGAACCGGCGTGGTCCCGCCAAACAGCACCAGCTGCGGCCGGAACAGATTGACCAGATTCACAACGCCGGTACCCAATCTGCGGAGATACGTCTCAACGACCTTCTGAAGCTCCCAATCCCCCTGTTCGGCTGCTGCGAAGATTTCCTCCGGGCAAAGCGCATTCCCTGTCGCGCATTTTGCCGCGCGTACCAATGCAGGCGTCGAGACATAGGCTTCCAGGCAGCCGCGTCTTCCGCAGGTGCATGGTTCCCCATCCTCAACGATCGCCATATGGCCGGGTTCGCTGCCGCCGACGATCTCACCGGCTACGATCACGCCGCCGCCGACACCGGTTCCCAACGTAAGCATCACCACGTTTTGATAGCCCTTTCCGGCCCCGGCGACCGTTTCGCCGAGCGCCGTACAATCCGCGTCGTTTGCAACCTGAATTGGGATTGGCAAATAAGGTTCCAGCATCTCCGCAAGGCGGACATCCTCCCAATGGATGTTATTGGAATACACAACGACCCCTTTCCGGCGGTCGACCGTCCCCGGCACACCGACCCCTGCGCCAACGCACTGGTCGACTTCGATCCCCTCCTGAGCAAGCAGCGCCTGCACGCGTTCGCCGATCTCGCCGATGATTTCATCCGCCGGGCGTTCCGGCCGTGTCGGCAGGGAACTGGCGGCAAGCAGTTTTTGGTGTACGTCCACGAGTCCGATGCGGGTCGTGCTGCTGCCGATATCAATACCGATCCGAACCGGCCCGGCCTTTTCCCGGATGGTCGTGACCAGCGCGTCGCAGACCCCTTCGATCTCGAACCCTCCGCTTCCGGCTGAGATAAAAAAGCTGTCGCCTTTTTGGAATGCAACCGTTTCTCCCGCCACAGTGATCTGCCCTTTCCCATCCAAAAACAGGATGCTTGCGAACGAGTCCTCGGATACAAACCCTTCCAGCTTTTTCAGGATCCGGCCATCCAGGTTCAGCTTATCGACCGTAAAATAATCGCAGTCCGCCACATGCGGGTAACTGCTTTTATCCCGCAGGATCGGTACCAGCTTGGTCACGGCCAACGCTTTTTCAATATGCAGGTCACGCTTCCGGCCGTCTTTCCCGACCCGTCCGTAATCGTAGACGCGATACGTGACGTTGGAATTCTGCTGAATCTCTGCAATCAGGATATCTTTCCCGATCGCGTGAAGCGTACCCGATTCGATGAACAGCACGTCGCCCTTTTGCACCGGAACCGCGTTCAGCACTTCCAGCAGGGTATCCTCCTGGAGACGCCGCTCAAACTCTGCGGCGCTGATCTCTTTACGAAAGCCATAATATAAAAACGCGTCCTTCCCGGCGTCCATCACGTACCACATCTCGGTTTTTCCATACTGCCCTTCATGCGTCAGCGCGTACCGGTTATCCGGGTGTACCTGAATCGACAGGTTGTCCTTTGCGTCGATGAACTTGACCAGGATCGGAAAATCCCGGAACCGTCTGCAATGCGTCCCAAGGACGGCTTTCCCCTGCTCCTCAATATATTGCTGCAAGGTCTTCCCGGCATAGCTGCCGTTCGCAATGACGGAAGGGCCGTCCGGGTGGCAGGACAACTCCCACGTTTCCGCGAGCACGTCCCCCCGGCATTCCTTCCCGTATTCCTCTGCAAGGCGGTGTCCGCCCCATAAATAATCCTTGCCGCATGGCTTCAGCTTTAAAATGCTCATTCCATCCACCCCACATACCGTATCTTTTGATCCCAGGCCCTTCGCGGCTCCGGTTTCCGGCCCGCCTTTTCGGCCATGGACAGCCGCTGCGCGCTCTCCGGAATCAGCCAGCTTCGTCCAAAGCGGACCGCGCCGCGGATCTCATGCCGGAGGCATCCTGCACGGATTGTATCCGGAGCAATCTCCCACCGGAGCGCCGCCTCCGGGATCGTCATATACTGCGTCATATTCCATCCTCCCTATCGTTCCAAATCTTTCCAATTTATAACAAAAAAGGCTTCCGTCCGGTTGGACGGAAGCCTTTTTGCCGCAGCCTCGATTCAGGCAATGCCGTTTTGTTCCACAACCGGTCGGGGTGCTCCCGGCTGTGCGCGGATCGGTTTACGATTCCTTCCGTCTGTGGAAATATCTTTGTTTATCGTGCGATATTCTGGCCGAAGTTCATCAGGATCTGAGCGACTTCGGCGCGGGTCGCCTGTCCTGCGGGATCGAGACGGTTCCCGGACTTGCCGGACAACAGTCCGGAGCCTACCGCCCAGCCGACCGCATTCGCGAACCAGTCGCTGGATGCAGCATCCGGGAACGCTGCGGGCGCGCCGCCCGTGCCGCCTTCGATATTATACAGGATCTGCGCCATCATGCCGTTTGCCGTAACGTATTGGACTGCGGAAGCAAACCATTCCGCAGCGGGCACATCCCAGAAGGTTCCATTGAAGGTCTGTTCCGGATCCGCGCACCTTGCCACTTTGTTGCAATAGTCCCATGTATTCATCCAGTTCAGATCGGTGACCACCGGAATGTTGGGGTTTTCAGCAGTTCCGAAATCGTGCAGATAATACGTCATTGCAGCGCAAGAATCCTTATCAAAATTCATCACGCCGTTCGTCTCCGCGCTGCCGCCGTTGCCAACATAGTCCGGATCCGGAATCAACTGCCAGCGTCCGCATCCTTTGCCGTAGCTGTCAAATGGACTGTAGCAGCATCGTTTTTGACATGCTGGATGGTAACCGGTTTCGATTTCTGGCTGGATGGAGCACTGGCATCCACTACCGGAGCGCGGTTCTCGAACATGACGTTTGAAAATGTCCCCGCCCTTATCGATGGATACTCCCGCGCATCCGCCCCAGCGTTTGCCGGGGCTGGCGGGAACCCCCGGCCGCGTTAAAACTTCGCCTTGAAGAACGCTTCCACCGCAGGGCCAGCCTGCTCTGCGTCCTCGCCGTCCACCTCGACCCGGACGGTATCGCCGCACTTGACGCCCATGCCCATCACGGACATCAGCCGGGTCGCCTCGGCGCGTTTCTCGCCTTTGCAAATTATGACCTTGCTGGCGTACTTTTTGGCTTCCTTCGCCAGTTCTCCCGCCGGACGGGCGTGCAGCCCGACCGGATCGGTGATCGTATATTCAAATGTGTACACAGTCCTTGCCTCCTGATTTTTCCTGCCGGAATACGGCGGCCCTTCGCGGATCGCGTTGAGCAGCGCATCCCGGATCGCTGTTTCCTGATGATAAAATTGCACCCGACCGATCCGGCGTTCCGGGTCGGAAAGGCGGTGAAAATCGCTGCCGCCGGTTTTCAGCAGCCCGTGCTTTTCGGCAAGCGTCCAATAGAACGCGGTCAGTTCCGCATCATGGAAGCTGCTGAACACCTCGATCCCGTCAAAGGGGAGCCGGAGCGCGGCCTCCGCGCTTTCCTCCTCCGTCCCGAAGACCGTTCCGGGGTGCGCCAGCACGGCAAGCCCGCCCGCGTCGTGGATCGTCTGGATCGCCTGCTCTGCAGATGGGAGCGCGCCGCCTTCGGCCTCCGGCATTTTTGCCGTTTCGATCCCATACCCCAGAACGTCGGCCCGGTCGCCGTCCAGCGTGCATTCCAGTTCAATCCCGGGCACTGTGCGGATGCCCAGCTGCGCGCCCCGCCACATGAATTCGGTGACGCCTTCGGCCGTATTCCGGTCGGTCAGCGCTGCCAGCGCGATCTTTTCCTGACGGCAAAGCTCCGCCAGCCCGCGCGGCGAGATTTCCCCATCGGGGCTTGCGGCGGAATGCAAATGCAGATCCAGCCACGACATTTCCGCACCTCCTCCGTTCAAAGCGTCCCTTGAAAGGCCCGGTAAATTGCCTTCGCCACGCCCGCCGCGTCGTTGGACTCGGTGCGGTACGGTGCGGCGCGCAGCGCTGCGGGCGACGAATTCGCCATCGCCACGCCGAAGCCCGCCGCCTGTAGCAGCGACGCGTCCACGTCCTGATCGCCGAGCGCCAGCACCTGGGCGGGGTCGATCCCGAGCCGTCCGCACAGCGTATGCATGGCTTCGGCCTTGCCCGCGCCTTCGGGGATCGCTTCCAGATAGGTATCCTTGGAGCGCAGCAGTTGGATCGACAGCTCCCGTTTTTCCAGCGTTGTCTGAAGCAGATCCAGCGGTTCGGGCTCGCCCATAAAAAGAAGCTTGTGCGCGCCCCAGCGTTCCCAGGACGCGACCAGGTTTTGCAAATCGGCGCACGTCGGGGTCAGCCCGGTGATCCGGCCTTCCTGGATGCTCCACAAGTCCTCATGATCGACATACCAGCGGGTATCACGGTAGACGCTCAGGTGTACCTGGCGCAGCCTGCATTCCTGCGCCAGCAGCGCGGCGGTCCGTGCGGGGATACGGCAGTCGGACAGCCGTTCGCCGTGATATTCCAGCAACCCGCCGCCAAAGCAGGCGACAGGGCCGGAGATATCCAGCTCCCGCTGGATGGAAAAGGTCGCTCCGGGCGGGCGGGCGGTCATCAGGCAGACGGTCGCGCCCTGCTCCGCAGCCCATAAAACTGCCGTCCGATTTTCGGACGGCAGCTGATGGCGGGAGTCAAGAAGCGTGCCGTCGATATCAATACATAGCAGCCGAATATCCTGCATCCTTCTGGCCTCCGTTTCCTTATGTCGGCAGGCGGATCTGGCCATGGTAAGGCATACCGTACCGCCTGCTGTGACCGATGTTATAGGGCTTCCGCAGCCCGCAGGAGCCGTTCCACGTTACGGTTCCCGTTCCGGATACCCAGCCCGAGGATCGCTGCGCAGAGGATCCCCAGCAGGGCGGCCAGCACGCCTGCGGCCCCGCAAACGAGCTGTACGCCGTTCCCGGACAAGCCCCACCATGCCAGCGCCGCCCCGCAGGTCGATGCCAGCATTGCGTTGCGCTGCCAGCCGCCGAGCCGTTTGAGCGCATTTTTTTGCAGCTGCGCTTCTTCGAGCAGCCGCGCGGCGGAAGCGCGTTTCTTTTCTTCTTTTTTCATGATCGCAAACTCCTTTTCGGGGATGTCCTCCGCGGACGGCGCCCAAGGGCTCTGCCCTTGGGAATCCCGCCCCCCGCCGGGGAGGCGTCCTACGCGGACAGCGCCAGAGGGGCTCGCCCCTCTGGACTCCCATTTCCGCCTGCGGGCGGGTTTGGGCTGCGAAAGCAAAGCGGCGTATCTGCGAGGGCTCCCGCCCTCCCCGCCGGTCTGGCCGGCGGGGAGGATCGGAACGGTTTCCGTCCTGCGGAAGCCTTCAGGGGGTACAAAACACGCAGAAAACGCTTGTGATATGGGCAGTTTTTAGTATGCTAGCTGCGGATCGAAGAATCCGAGCAGCACGCCGACCAGCGCGACCGCGACCAGCACCAGCATGACGGTAGTCGGGGCGAGCTTTTTCTTGCTCATCAGCCAATAGCAGAACAGGACGACCGCCATCGGGAGCATTTTGGGGAAGATCGCGTCGAATACGCCGGTTTGCAGGGCGATACCGCCGGGAATGACCATCGGTGTTGTGATGGAGATCCAGCTTGCGGCGACCGCGCCGATAACGATCGTGCCCAGCATAATGACCGATTCGCGGATCGCGTTTGCTTTTTCGCCGACGATCATTTCGACCGCTTTGCCGCCGAGCCGGTAGCCGGTGTAGTACAGGAACCGCATGCCGAGGGTCAGCACTACGTTGTAAACAATCATATAGAAGATCGCGCCGAGCGGCGAACCGCCGGTGGACAGGCCGAGCGCAATGCCCAGCAGGATCGGGATCAGCGTACCGACGACAAGGCTGTCGCCGATACCGGCAACCGGGCCCATCAGACCGGCGCGGATACCGTTGATCATTTCGCCGTCGATTTCCTCGCCGTTCGCCTTGGCCTCCTCAAGACCGGCGGTCATGCCGACGACCACGGTACCAAGCTGCGGCTCGGTGTTGAAAAATGCGGAATAGGTCTGGAGCGCTGCCTTCTGTTCCTCCTTGGTGTCGTACAGCTCTTCTACCAGCGGCAGCATCGCGCACAGGTAGCCGAAGGTCTGCATATGCTCCTGCGAAAAGCAGGTCAGATGCCCGTAATACCAGTTCCGGAAGGACTTGGCGAGCGCCTTCTTGGAAAGTTTCTTTTCTGCCATGGTTAAATCTCCTCCTCGTCGTCATCGTAAGCGCCTGCGCCCGCCGCAGCCATAGCAGGCTTCTGCATGGACAGCAGCTTGATCCGGTAGCTGAACACGGCGAAGAAACCGCCGACGACCGAAGCCGCGATCAGGTTCAGTCCCATGCACGCCGCCAGCGTGAAACCGAATACGAAGGTCAGCAGGTCGACCGGCTTGGTCGCGACCTGCTTGAGCAGGATAGCGATACCGACTGCCGGGAGCAGCGAACCGACGGTGAACAGGGTCTTCATTGCGATGCCGTCCATCGGCATATACGCCTTCATCAGGTCGACCATCGTCACGCCGACCTTGCAAATGATAAAGGTGGGGATGAAGGAGCAGAGCAGGTGGGAAATCCACGGGAACACCATGTCGACCAGATAGAGCTTTTTGAAATCGCCCTTTTCCAGCCACTTCCAGCCCATGTGCTGCCAAACGAGGTTGACCGTTGCGGTGCCGTAGAACAGGACGGTGCCGAGCGTGCCGACCGCCGAACCGAGGGCGACCGCCATTGCCTGGCCTTCTGCGGATGCAGCGGAAAGCCCCATGGAGTTGACCGCTACGATGGAAAGCGGGATGCCGATGTAAGAGATGGCGCGCACATCAGCCGAGACCGTGCCGCCGGGGGTGACCAGCGCGATGTATACGACCTGGATCGCAGCGCCGAGGTAAATGCCGGTCTGGATATCGCCCATGATCGCGCCAACGATCAAACCGGCGACCAGCGGGCGGCCCAGCGTGTAGTTGCCAAACACGGTGCCGCCAAGGCCGGGCATGGACGCCAAACACGCGAACAGTCCAAATAATGCAGCCTGCCATACCTGAATTTCCATAAATCTTTTCACCAAACCTTTCTTTTATTGAGGCCGTCCCGCCGCCGGGGAACCAGTCCGGGAGCTGCGGAGCAGGCCCTTTTTAGGGGGTTCTATTAGGGGGTTCTATCGGTTCAAGCGGTTTCCCGCAGGACGCGCGGATCAATAGCCGAACTGGCTGCGGAATTTCTTCCAGTTGCCGATGGCGGATTCCTTAATGAGCGCGAACTCGACTTCGTAGCCCTTCTGCATGATGGCTTCGAGCGCGTCGGCCTCCTCCTGCGTGATCGACTGGTTGTTGCCCAGCTTGATGGCGTTCGGGCGGTCGTTGCACGGCCCAATGATAACGGTCTTGACCTCGCCGGGGTCGAAGCCGTCGTCCACCAGGATTTTCTTCATGTCGATCGGGTCCTTCGTGATGAGGAAGTACCGATCCTTGCTGGCAAGGACCTTGCCGCACTTCGCGCGCCATTCGTCAAGCGTCCAGACGAAGGTTTTCTTTTCGCTGGCGCTCTTGTACGCCGCCTTCAGGACGGCAGTCGTTGCCGCCTTGTCGTTTACGGCGATCAGGCCGTCGCAGGGGTATTCGAGCGACCAGCGGGTGCAGGTCTGCCCGTGGATCATGCGGTCGTCAACGCGGATAAATGAGATTGCCATGATTTTGTCCTCCTTGATTTTGTGAAAATATGGATGAATGGATAATTATTAGATGTCGTCCTCAGCGTCGCCGCCGAGGTCAAAGACCTTGATCTGGTCGCGCGCGTCCGCCATGATCTCCTCCGCCGCCTGTGCAAGCGGGATATCCGTGTCGGCAAACGCCGCGCCGAGCACCAGCGGCAGATTCATGCCGCCCATTGCGACGGTATGCGGCAGCAGCCCTTTTTCTTCGAGCACCGAAACCGCATTCGTCAGCGGCGAACCGCCGATGATATCCGCGAACAGCAGGATCTCGTCCCCTTCCGTGATATCCCTGACAAGTTCGGTAAAGTTCTGGCGGAAGGTATCCACGTCCATTCCGTCAAGCAGGCTGGTCGAAAGGATATCCTTGCGGTCAGCCCCCGCCATCATTCCAAGCGCGTTGTGCAGGCCGGGTGCAAACGTGCCGTGACTGACTAAAATACAGTACCTCATGTTTTGATTTCCCCTTTCGTATCGGTTCGGGTTTCCCCTTCCGTGTTTTGTTGAGATAATTTTAACAATTTCTGTCGCTGCTGAAAGCTGTATTTTGTCACCAATGCCGATTGACACATCTCGGTTTCTGTTTGACAAATGTCAATCGGCTTGTGCGATTTGCGCAAAAAAATCCCCCTCGCCTTGTGCATTTCACAAAACAGGGGGGATTTTTCCCATCGGCGCGCCCTTCCGCCGGGAAAGCGGGGCGCTGTTTTTTCATTTTTCCGTTCCGCCTTCCGGCGGCTGCGCGGCGTCCTGATAACGCTTATGTTTGATTTGGAGGAAGGCATAAAAGTCCTCCTGCTCCTCGGGCGGCAGGCCGCGGAACATGGAAAGCCCTTCGCTTTCGCGCTCCGTGAGCACGGGCCGCATCCATTCGGGTACTTCGGATGAAGCTGCTTTTTCCCCAAACGTAAGGTAATCCAACGATACCTGCAAATATTCGGCAACACGGACTAACCGGTTCAGCCTTGGGCTTTGCGTATTCCATCGCTTGATCGTTCCATTTCCAAGCCCGCACTCGTGCTCTAAACGGCCAAAGGTTATATTTCGTTCTTTGAGCTTCCGTTCAATCCGCTCTACCAGTTCTGACACGTTGCATACCTCCTTTGAATTAGATAAACGGATAACAAATTTCATTGACAATTTATCCGTTTCAATATATAATGAATACGTCCAGATGCAACGCCCTAATCAGCGTTCTGGAACGTTACCGCAAACCCAAACTCACATAGGAGGATCGATCATGTTGCCAATGCAAGCCGTTTACATCGAAGAACTGAAATTCATCACAGACGAACTCCGCTCCGCAGCTTTCTCCATGCATTGCCTGTATCTGTACCACTCCGGGCAGCTCCCGCTGCGATCCCCCGGCCTGGACGATTGGGCGGGATGCTGCTGGGAAATCACGCGAAACAGCCTGACCCAGCATTTGCAGGACTTGGGCGATACGATCGGTTTTCTGGAAGACAGCCTGGAACCGTCTTCGGCTCCCGGCCACGACCTCCCGGTCAGCGATTCAGGAATTCCTCCAGCTCACGCTGCACACGCACCAACTGCAAGCCCAGATCCTGTTCATTTGCCATAGCCGTTTCCACCAGCGAATCCGCCAGCAGGTTCGCCTGATCGGAATTCTGGAAATGCGGCGCCGCGATCGCCTGCTCCATCGTGCCCGGCAGCGCTGCCAGCGCAAGGCGGCTTTCCCCGGGCGTATCCTGCCACAGCACCCAACGGGTCTGCTTGGATTGCGTCACCCGGCGCAGCGCCGAAACGCCATGCGAATCGGTGAACAGCATCGACTGGGTCGCGTCCGAACAGGTCATTTCCTTGAGGAATTCCCATGCAAGGGCCGTCTTGCCCGTGCGGCTGCTGATACCGGCCAGCATCACGCTCAGCTCGGAGCTGTTCGAGCCGGACGGGCCGGACGGCATCGGGATGCAATCCCATTCAAACCCGGAATACCGCTTGATCCGCCACGGGTACGGCTGATAGGTGCGGTAATCCGAAAACAGGAACGGGCGGAACGCGACCCTTCCCTGATCGAAGTCGCGCGCGGTGATCTCGCAGCCCTGATACAGCGCCGAAAGCCGCTGCGCGAACGCGACTGCTTCCGCCGCCTGCGGCTCGGCAAGCAGGCAGTGCGCGCCGTCCTCCGAAAACAGCGCGCCGCCGTTCGCCGCCAGCGCGTCCCGCCAGGTGTAGCCGTAGCTGCCGAAACGGTCGGGCGCGCCGTCCCCGTCCAGATCGTGGGTGACGGCGGCGCAGATCGCATAAAACTGTTCCCAGTCCCAGTCGCTGTCCGGCACGGCGATGCCTTCTTCGGCCAGCAGGGATTTGTTGACGAACATCAGCGTCGGCACGCATTCATAGGGCAGGGCGTACTGTACGTCGTTTACGTTCCCGCTTTCGAGCGCCGCCGGATAGAAATCGTCCGGCGAGACCGTGCCGTCCCGCTCGGCCAGCGCGTCCAGCGGGTGCAGCGCCCCCAGCTCGTACAGCATCTCGAAATCCTCCGGCAAGATCATGAACACGTCCGGCTCCTGCCCCAGCAGGAATTTGCCGATCAGCCATTCCGAATAATCGCGTTTGAGGATCCCGCTGATGTATTCGACCCGCACGCCGGGGTGTTCGGCCTCAAAGCGTTCGATCGCCGCGTCGATCACGGCGTAGCAGTTGCTGGGCGCGTCCCAATAACTGCCGGAAACAAAGCCGAGGCGCAGCACCCGTCCGTATCCTTCAAAATATTTGACGGCTGCGACGCAGCAGAGCGGCAGCAAAAGACCTGCCAGCAGCCGTTTCCAGTACCGTTTCACCATGGGCGGCTCGCCGTACCGGTCTGCACGGCCCAGATCGCAAGCTGCGTGCGGTCGCGCAGGTCGAGCTTGCTCAGGATGTTGCTTAAATAATTGCGCACCGTGCCCTCGGAAAATTTCAGCTCGGCGGCGATCTCCTTGTTGGACAGGCCGCAGCCCACTTCCCGGATGATTTTCCATTCGTTTTCCTGAAGGTCGGCGGTCTGCTTTTCGGTCACAGGGATCTGCATGCTGCCCTTTGCCATCCGCGCGAACATTTGCAGCGCCTTAGTCGCGATGCCCGGCATAATGATCGAGCCGCCGCGCACCGCCTCCCGCACGGCGTTTGCCAGCTCGGCGACCGACACGCCCTTGAGCAGATAGCCGGAAGCCCCGTAGCGCAGCGCGCCGAACACATATTCGTCATCGTCGAAGGTGGTCAGGATAATGACCTTGATCTGCGGGTAGGCTTCCTTGATCACGCGGGTACATTCGACGCCGTCGACCTCGGGCATGCGGATGTCCATGAGTACGACATCCGGCTTTTCCCGCCGCACCAGTTCAATGGCTTCCCGTCCGTTGGTCGCGATCCCGACCATATCGATATCCGCCTGCGCATTGAGGACAAAGCTCAGGCTTTCGCGGATCAGTTCCTGATCGTCTGCTAAAATCACTCGTATCATATCGTATCCCCCCATCGAAGCGGTATCGTTGCTTCAATCCGAAACCCATTTGTACCATCCGTCCGCAGCGTCCCGCCCAAAAGCCGCAGGCGTTCCTCCATGTGGCGCAGCCCAAAGCCCGGTTTGGGCGTCTGGCAGCCCATGCCGTTATCCTGCACCACGATCGACAGCGTCCGCCCGGCGGCGGTGATATCGACCCATACCTCGTCGGCCTGCCCGTGGCGGATCGCATTGGTCACGCTTTCCTGCACGATGCGGTAGATCGCGTCTTCTTCATCTGCGGACACCCGCAGTTCTTTGGTTTCCAGCCGCAGGCTGACGGCGGCGCGTGAAGTCTGCTGCATTTCCTCGCAGAGCTGGCGCAGCGCTTCCGACAGCTTCAGCCGTTCCAACGCGTCCGGACGAAGCGCGCTGACCGAGCGGCGCACCTCGTTCATGCCCTGACGGGCGGCGTCGGCAATACGTTCCATCTGTTTCCGGGCCATTTCCGGCGAGATCTCAAGCATTTCGATGCAGGCGTCCGCGCCGGCGGTGATGCCGGTCAGGGTATGCCCGAGGGTGTCGTGGATCTCGCGCGCAAGGCGGTTGCGTTCGCGGGTCTCCGCCATGCGTTCGCTTTGGGCGGCGTAGGTTTTCAGGCGCGCGTTTAGCAGCACCAGCTGGTCGTTTGCCTGCGCAAGCTCCTGGTTTAGTTGCCGGGTCGCGGCGTTTTCCTCGGTGCGCTTGCCGACCAGCAGCACCATATAGATCAGGAACAGGATCAGGTTGAGCGCGGAAAACAGGCTGAGTATATTTTGCAGGAGCAGCCGCGTATGGGTGTCATAAAACGCGAGATATTCGGTAATCGTGACCATCCGGAGCTGCGGCGGCAGGATATCGATGCTGGTCAGCAGGTATAATCCCGCCATCACGCCGAGGAAGAGCGTCCGCCCGCGTCCGCGCAGGCCGTCCACCAGATCGACGACGGCGACCAACAGCAGCCCGTTATAATCCAGATGGAGCGCAAAGATCACGAGCAGGCAAAGCAGCGGCTCCACCCAGCAGGCGGCGCGCGACGGCTTTTTGTCGCGGAAAAACAGGCTTGCGGCGACCAGCCCGCCGACTCCTGCCGGAACGATCCAGAACAGCCACGGTTTGCCGGGCAGGGCGTTCAGCCCCTGCGTGAACCGGAGCCCTGCGGCCTGCTGGACCGCGAAGCGCGGGGTCAGGGCATAGATCAGGGAAAGGTAGGCGCATACCGCAAAATTCAGCAGGAACATCAGCCGCCGGAAAAACGCCAAAGGGTCGCGGGTATCCATTGCCTGTACCTCCTTACTGCCAGCCTTCCAGATTGAAGGCGCCGATATTTTCACAGGTCACCAGTTCGACCGGTACGACGATCTCCGCCTCGCAGGGCTCCCCGGAAAGGATCTGATAAACGACCTGCGCGGTCGCCTGTCCGATCTTGAAGGGGGATTGGGCGACGGTCGCCGTCATGGCGCCTTCCGCGATCATATTCTTGGCTTCCGGCGCGCCGTCCACGCCATAGACCGATACGCCGGATAAAAGGCCGCGGTCTTCCAGCGCCGCCATTGCGCCCATGGCGCTCGGGTCGTTCAGCGCCATGACGATATCCGGCTGGCAGCCCTCGGCCAGAAGCGCGGCGAGCGCGGGCATTGCAAGCTCCAGCTGTCCGGCGCAGTCCGCCCGTCCAACGATCCGGTAACGCCCATCGGCGGGAAGGGTGTCGCAGAAGCCTTTGATCCGGTCGCGTGCCGACTTCGCCTTGGGGTGTTCTAAAAGGATAATGCGCCCGCTGTCGCGGGTCTGCTGTAAATGCTCTGCGCAGAGGACGCCTGCGCCATAGTTATCGGATACGATCGTGCATCGTGCAAGCGTGGGGTCGCTGACCTGGGAATCGACCACGACGACCGGGACGCCTGCCGCCTGCACCTCGCGCAGGGCGGGGGTCGCTTCGCGGAAATCGACCGGGTTGATGACCAGAATGTCGATCCCCTCCTGGAGCAGATCGCGGATCTGTTCGTTTTGCTTTTCCTGATCCAGCGCCGGATCGCGCGTCAGCAGGATATCGCCCCGGCTTTCGATCATCAGCCGGAGCTCTTCATCGATCACGCTGTAAAAGGGATTGTTCATCGTCATGTAAGTTGCCCCAATGCGCAGGCGGGCGTTGTCCCCCTGGCCCCCGGCCGATCGCGCAAGCAGCAGGACCAGCGTCAGCGCTGCGGCTGCAACTATGTAGAGCCATCGTTTTTGAGACATATCCTCCCCCACTTTCATGATATCACATCCACGATCAAACGACCGGGCAACGCTGAACGGGATCTGTTCTTGTTTTATATTACATGATATTGATGAAGAAATCAACTGCAAATAAAAAGCGGGGCCGCCCGCAGGCGGCCCCATCCGGTCAGGAAGAGGTAAAGGCCCCGCTTTCCCGCGCGGCAGTCCGGTTCTTTGACACGGCGGCATCCGTCGTCGCGGCGGCAGAGCATCCCGATGCGATCCCATACTGCGAAGAGCGTCAATGCAAGGAGTATCCCGATTTTTTGCCATCCCTTTCATGTCCATAAAACCCCTTTGTCCATTGGCGGACATTCCCCTCTTTTTATATACTGCGCCGTAATTACTGCGGTAAATCGAAGCCTTCGGCCCACTCGATAATCTCATCCTCTGCGGTAGCAACACTGTTGCGCGGGATCGTCATCCCATCCTCGGATACCACGGCATTGGGCTGCAACTCCGCAATCGTTCGCTCGGTGCGGGAGAAGCCGCTGCCGTGCGGACAGAAGGGGATTATGGTCTTGCCGGACAAGCCGCATTCCTCCAAAAACGTATGCAGCGGCAGCGGGATACCTCCCTTCTGCATCCATTCCCGGAGCAGGGCGCAGCCTGTCTGGATCGCTTCCGTTGCGTCCAGCGTCCGATCGATCCCGAACATCTCCGTGAACAGGGTGCAAATGTCCCGCTGGTGATATTTTGCAATGCCTGCCAGCCAGTTCGGGTAGGCTGCCGCCAGCGCTTCCCGGTAAGAAACCCCGTGCGCAACACGCGGGATATAGCCGACCGAATACCGTATCCTATGGAAGGCCGGAAAGAAATTTTAGGGATTTGGATTTCAGAAAATGAATCAGCAAGCTTTTATGCGGGCATCTGTGGGGATTTGAAAAGCCGTGGCGTTTCAGACATTTTTATTGCCTGCCACGACAATTTGACCGGCTTAACCGAGGCAAGATGTAACACTTAAGGGCCAGCCCTCAAACTCCCGGGATTTATCCGCTTTGGAGCGGCCCGATAGAAAAAAGGAGCGGCGTCAATCGCCGCTCCTTCTACCGTTATCGCTCACAGTCTGCGCCAGGCCGCTCCTCAGCGTTGCCTTGTTTGGCTGCATCTCCTGTATGGGCTAATTTTCATGGGATATTCGTATTTACACAGTTCATTTTTCATAGCCGCGCTCATTTTGCTATGTGTAAACGAATGATTTGAACTTCTTTCTCTCAAATCTCCTATTTTGCCTTGAAACAACTTGGAATGAGACTCGTCCGGTTCAGTTCAGCATAATATATGCCTGCCGGTAGAGCCGGAAGAGGAAATGGCAAAGCTCTTCTCCAGAAAACGAGCCGTCCTCGCCGATGCCGTAACGGTGCTCCTGATTGACATTGCCGAAAAAGCTTCCGTCCGGGATCATACCGGATTTAGACAGTCTGGGATAGTAATCCTCGCGCCATCTCCTTCCATCCTTATCATTCAGGGAGCAGACCAGTTCCGTCTCATTCCCCTTGTTCTCAAAGGAAGCGGCATATGGCTCCAGCATTTTGATACAACCTTTGATATACTCCAGCGCTGGGGGGGTGGAGGAAAAGTCACCCATGACGAATTTGTACGCGCTCCACAGAAACTGCACATACTCGTACTTGGTAAAGGTACCGTCCTGGCCTATGCCAGTGTTGGGGTTCTTTAGGGGCTGCTCAAAAAAGGATGTATCGCGCACTTTGCCGCTCCGGGAGAGCTCGGGATAGTAGACTTGCCTCCATGCCATCATATCCTCGTTGGCCAGTCCTACCAGTTTTTTATTGTCGTTGGGCAGATTTTTGACCTCGTCCATGTATTTTTCCATCATTTGGATGCACTGGAGTGCCATCTGTTTATCATTCATCTTGATTTCTCCTTTTATAATATTGGTTTTACTTGCCTGCTCTGCCGCCCCATCTTGAAAACGCAGACTCTCCACATTTGCGTAAGTAAAGGTGTCGGTAGCCCACAGGCTTCTTCCGTTGTGGTCGTAGGCCACCAGGTTGCCGTCGTCCTGCATGACCAGCGAGACCACGCCAGGGCGCTTGGTGTTCCAGACACGGTCTGTGCCTACCAGCGCGGCGGGACCGCGGCCATCCAGGCACAGCGAGCTTTTGCCTTTTGCGCCCTGAGTGCCGGAGGACCACAGCTCCTGCTCGGAGTTGTAGACCACCAGCGCGTTATCTGCCCGCAGCACGGCGATATATTTCCGGTTGGGGCTCATGAGGTACTCGTCTTGCTTTAAGGATTCCCCTGCGCGCAGACAGCTGCCTTTGCAGATCCGACCGGCCACAAAACGAGTAGTGGAGGGAATTTTCAACAGCTCCTCCACTTTGAGCAGCTCCTCAAAGCATGTCTCCACCGCCGCAATGTCTCCATTGACGTGATCCAGCCTTATACTGATCTCCGCACAACCCTCGCGGATGGTTCGCCACAGACAAATCTGGCGGCTGAGTTCGTTGATGGCTGTAGTAATCTGGGCTACTCGACCATTGGTGGCGGTGATCTGCCTGATAAGTTCGGCGGATTCCGCGCTTTTTTTCTCTTTTTTCTGCCGGATGTACGTAAGCCAGCAATTGAGGACGCTTGATTGGGCTTTTAATGCGTTGATCTCCTCGCTCAGCTGTTTCGCGTTTGCGTAATACCCGGCGTCTGCATCAATCTTTTTGGATCCGGTGCCAATGTTAACGAGGGGAAGCCAGCAGGTGGCCCAAAAAACCGTGTCCCATTTCTTCCTTTGCGCCTTTGCTTCACTAACCCTTTGCTGTGCGTTTTTTAGTTCCTTTTGCTTTTGGGCGATGCAGTCGCTGATATGGTTCATTTGCGCCATCAGACCGAGCACCTCTGCGTCCAGGTCAGACAGAGCGCTTTTTCGCTGGTCCATCAGAGCGTACTGGTTTGCGCGCTCCGTCAGGCACAGGGACTGGGCGCGGATTTTTTCATCCAGTTCCGTTTGACATTGGGCAATCTGAGCCTCGGCCACTTGCTGGAGCTGGCCGGCAACAGGCTTGAGCAGCTTGACGTTCTCTATCCATTCGCGGGGTTTGAGTCTGCCGCCTTCCGCCACAGTATGGTAGCTCTGAGCCATGGCGCACAGGCTTTGCCGGATCATTTCAAGCGAATCGCACATGTTTTCTCCTCTTGAGCCGCTGTCAGACAGCGGCCGCGCCCTGGCTCAACATCTGATTTAATTGTGTGTTCAATTTCTTTGCCATATCGTGGGCCAGTGCCCACTGATCCTCGCGGTTTGCGGACAGGGACTGCTGCATTGTGTCGCACATGCGCCCAGAGACCTGATTAAGGGCGATGCGATATTCATCGAAAACAACGCGCAGGGCCTGCCATTTCGCCATAAGACCCAGATAGCTGGTGACAAAAATCCTGCTCTTAAAGAATTTGGTACATTCCTCTTCGGCAATCATGGTTGTAAGATTGTTGTTATTGGCCAGATTGTCACAGAAAACTTCCACGTTCATCCAAAACAGCTTGATTTCCTGGAGGTACGCCAGCACCTTGCGCAGGCATCCGATGGCAATCACCAGGCACTGGACAGCGCTCTCCAGGGAATTGGCGTCCATCACCATGTTTTTCATTTTGGCTGTATCCCGGGCCAGATCCATCAGGTTCTTGCGCTCCATGGCCTTAAGCTCGTCCCGCTTTTTGCCAACTTCCTTCAACCGTGTCGCTAGTGAGTCGGCCTTTTTCTGGATTTCCTGAGCGGCAGCGCGGGTCTTTTCCGAGATATCGTCAACGGCCACGCCCAGGCCCTTTAAGGTGTCCTTCACGACCGATTCTCTCCCCTTCAAACCGTTGAGTTCCTGATTCAGCCTGGCTTTCTCATCGACCATACGCTGTTTTTCCTGCAGAAGCTCCTCGTCAGTTTTCCGGGCATCCGGATCATTGGGATCAGCTTTGGCGTTGTTTGCGCCGCCCTGATACAGTTCGCCGTCCAACACCTCGTCAATACGCTGGATACGGCTATCGATCTTTTTAATTTGTGAATCGATGGCCGTTTGGCGGGCAATGTTTTCCGAATATTCCCGTTCCGCCTGATCCTTTGCGGAGGACGGCTGGGACTCCTGCGCGGCGCCGTCCTGATCGGATTTGCCGCTTTGCATCGATTCGTGGGACATACCGACCAGGCTTCCTATGGAATCGAGGATCAGGGCCGCCAGCTGCATACCGAACGCCCGTTTATCCTCCCGGATCTCCCTGAGTGTTTCCATGGCCTGGACGGAACCTTCCAGCTCGCAAATCATGGCTTTCGTCTGCTCCCGCTTTTTTTCGTCGTCGGCCCGCTCGTCCATGACACTCTTCAAAACGCTGTTTGTATAGTCGGTCAGTCCCTGGTAGGTCTTGACCAGTTTGTCGGATACCTTGACCATTTCGGCGGCGGTGCTTTTGTTCCCGGTCAGAAGCTCCAGGGCTTTCTCCACTTTCCCGCTTAGCAAGAATCTGTAAGCATAGATACAAGCCTCCAAGGCGTCTTGAGCGAAACCCTGAAACTCCGACGCTGCTCGACTGCTGAAATTCATAGCATCAATGAATTGGTTGCTCAGTTCCTGTACGCGGGACTGAAGGTGGAAGCTGTCCACTGCGTTATAGGTGATCTGAAGCAAATCCACACAGTTGTTGAGGTTGCTGAGCATTTTTTCCAGATCAATCTGTCCCAGCACATCGGCTCTGCCCTTCTGGACCAATATACACCCGGCAGGCGGCTCTTCGCTCATATCCAGATGGTCGATCTTGCTTGCGTCCGTAATAGTGACCAGTACGGTGTCTTCCTGTGGAATAATTTCATACTTCAATTTTTTCATCCTTTCCCGAGTTATTTTGAAGCAGCCAGTTCAGAGATAGGCCAATACGCGCTCGATCTTCGTCATAAAGGAGCTTTCGTAGGTCAGGGCCTCCAGAAACATATCGGGGATCTGCTCGGAGTTAAGGCCGCTGTCCTGCTCAAACCAACTATATAAAAGCGGTCTTTCATGCAGGTTTTCCAGCTTTTCTTTCCCTTTGACATAGCATTCAATCACGTATTTAGCCCAGATTGCTTTGATATAAGCGCCATTTGTCCCAAGGCTTACGGGAAAGTTCCAGTTGTCCCCGCGGCCCAGATGAGTAGCGGTGGCAGGCCGCCCGACCGCCGCCATCAGCAGACTGCACGGAATGCAGGAAGCCACCTTGCTCGTGGCCGAACCCAGTGCCAGTTCAAAATGCGCCAATGCATTGTCTGCCAAGGGCGGATAAGTTGTGATAGCGCGGGTCATCCCGTGGACGCTGGCGAACAAGTTCCCCGTCTGGTGATCCTCATTGACCGGGCTTAGTTCCTCCCTGACTGAGCGGACATATTTCGCAGGGCCGCTCAGGTGTTTGACCACGGCGTTTGTAACAGCTCTGGCGCCGTTGTAAGCCGCTTCGATCTCATGGGCATATTCCACCGCGTCCCCCTTGCGGAACCTGGGAGGATATTGATACAGATCAGACACACCCAGCACCTCGGTTTTACTGATGTCGTTGTACCCACCCAGATAGGCTCCCCGGAGCCCGCCGCCCTCCATTGCATTGATTTCAGTTTCCAGGGGGACAGACCATTCCTGCATATCTTTCTGGAGCCCCATTAAGACCTCTTTCGTCAGTCTGTTGGTCTTTGCCATAATAAAAGGAGTCTCTGCTTTGGACGGCGGAGCTTTGAATTCCACATGGATGCCCAGATCCTGAAGCTCGCCGCTCAATCTTTCATACCGGATTTTCTCATCGCCGCCTTCATAGATAAAGTCGGTGTAGTTGTTGCCTGACGATTTTTCTTCCCTGCGCATGCCGCCCATTTTGTCCATAAAGCCGCAGGCAATTACCACACACAGGGCGTCGGCAAGATCTTGATTCAGTTTACACATATGTATCTCCCCTCTCATTTTTGTCTCAGAACATGCTTTTCGATATTTGAATCATCATGCTGTCGATGATATTCCGAGAGCGCACGGAGAAGCTCATCATAACGGAGTTCATACAGCGATTGCTTTTCTATGGTCCAATCATAGCAGTCCCGCCAAAACGGCGGGCCGTTATAGAGTTCAACCGCCCGCTGACAGCAGCGGATGTCGCTGCGTCCGGCATAGCAACGATCAAATTCTACCATATCAATGGACAGGTTCTCGAGGCGGATGTCGCTGCGTCCGGCATAGCAACGATCAAATTCTACCATATCAATGGACAGGTTCTCGAGGCGGATAGATATACTTTCGCGCACGACAGTTAATCCGAAGGACTGGCAGAGCTCCACTCTGGCCCGAAGCCAGGCGAGGGTTTTATATAAGCAGTCCCTGGCGTGTTCAATGTTGGATTCTGGCCAGAGCATACTGGCGGCATACCGTTTCGAGATCGGTCCTCCGGCCTCCCAGACAAGCAAGGAGAGGAGTTCCCGCGCTTTTTTACATCGAATGGGGATGTATCGGGAGCCTTCGAATAATGCAAACTGTCCAAAGCACTGAAGCCGGAATCTCTGTTCAGATTGGGAATCGGTGAAATCGATCCTGATTCGGGCTGATGCGTTCTACACGGATCTCGACCATGTTCCCAATTTGAATTTTCTCGCTTTTCAGAAGCCCTTCTGGAAGCTGCACCCACCCATGTGGGAATACTTTCAATAACAATGTCAATCCTCCTTTTCCTTACTGTTTAGGGCCGCAGCAAGACAGATGTTGTTCCTGGACTTGGAAGCTGGGGTTTCCCCCTCCACCGCAGTTCCCTATACATAAGTATAAAGCGGAAATTGGAAAAAAGTCGGAAATTTTCTGACGTTCGGGAAATTTCTGCTGTAAGGGGCATTTTCAGTAACCGCCAAATAACCGCCCGCCTATACTAATGAGCCGTCACCGCCGTTTCTTTTTACTGTAACACGGAATAGCATGATCGGGAATCATTATTTGGCTGAATATATATCGGTCGGCACGCCGGTGTAATGCCGAAAACCATATATGCCGCTTTGGTTACATAATGATGGTCTTCCCGTACCTTGTAAGGGATCGCATCCATAAACACAAAAGGTAAATTGAACTTAGCATCCTGCCGAGGATGGACATCCGGAAGGACTGCGAGTATATGACGTTTTGGCATTCGGAATTTCGATGCAAGGAATTTGACATTTCCAGCACCTTCCTGATATATTTGGGCAGTATTTTAGTATAAAATGGGTCATATCATCCATACATCACTGACAGGGACAGGAGGAGATTTGATGAAGGGAGCATTCCTGCCGGACAGCCGTTTCATACGTTTTTTGACAAAAGTATGCGATTTACTGCTGCTGAACGTGCTTACTGCATTTCTGAGTCTGACCGTGGTAGCTGCTGGCACAGCCATGATTTCTCTATACACAGCAGTCATTAAAATGATGCAGGAGGAGGAGGACGGCGAACCCGTCAGCTGTTTCTTTCACGCGCTAAGAGAGAATTTCTCTCCGTCTGTACCGGCAGCGCCGCTGCTTTTTGCAGACGTACTGCTGCTTGCGCTGCTGCGCTATGCACTCATCGCGGAAACGCTGGTCTTTTCACCGGCGGCGTTTGTTTTTCTTGCGATTGCAGCCGCATTTCTTACCGCGCTGCTCAGTTATCTGTTCCCGCTGCTTGCGCGGTTTGAGAACACATTTTCCCGGCATCTTGCAAACGCATGGCGGCTTGCCGCTGCTAATCTTCCGGTCACTTTCCTGCTGGTAACGGTGAACCTGCTCCCGCTGCTGCTTGCAGTGTTCCTCCCTGGATTCTTTCCGCTTCTGGCGGTGTTCTGGCTGATGATCGGCATTGCGGCGAGCGCCTATTTGAATTCGTTTTATCTGTGTCAGATTTTTGACAAGCTGTCAAAGTAGAAGGAGGCCAGATCATGCAGAAAAGGCTCTCTTATGAACCATATCATCTTATTTTTGAGGACGATTTTCACGGCCCCGAACTGAATCGAAACCACTGGAACGTAGAACTTCATGAACCGGGATGGGTCAATGAAGAATGGCAGGAATACATAGATGCTCCTGACACGGTCTGCGTGCGGGACGGCAATTTAATCATTCGCCCGGTAAAAAAGGTACTTCCGAACGGAACCATTCGCTATACCTCCGGGCGTATCTCGACACAGAATAAGCATGACTTCACATACGGCCTGTTTGAAGCCCGGCTAAAGGTTCCGAAAGGCAAGGGGTTCCTGCCCGCCTTCTGGATGATGACCACAGACGAAAAGCAATATGGGCAGTGGCCTGTCTGCGGTGAAATTGACATCATGGAAATTTGGGGAAACCAAACCAAAACCAATTACGGGACGCTGCATTATGGGCTTCCCCATGAGCAGAACCAGGGAACCGTTACGCTGTGTGAGGGCGACTTCTCGGAGGAATACCACAGCTTTGCAGTCGAATGGGAACCGAGGCGCATCCGCTGGTACGTGGACGGTGCGCTGTTCCATGAAGCGGAGCACTGGTTTTCCGCATGTGCAGGAAGCGCCGCGCCGTATCCGGCTCCGTTCAACCATGATATGTATATCGTCCTGAACCTTGCGGTTGGCGGAAATTGGGTCGGCTATCCGGACGAAACGACGGACTTTGAAAACGCCGTATTCGCGGTGGATTATGTCAGAGTCTATCAGAGAACAGAACAGTAAAGGGAGGAACACGATGGAGACAATTCACTTTTTGGACGAGAGCGGCGCCTTTTCGCTTCAAAATCCGGAGGCGTACAACTGCCTGTATTTTCCGCTGGCGAGTGAAGCGGGACTGAAAAGCGCGGTCACGCCAAACCTTGGGGGCGACTGCAAGCTGGATCAGGAAACCTTTCTGCTGGAGCCGGTTAGCGCGGAGAACCTGCACGCGAACCGTGGGACGCGGAATTTCTGGTGCGTTACGGAGCGCGGCTGCTGGTCTGCAACCGGCGTATCGGCAGCGCAGGAAGCCGCGCGGTTCACCCCAGAGCAAGACGAAAGCTACCTGACCGCAGGGCTGATGTGGCAGACGGTGCAGCGGGATTCCAAACGGTATGCTCTGCGCTCCGAAATCACGGCATTTGCCCCCGCGCAGGAAAACGCTGAAATCCTGTACATACGGATTACCAATACCGATACCGCGCCGCAAAGCATAACCGGTATTGCTGCCATCCCGATTTATGGAAGAAGCGCGGACAATCTTCGCGACCATCGAAACGTAACCTCTATGCTGCATCGCATCCGGACAACCGAGCACGGCGTACTGGTGAAACCGACCATGTCCTTTGATGAAAAGGGCCACCGGGAAAACCGCCGCACTTACTATGTGTTGGGTGCATCCGGCAGTGGGACGGTCCCCAAAGCATTTTATCCGACGGTGGAGCTGCTCATCGGCGAGGGCGGCAGTTTCCTGCATCCCCGCGCGGTGTATGAAGCGTCAGAGGGTGTTCCCGCAGGAACGGAGATCGACGGGCGGGAAGCGGCCGGCGGCATGGTATTCCCGCAAACGACGCTGGAAGCCGGGGAAACGGCAGAATATATCCTGCTGCTCGGTGTATCGGATGAGGAACCGGAAATCGCCCGCCTGTACGCGGCTTATCACACTGGGGAACAGGTGCGGACCGCGCTGGAAAGCACAAAAGCATACTGGCAGGAGCGTGTCAATGTCCATTACCACACCGGCAGCCCGGATTATGACCGTCTGCTGCGTTGGATCAGCTTCCAGCCGCTGCTGCGGCGGCTGTATGGCTGCTCGTTCCTGCCGCACCATGACTATGGCCGCGGCGGACGAGGCTGGCGCGACCTTTGGCAGGACTGCCTGTCCCTGCTGCTGATGGACCCTTCCGGCGTCGGGGAAATGATAAAAGCAAACTTCGGCGGCGTGCGCGTGGACGGTACGAACGCCACAATTATCGGCGACGGATCGGGCAATTTTATCGCCGACCGCAACGGCATTGCCCGTGTGTGGATGGATCACGCCGTCTGGCCGCTGATGACGCTGAAGCTCTACATCGACCAGACCGGCGACCTTGAAATCCTGAACGCAGCCGCGCCCTATTTCAAAGACCCGCAGGCAATGCGCGGAACGGCAATCGACACGCAGTGGAGCGAAAGCTATGGAAAGCAGCAGCGTACCGCGTCGGGGGCGCTTTACACCGGCACGATTTTAGAGCATCTGCTGGTCGAGCACCTTGCCGCATTTTATGAGGTTGGCGCACATAACATTCTCCGTCTGCGCGGCGCGGACTGGAACGACGCGCTGGATATGGCTGCTGAAAACGGGGAAAGCGTGGCGTTCACCTGTGCGTATGCCGGAAACCTGCGCGATCTGGCGGCGCTGATATGGCTTTTGGCAGACAGGCAGGAAACGGCGGAACTGCTGGAAGAAATCCAGGAATTCATGACAGACAGCGCCCGCGCTTATGGAGATATCGCGCAGAAACAGGCGGTTCTGGAACGCTACGCGCGGCGCTGCCTGCACGATGTCAGCGGACGGACCGTGCGCGTCCCGCTCGCAGAATTGGCGGACGGTCTTGACGCGCGGGCAGACTGGCTGATGGAGCATATCCGGAAACAGGAATGGCTCGGAACCGGGGAAGAGGGCTGGTTTAACAGCTACTACGACAACCGCCAGCGGCGGGTGGAGGGCGTCACGGAAAACGGCGTGCGGATGATGCTGACCGGGCAGGTGTTTGCCGTCATGAGCGGCACGGCGACCGACGCGCAGACCGCCGCCATCATCCGGAGCGCCGACCGTTATCTTTACCGGAAGGAGCTTGGCGGCTACCGGCTGAATACGGATTTCAAGGAGCTGAAATTCGATATGGGGCGAATGTTCGGCTTTGCCTACGGAGAAAAGGAGAATGGCGCGGTCTTTTCCCATATGGCGGTTATGTACGCGAACGCCCTGTACCGCCGTGGTTTTGTCCGCGAAGGGTACCGCGCTTTACAGTCGCTGGCCGACGCGGCGCTGGACTTTCCGACCAGCAAAATCTATCCCGGCATCCCGGAATATTTCAACGCGGACGGGCGCGGGATGTACCATTACCTGACCGGGGCTGCCAGCTGGTACATGATGACCGTAATGACAGAGGCGTTCGGCGTGCGGGGGGAAAACGGCGCGCTTACGATCCGCCCGAAGCTGGTGCGGGAGCAGTTTGACGCGTCGGGGACCGCAGCAATCGAGCTTCCCTTTGCCGGGAAACGGTTCCGGGTAACCTTTGCGAACCTGACCGGGAAGGATTTCGGCGAATATAAAATGGAAAAAGCCTATTTGACCGGCGCGGAACCTTATCCCATGACGCGGCTTCCGGCGGAAAACGGCGCGGTGCATCTGAACCGTGAAACGCTCTCCGCGCTGCCGGAAACAGGCAACAATATTCTGATAGAACTGATGTAAAGAAGGGAACGACCATGCAGTACGGATACTTTGACGACCAATCGCGGGAGTATGTGATTACCTGTCCGGATACCCCCGCGCCCTGGGCGAATTACCTTGGATCGCCGGACTACGGCGCGCTGATTTCCAACAACGCGGGCGGCTACAGCTTTGCCCGGTCGGGCGCAAACGGACGGATTCTGCGGTATGTGTTTAACCAGTTTGACCAGCCGGGGCGGTATCTCTATCTCCGCGACAACCGCACAGGGGATTACTGGTCGGCGTCGTGGCAGCCGGTGGGGAAGAATTTGGAAGCCTATCGCAGCGAATGCCGCCACGGGACAGGATATACCAAAATGAGCGCCGATTACAGCGGCATCCACAGCGAAGCGGCGTATTATGTCCCGCTCGGCGGTTCCCATGAGGTTTGGGTGCTGTCGGTGACAAATACCTCGGCGGAACGGCGTGAACTGACGCTGACCGGCTACGCGGAATTCACCAACAACGGCAATTATGAGCAGGATCAGGTGAATTTGCAGTATTCCCAGTTCATCACCCGAACATTGTTCGCGGGGAACCGTATCCGGCAGCAGATCCACGGCAATCTGGATACGCAGGACGACGCGGTCGATCACAAGACCGTAATCGAGCGTTTTTTGGGACTGGCCGGCGCGGCCGTATCCTCCTATTGCGGCGACCGCGCGGAATTTCTTGGCACATACCGGGGCTACGGCAATCCGCTTGGCGTAGAGCGCGGCGACCTTGGGAACGCGCTGAACTACAACGGCAACAGCTGCGGCGCACTGTCCACCGTGCTGATGTTGGAGCCGGGAGAAGCCAAAACAGTGGCGTTCCTGCTGGGCGAAAAGTACGAAGCGGAAAGCGCGGCGCTGTTAGAAGCGTATCGGGAACCGGAAGCCGTATGCAGGCGGGAGTTGGAAGCGCTGACGGATTACTGGCATGGGAAGCTTTCCCATTTTCAGGTGAAAACACCGTGCCCGGAATTCGATACCATGATCAACACATGGAACGCCTATAACAGCTTCATCACCTTCACCTGGTCGCGTGCGGCATCCTTTATCTACTGCGGCCTGCGCAACGGCTACGGCTACCGGGATACCGTGCAGGATATTCAGGGTATCATCCATCTTGCCCCGGAGGAGGCGGCGGAAAAGCTGCGGTTCATGCTTTCGGCGCAGGTGGAGCACGGCGGCGGTCTGCCGCTGGTGAAATTCACGCACAATCCCGGTCACGAGGATACGCCGGAGGACGCCTCATATGTGCAGGAAACCGGGCATCCGGCCTACCGCGCGGACGATGCGCTTTGGCTGTTCCCGACAGTCTACAAATACATCGCGGAAACCGGAAATACGGCGTTCCTGGACGAGGTCATCCCCTTTGCGAACCACGGCAAAGCTACAGTGTATGAACACCTCAAACGCGCGCTGGACTTTTCCATCCAGCATATGGGACCGCACGGAATGCCCGCCGGGCTGTTCGCCGACTGGAACGACTGCCTGCGGCTTGGCGCGGACGGGGAATCTTCCTTCGTTGCGTTCCAGTTCTACTATGCGTTTACCATCCTCAAGGAGTTTGCGAAATGTCAGAAGGATGCCGCGTACCTGGCATGGCTGATGCGCGAGCAGTCCGTCCTTCGGGAGAAGCTGAACGTGCTTTGCTGGGACGGCGACCGCTTTATCCGCGGCTTTACAGAGAACGGGGAAACCATCGGCGAGCACACCGCGCCGGAGGCCAGCCTGTGGCTGAACCCACAGAGCTGGGCGGTCATCAGCGGCCTTGCAGATGCGGATCAGGCTGAGCGGGCCATGGGCAGCGTATACGAGCGTCTGAACACCCCGTATGGCGCGATTCTGATGGATCCGCCATACCATGCGCACAGCTTCGACGGGGCGCTGGCGGTCATTTATAACGCAGGCGTGAAAGAAAACGCGGGGGTATTCTCCCAGTCGCAGGGCTGGCTGATTCTGGCGGAAGCCTTGCTGGGACACGGCGAGCGGGCATTTACTTATTTCAAAGAGAATGCGCCCTCCATGCAAAACGACCGCGCCGAAATCCGGAAAATCGAGCCGTACTGCTACGGGCAGTTCACCGAAGGGAAGGCCAGCCCGCACGCGGGGCGCTCCCATGTACACTGGCTGACAGGGACGGCGTCCACGGTGATGGTTGGCTGTGTCGAGGGGATTCTCGGAATGCGCCCCGACCTTCGCGGCATCAAAATTTCACCTTCGGTTCCGAAGGAGTGGAAGGCATTTGAAATTTGGAAAGACTTCCGCGGCAAAAAGCTGCACATCGTTGTGGAAAACCCCGACGGCCGGGAAACGGGCTGCCATAGATTCCTGGTCAACGGGAAAGAAATCCCCGGGAACTATGTGCCCGAGAAGCTGCTGACCGATATCACAGAAATTGCGTTGCAGATGTAATAGGCATATTCGGAAAGCCGATCCGATGCAGGAAAACGCCCGCCCCGCCGTTCTTTCGGCGGGGCGGGCGTGCTGCATTTCCGGAAGATGCGCGCCAACGCTCCCGTCCCGCGCGCGGGCCCCGATCCGCCCCCCGCGCGGGTGTTACAGGGGATCCGCAGACTCCCGGTTGACGTTCCAGTTGTTCATGTAATTCTTGTCACGGTATGCCTTGGGCGTCATGCCCGTCTGGCCGCGGAACTGCTGGATGAAATGGCTCTGGGAAGCGTAGGACAGCGTCGCCGCAATATCCGCAAGATCCGAATTGCTGAACCGCAGCAGGTTCTTTGCCATGTCAACCTTGCGCTGGCGAATGTATTCGCTGACCGCTACCCCCGTCTCCTGCTTGAAAATCCGGGACAGATGGGAGGGCGAAATGCAAATCGCGTCCGCAAGGTCGTTGATGGTAATCCGCTCCTGGATATGTACATAAATATAGTCAATCGCTTCGGAAACCTGCTTGGAGGAAGCAACATTCCGATTGAGCCGCCGCATCCGTCCGGCAAAGTCAAGCGCCATCTGGTCGTGGACAAATACAATCTCCGCCATCTGCATACAGCGGTCCATCTTTTGAATATAAGCGTCGCTCAGCCCGAAAGCTTCTTCGACCGGCATCCCGCCCTCCATGCAGAACCGCGTGATCAGCGCCGCCGTTACCACAAAATGATACCGCATGTTCGTAATCGGATTCTCGGAAAGCCGCCCGACCCCCTCCATGTTCTCAAACGCCCCCCGCGTGCAGTTCTCCTGCACCGCGTCAATGTTCCCGGACGCCACCGCGCGGTAAAACAGGAATTCTTCCCCCGGCTCCCGGTGACTGGCCGGTTCCCGGCCGTCATCAATTTCGATGGGCTTCCAATCCTGAAAAACTTCCAAAAAAGCACCTCCATCGTCATAATCTGTACCCAATGTAGCATGAATCTGATATTTTGTCAAGCCTGCGACACCCTCTTTTTGACCGGTTGACACAAGCGTTTTTTGTCGTACTCGCTAAAACTTGACATGGATTTGATATTTGTTTGTTGGATTTTGTATACATAATCCACGCCCTGCTTTATAATAAGAAGCAACATACAGCAGAAACGCTGTAGCAAATTCAAAACAGGAGGCGTCAAAGATGATGAAGAAAAAGGTATTGAGTGCTTTGCTCGCGGGACTCATGCTCTCCGGGATGCTCAGCGGCTGCGGCGGCGGGGGCAACGGCGGCGGTTCCGACAGCGGAACGATGGAAGAGGGCAAGGTTGTCAACATTTACGTCTGGAATAACGAGTTCCAGCGGAAATTCAACGCCTATTACCCCAACGTCAGCAAGACCTCGAACGACTTGTCCGTGACCTATCTGGAAGATGGAACCGAGGTGCATTGGATCATCAACCCGAACCAGGACGGCGTTTATCAGCAGAAGCTGGATGAGGCGCTGATCAAGCAGGGCAGCGCTCCGGCGGATGAAAGGGTTGACCTCTTCCTGGCGGAGGCCGATTACATCATGAAATACACCGACCCGGAGGTCAATGCGGCAGCTCCGATTTCTACGCTGGGCATCACGGACGCCGACCTTGCGAACCAGTACGCATATACCCTTCAGGCTGCGACCGGCGCCGACGGCGAAATCCGCGGCCTGAGCTATCAGGCAACCCCCGGTATGTTCGTTTACCGCCGCTCGATCGCGCAGGCCGTGCTCGGCACCGATGACCCGGAGGTCGTCAACGAGGCCGTTTCCGACTGGGACAAGTTCGACGCGACCGCCGAGCGGATGAAGGCGGCCGGCTATTATATGGTCTCTTCCCGCGCGGACACCTACCGCGTATTCTCCAACAACGTTTCCTCCCCCTGCGTGGACGGGAATACCGCTGTGGTGGACCCCAACATTATGAAATGGGTGGAGCAGACCAGGAAATACACGGACGAGGGCCTGAACCATAAGGTTGGCGGCCAGTGGATTGACGAATGGAACCAGGATATGGGCGCAAACAGCAAGGTCTTTGGATTCTTCCTTCCGGCGTGGGGCCTTGGCGTGTGCATCCAGCCGAACGTCGAGGGCACCGACGCGGACGACGACTGGGCAGCCTGCTCCGGCCCGCAGCCCTTCTACTGGGGCGGCACCTGGCTGCTTGCGGCTGAGGGCACCGATAACCCGGAGCATGTCAAGGACATTATGCTGCAAATGACCACCAATCGTGAAATCCTTCGCGCCATTACGGTGGAGGACAACGACATGACCAACGACCAGCCGCTGATGGAGGAGCTGGCGGAGGATCCGAACTTCTCTTCCCCGCTGCTTGGCGGGCAGAACCACATTGCCGTCCTGTCAAAGGTTGCCGCCAATATCGACCTGAGCAACATCTCCCCCTATGACCAGGGCTTTACCGAGCTGTTCCAGAACACCTTTGGCGACTACTTCAACAATGTGATCGATTTTGAAACGGCAAAATCCAACTTCGAGACTGCCATTTTGGAGCGCTATCCGGAGCTGACCGGCGGCGTAAAATGGCCGTAATCCGGTTTTGAAAGCGGGGCGGGAAAACGCCTGCCCCCGCCTGTATACCAAAGCCCAAATATCGAAAGGGGGAACTCCTGTGCAGAAGGAGAAAAAAATAAAAGGCATCAGCTACGCAAAGTGGGGCTACATCTTCATTTTGCCATTCTTCCTGAGCTATTTCATCTTTTCACTGATTCCGCTGGCGGATACCATCCGGAACAGCTTCTTCGAGTATTATACCTCCGGGCTGAAGGTCGTCGGCCCCAACTGGGTCGGGCTTTCCAACTATGCGTCCCTGCTCTCGACCGACCTGCCAAAATACGCCTGGAACACGTTTGTCATGTGGATTCTGGGCTTTGTCCCGCAGCTGGCGATTGCGCTGCTGCTGGCGGCTTGGTTTACCGATATGCGGCTTAAAATCCGCTGCAAGCAGTTCTTCAAGGTCGTCATCTACCTGCCGAACCTCATCATGGCGTCCGCGTTCTCCATGCTGTTCTTCGCGCTGTTCTCAAACGCAGGGCCAATCAATAATATCCTGATGAACCTCGGCATCATTGGCGATGCAATCCGCTTCACAGAGTCCACCATCGGTATGCGCGGTCTGGTGGCGCTGATGAACTTCCTGATGTGGTTCGGCAACAGCACCATCATGCTGATGGCGGCAATTATGGGCATCAACCCCTCCGTATTTGAAGCGGCGGAACTGGATGGCTGCACCCATGCCCAGATGTTCTTCAAAATCACCCTGCCCCAGATCCGGCCCCTGCTGACCTATACCTTTATCACCTCTCTGGTCGGCGGCCTGCAAATGTTCGATGTGCCGCAGATCCTTTCCAACGGGCAGGGAACGCCTGACCGTACCACCATGACGCTGATTATGTTCTTGAACAACCACCTCAAGAGCAAGAACTATGGCATGGCGGGCGCATTGTCCATGTATCTCTTTGCCATCAGCGGCATCCTCTGCTTTATCGTGTTTAAAATCAACACCGAAAAAGAGGCAAAGCCGCCAAAGGATGAACCGAAAAAAGAAACGAAAGGAGCGCGTGCATAATGGATAAACGGTCAAATGCGATTCTTACGGCGATTGCACACGCCGTACTGATTATTCTCTCGTTCCTGTGCCTGTTCTTCTTTTACATCCTCATTATCAACTCGACGCGTTCCCATGTGGAATTGCAAAGGGGCTTTTCCTTCCTGCCTGGCAGCAGTTTCCTGACGAACCTGAACAACGTCATCAACGACCCCGCAATCCCGATTCTGAAGGGCATCGTCAACAGCCTGATCGTTTCGACTTTCTGCGCCGCGATTACCACCTATTTCTCCGCGCTGACAGCTTACGGGCTGTATGCCTACCAGTTCCGGCTGAATAAGGCGGCGTTCACCTTCATCATGATGATCCTGGTGATGCCGACGCAGGTCACCGCGCTCGGCTTCCTCCGCCTGATTACGACAATGGGGATGGACGATACCCTGCTGCCGCTGATTATCCCGTCGGTCGCGTCCCCCGCCGTGTTCTACTTTATGTACAGCTATATGCAGTCTTCTCTTCCGCTCGAATTGGTGGAGGCGGCACGCATTGACGGTTCCAACGAATTCGGCACGTTCAACCGGATTGTACTGCCAATTATGAAGCCCGCGATTGCGGTGCAGGCAATCTTTACCTTTGTCGGCGCGTGGAACAACTACTTCGTCCCCGCGTTGGTGATTACCTCGAAAAATAAGCAGACACTGCCGATTATGATTGCAATGCTCCGCGGCGCGGACTACATGACCTTTGATATGGGTAAAATTTATATGATGATTACGATTGCAATCGTCCCAATCATTATCGTTTATCTGTTCCTGTCAAAATTCATTGTCGATGGCGTTACGCTTGGCGGTGTTAAGGACTGATTTGCAGATGCAAAAGCGCTGTCCAGCAAATGGGCGGCGCTTTCTTTTCAGAAACCATATTTTGTAAGGAGTTTGTTCACATGAAAAAATGGATTCGGGCGCTTTGCCAGCCCAACTTACCGCTGAACCGGGAAGGCTTCGTGACCGCCTGCCCCGCCCATATCGCGCTGTCCCGGCAGGCCGCGCGGGAAGGGATGGTGCTGCTGAAAAATAACGGGGGATTGCTTCCCCTGGCTTCCGGGAGCCGCGTGGCGCTGTTCGGCAAGGGCAGCTTCGACTATGTGAAAGGCGGCGGCGGAAGCGGCGATGTGACTGTGGCCTATACCCGCAATGTATACGACGGGCTGACAGCAGAGCATGTGCCGGTTTACAAGCCGCTGTCCGACTATTACCGCGATTACGTCGCGGAACGCTATGCGGCGGGGGACGTCCCCGGCATGATGGCGGAGCCGGAGCTTCCCAAGGGCCTGCTGGACGCGGCGCGGCAGGAAACCGATGTGGCCGTGATCGTCATCAGCCGCTTTTCCGGCGAGGGCTGGGACCGCTCGCAGGTCGGGTACGTCGATGAAGACTATCCGTGGCAGGACGAGGTGACGCTCCCCAAACGCGCGGAACGGATTTTCCCGAAAGGGGATTACTACCTGACGGATGCGGAGCAGGCAATGGTGGAACAGGTCTGCGCCGCGTTTGACAAGGTCGCGGTTGTGCTGAACGTCGGCTGTGTGACCGATGTTTCATGGTTTTACGCCGACAACCGGATTGCTTCTGTCCTGCTGGCTTACCAGGGTGGAATGGAGGGCGGCGTCGCCGCCGCAGAACTGCTGACCGGCAAAAATACCCCCTGCGGCAAGCTGCCGGACACCCTCGCGCGGGATTTGAAGGATTATCCTTCCACCGCCGATTTCCATGCGTCCCCGGACTATGTGGACTACACCGAGGATATTTACATGGGTTACCGGTACTTTGAAACGCTTCCCGGCGCGGCGGAGCGGGTCTGTTATCCGTTCGGCTTTGGTTTGTCCTACACCAGCTTTTCGCTGGAAACATTGGAAGCGGCGCCGGCGGATGGAACGATTTCCGTAACCGTCCGCGTGACGAATACCGGGACGTATGCCGGGAAAGAGGTCGTACAGCTCTATTTTAGAGCGCCGGAGGGGCTTCTGCAAAAGCCTTCCCGCAGCTTGGCGGCATTTCAAAAGACCGCGCTCTTGCAGCCTGGGGAAAGCGAAACGGTCACGCTTTCATTCCCCATCGCCAATATGGCAAGCTTTGATGATCTGGGGAAAATCGCGCACTGTGCGTATGTGCTGGAAAAAGGCCGCTACAGGCTTTATGTCGGGAATTCTGTGCGGGACGCGGCGGCATTGGACTTCGCTTATGAGCAGCCGGAAACCCTTGTGGTTTGTCAGCTTCATGAATTTTTGGCTCCGACGCGGCTCGATAAACGGCTTCTGGCGGATGGAAGCTACGAGAGCCTGCCTGCTGCCGCATTGACAGAAGCGGAACCGGAACTCCTCCCCAGACTTCCGCATGGCAGTGAAGAAGCGGTTGCGCCTGCCGTGCGGGCGCGGGGACGTTACCATCTGCATCATCCTTACGCGGAAGGCGTCCACCCGCTGTCAGATGTCGCGGAAGGAAAGCTGTCGCTGGATGCGTTCCTCGGGCAGCTGAGCGACGGGGATTTGATCCATCTGCTGGGCGGGCAGCCGAATACTTCGGTATCGAACACCTTCGGCATTGGCAATCTGCCGGAATACGGCGTCCCCAATATCACGACTGCCGACGGCCCTGCCGGTCTGCGCCTGACCCCGGAGTGCGGCATCTGCACAACGGCGTTCCCCTGCTGCACCCTTCTTGCGGCATCGTGGGATGGGGAATTGGTATCCCGCGTGGGCGCTGCCGCAGCCGGAGAAGTCAAGGAAAATAATATTTCCGTCTGGCTGACTCCTGCGGTGAACCTCCACCGCAGCCCGCTTTGCGGCAGGAATTTTGAATACTATTCCGAGGACCCGTTGCTGACAGGAAAATTAGCCGCGGCCATGGTGCGCGGAATCCAGTCTCAGAACGTTGCCGCCACGGTCAAGCATTTTGCCTGCAACAATAAGGAAACGAACCGCAAGCAGAGCGACTCCCGCCTGTCCCAGCGCGCCTTGCGGGAGCTGTACCTGAAAGCGTTTGAAATTGTGGTAAAGGAAGCGCAGCCTTGGGCAATTATGAGCGCTTATAACCGCATCAACGGGCGGCGTGCTTCGGAAAGCAGGGAGCTTTTGACCGGCATCCTGCGGGAAGAGTGGGGGTATACCGGCATCGTAATGACGGATTGGTGGACTCGTGGGGAGCACTATAAGGAAATCCTGGCGGGGAATGATTTGAAAATGGCAAATGGTTATCCGGAGCGGGTGCAGAACGCGATGGAGCTGGGTGCGGTTACCCGAGCGGATTTGGAAATTTGCGCACGCCGGATTTTAGAGTTTATTTTGAAGATTGACTAATCGTTCTGACACAAAGAATATGTCGCCGGGCTGACGCGCAGCCTGTGGAAAAGAAAGGCTGCGCACAGCTTTCCGGCGGCTCGGAATGAAATCTTGATATGGGGTGAAGCAGGATGCAATATATGACAATTCCGGAAGCGGCACGGCTGTGGAGGATTCCGCCGCAAAATATACGCACTGCGTGTGAAGAGCGGAAAATTCAAGGAGCCGTCCGATTTGGACGCAGCTGGCTGATTCCACAGAGTGCGCAGCTTCACTTGGAGGAAGGAAAAAGTTCGGCTGTTCTCAGCGCAAGCGAAAGGTGGTATCGGCAACGGTTCGTGGAAAGCCAGAGCGAATGGCGGCAATTCATTGAAATCCATTAAAGCGAATGGACAAACAACAATTTCAATCTGATCCGCTCTTGCGTGAAAGTACGCTGAAGCAGTTGTGCGCAGATATCGCCAAACGACCTGTACAAATTTGTTCAGGTCGTTTCCCGAATCAGAAACACCCTCGAAAAAAGCAGCTTTGCGCTTCTGGGAAATTGGAGTTGCCCTAAGTTGACGACACTGTTCTTGAAAAGAGAAAACTCTGACTTTCAAATCATCTGGATTAGAACGCAGGCAGTATAATGACCTGTTGATTTTTAGCATTACCACCGTCTCGTTAAGGAGACCGATAAAATTTCCTGTTATTAGCATTTTCCAGTAGAATGGCCGCATTCACATTTCGGACTGCGCATACGGCTATTCTGCCGGAATTTTTTGTATTCAAGGCAGTTTAAGCACTTTTTTATGCAATAGTTGTATTAAGTCGAATACTGCTTACACAAATTATTCTGCCAAACCGATTTGGTGTTGTTGTCTACCCTTTTCTACTCTGGATTCGCATTATCAGGTCTATCTATCAGTTTCCGGTCAAAGTTCATTAAGATTTGCGCGGCTTCTGCACGGGTAACCGTTGCGCTCGGATCAAGGCGAAGTCCTCCAATGCTTCCTTTACCTGTAATCAATCCGGCTCCAACAGCCCAGCTGACCGAGCGTTCAGCCCAATCAGAGATATTTTCCGAATCGCTGAAGATGTCAACATCAGCAGAAACGCCAATAAAGCAGTTCTTTTTCCGCGCATAACGTTCAAGGATCGACGCAAGCTGTTCACGCGTAATGAAATCATCCGGGCCGAAATTACCATTGGAATAGCCGCTCATAAGCTCTTGTTTAAATGCCCAAGAAATAGAGGGCGTATACCACTCTGAAGCCGGAACATCCGGAATCATAATTATTTCCGTAGGGGGACTGCCTTCCATATTATAGAGGATTTGCGCCATCATGCCTCGAGTAAGCAATGCGTTGGGAAAAAAATGATTCTGATTGCCGGACATCATACCTTGCTGCGTGATATAGACTATTGCCGCATGGAACCATTCGGCGACCGGCACATCGTCATATTTTGCTTGCGCTATAGCTGTTGAAACGTCATCATTTACATTGCCTTTTTCAAAATCAACGGAATCCGTTCCAAGACGGTTTGTATCGTTAAAAGAGATGTCGTCAATCAACCATTTTTTGCTGTTAAAAGTAATTTTATGGTCAGTTTTGTCGTTAGAACTTCCGTTATCGTCGGCTTTGATGCCATTGTCGGGCGGGGTGCTGTTATTGGAATCGTCTACACGATCAGAAGGGGCACTATTGCCGGCTCCCCCTTCGCCGCTAAAAGAATTGCTGCTTTCATTTGAATTGTCTTCGCCATTAGAACCCTGGTCTTCATCGGAAGCGTCGTTGCCTTTTGAACGGTCTCCATCGTCTGAAGAACCTCCACCGTCAGGAGCGCTATTATCATTGGCATTGTCTCCGAAGTCTGATGTGTCGCCGCTTTGGCTCCCGTCATCCTCGAAAATGCCCATTGATTCTGCAAATCCTTTTTCTACAACGGCATACCAACCAAAAGAATCAATTTCAAAAGCAACACGACTTTCGTGATCGCACATGACCTTTTTATCAATGATTTCAGGTGTATTTTCCGGATCAAATCGGATTGCCCAAAGTTCATTCAAACCATTAGTCGCTCCGGGAGTGCCGGTTAATGATACGATCAGTTTCCCCTCTAAATCGAACGGTTCCAGTCCCTTTAACATCTGGACATGATATGTATTCAAGGAGCAAGCGCGTGACGAGGAGGGCGTTAACGCATCCTCGATTTGTCCTATATTTTCAAGCATTTCTAAAGACAGATCCACTCCGTTCGTAGAAAAAATTTCATCAATCATATCCTGCGGAATGAAAACAGTACCATACTGTGTTTCGATTTCCATATCGATTCCACAAGTTTTAGTTAAAAGCGCAGCGGCGTCGCTCGAGATCGATACGCGGTTCAAACCGGTTGCATCAATTATTATATTTTTAGCAGTATCGTTTTTATGCTCTGCATTAAAACGGACAGCATAAATCCCGCGTTCAATATCTTCCTTGCCGACGATTCCATTGGTTTCATTCACGGGAATAGTGGTATTCAAAACAACTTCTTCAAAATTGATTTCAAAGTAATAGGTTTCGGTAAGAGGAATTTCGTCCTTACCGAAAAATTGGATACAGAAAAAGGGATACGATAAGCTGCCGTCTGATGCTAAATCACAGCAAAAAGAAACAGTTCCATTGAAGTCGCTGATCTCAATGCGATCCCTTTCCCGATCGCTCAAATCGAACAGGCTTGCAGCATCCCCCGCACTCCCATAATATGCGCTTTCCGCTCCCTTTGGCGCAGTAATGATAACCCCGACCCAGTAACCGTTTTGAAAGCGTCCGGATTCATATATACGGCTTTCCTCCCAAGGCAGATCGTCGGCAGTGATATGGATAACATTCAAAGAATCCTCAGGCAGATTTCCGGTGATAACGTTTTGATCCGTGCGGATCCATTCCTGATAAGCTCCCGCAGGCTCAATATTAGCCACAGGCAACTCGACTCTCCACGAAAAGATTGCAGGATCGGGCGCATCGTAATGAAATAACCATTTTGCCGTCTCGCAGTTTGAAAACAGTTCTTCATAATCGGTGACGAAAGAAATCAATTCGTGCAGCGATGTTTCCGCGGTCATTTTATTTTCCGCACTGGGTAAGCACTGCGTGTCTGCTATAAATCTTATCTGCGATTTTTGAGCGCGTTTCGTATCATCCTGCGAATAAAAACCATGGTTAGCCAGCACATCACGTAACGTATCATGATTCAGACAGAATGCGCCAAAATCGACTTCAATTTCAGCTAATTCAAGGATCGTTGCGCTTTCTTCCGCAACGTTTTGAATATCGTTTTCCGTTTCAGAACAAATCGTTACAAGATATCGGCCAGCTGTACAATCACCGAATGAAAAAACGTCTAAATATTGATTTCGCCTTTTTGTTTTGGATCGATTCCCGAGCGGATAATACTGCACGTTTTTCATCTCATTATCGAGATCGCGAACCGTGATTGCATATGGCTCCGCGGGATCTGGGAGCGAATACCGAACAACCAGACTGAAATTTTCGCATGATTTGAAATCATCAAAATTCGTTCCTTCTGATGCGTTCACCATATTTACAAGCTGATTTGCTTTTTCCGTTGCTTTCTTGCCGTCTGCAAAAAAGTATACTTCTTCAAGTTGAGGGCTCTCGAAGTCCCTGGTTACATCGTCTTCCATACGTGTTAATATATCGGCATATGGAAAGTCTTTTGGGTTATCAACTGACGCTGAAAATTCAGTGTCCGCAGATTGTACTTGTGGTATCGGTTCCGGTTCCAATGCAAATGCCGAGATTGAAAGCATGGCCGCAAAAAATGATGCGAATAAGATTCTTTTTTTCATTTCTTTATGTCCTTTCTTGATGTCAGTACACTTTATAAGCATATCATTTGCAATATACTTAATCTACTTATCAACATCTTTATTTCATATTTATTATACCATGCATTTCCTTCTTTTTCCACAGCCCAAAAATCAATTTGGTCATGTTTTTTAACGGACATTTTTTTGCAGCTTATTTTTAATCAAAAAATGGCAAAAATTGTCGATATTTGCAAAAATCATAAATCTAAGGAAGTGAAATAATATGTCAAAAGTGGATTTTCGGTGATTTTGATGTACAAAACGGTGAAATTATTGCGAAAACCGTTTATATTTACGCGATATTAATAGTTAAGGGTGATAAAAACGCTAAAATGATGCTTAAATGATATTCTCAAATGCAGAAGCAGAAGATTTTAATACATTTAATCAGAACAAAAATCAATACTTTAGATTGTTTAAATAATATAATAAAATTAGTTGTAAATGTAAATAATATTCCAAAAGGAATAGCGGAAAAGGACATGAAAAAAGTACGGACAGGATTTGCGAGTGCCGGAAAACAGCTCGACCCTGTCAATCACAGCTACAGCATAACCTCTGATCCGTCCCGAATGAGACGCGCGGTTTCTTTTATCCATTTAAAGACTTTTTAAGACTTCGGAAAATCCTGTGGAATCGACTTGCCCTATTGCTCCATCCGGTCAGGAATCAGATTTGGACTTGGAAGGTAATCCGCGTATGTACAGCGTTATTTCCCGATAGGCAATGCCATTCCATCATTCCTCCCGCGAGCCTGCGTCTGAATTGGTATCCGTTCAAAAAGCGTATCCCCTGCCGATGGAGCACAGCCGGCCGCGCCGCGCGCCGGCGCTCAGAGCTTTTTGTGCCTGCACAGCTTTTCCGTACAGTTTTTGCAGGAAAGGCTTGCGTTTGTGACTTCGGAAAAGCGTTCCGGGTGACGGAAGACGGCAATTTCCCATTTGGCAAGCACTGCAAGCCCCATGCCGAAAAGGCTCCATGTATAGGCGCTGGGGATGAACGCCAGCGGCGCGAACATCATAGCATAATCCCAATCGTAAATGCGGCAGGTGATGCAGCACCGGTTTTTCATCACCCATTTTTGAAACGGGCAGAACGCCAGCACGCAGATCATATCGCTGACCGCAAAAAAAAGGCTGAACAGCAGCAGCGCGCCCTGTCCGATGGCTCCGCGCAGGTAAGCAAAGCCGATCACGGCGTTTACGCCCGTCCAGATCGCAGCCACCGCGAGCGCCCGCCGGTGCGGCAGCGTCGGGCGCTTCTCCGCAGGGGCGGCCGTCCGAAAGGCGTAAGCATACTGCTTCTGACAGCCGACGCTTTCGCTGCGGATGGGGAACATCCGGCGTACCATTTCGACCATGAAAACGATCCAAACAACGGGGAATAATATCCCCGGGCTGCATTGCGGGTCGGCTTGACGCATGGCAAGGAATACGCCCACGGCGATCAGCAGCGCAGCGCGGTAAACGAGCTTTACGCTATGTACAACAGTCGGTTTTGGCATGGCAAAACGCCTCTTTCCATCAGATTTTTTGAGGGACTTCTCATACTCACGTTCCAAAAATTTTGCCGATCCTGCCACTTCGTCCCGCCGTCCTCGCGGCGGGACGAAGGCGCACGCAGAACCGGCTTTGACCGCACCAATCCCGCCCGCAGGCGAGGAAGGGATTCCAAAGGGACGAGTCCCTTTGGCGCCGTCCGCGTAG
>CAJUGU010000012.1 GCA_910586105.1 uncultured Eubacteriales bacterium | reverse complement strand
ATCGCGGGTGTCCAGAGGGGCGGACGCGCCCCTCTGGCGCTCCCCGCGCAGGGGCAGGTGCAGGGCAGCGCCCTGCCGCTCCCCGCGCAGGGGCAGGTGCAGGGCAGCGCCCTGCCGCTCCCCGCGCCGGGGCGGGTGCAGGGCAGCGCCCTGCCGCTCCCCGCGTAGGGGCGGGTGCAGGGCAGCGCCCAGCGGTCACAGCGCGGGCCCCAGGTCGGCGGGGAAACGGCCCGCTTCCCGCAGCCCCGCAAAGCCGGTCTGGCGCAGCGCTTCAAAAACGGTGACTGCGACCGAGTTGGACAGGTTCAGGCTGCGCGCGCCCTCCCGCATGGGGATGCGCAGGCAGCGCTCCGGGTGCGCCGTGAGCAGCGGCTCCGGCAGGCCGCGCGTCTCTTTCCCGAACAGGAAATAATCGCCGTCCGCGAACGCGGCTTCGGCGTAGGCCCGCGGGGCCTTCGTGGTCAGATAGTAGTACCGCCCGCCGGGGTTCTGCTCAAAAAAGGCGTCCAGGCAGGGGTAACGGTAGATCTCGAGCAGGCTCCAATAGTCGAGCCCCGCCCGCTTGAGCTGGCGGTCGTCGGTCGAAAAACCGAGCGGCTCGACCAGATGCAGCGCGGCCCCGGTCGCCGCGCAGGTGCGGGCGATATTGCCGGTATTCTGGGGGATCTCCGGCTCCACCAATACGATATGGAACATGTTGTTTGCGCTTCCTTTTGACTGCGAACTCTTACCCTCTCATTTTATGCGATTTCCGGTTCTTTTTCAAGGTATTTTTCAGGTTTTTTGCGAACTTTTCTGAAAATCGCCGCCATCCGGTCGGCGGCGCTCCCATTTCTTCCTGAATTTGGTCCGCAGGCTGCCAAAACATGCCCAAAACCAGACAAAAAAAGCCTCCGCAGAGGCTATGGGCGGCGCGTCACGCCGCAGGCAGGGCGTAGAACTTTTCGCCCAGCGCGATATAGAACGCCTCGTCCCAGGTGTGGCTCTCCCGCAGGGTGGGGGCGTCTACGAGGAAATACTCGTGCGCCGCGACGCCAGGGCGGTCGGGCACGGGGTCGTCATAGGTACAGTCGATGAACAGCAGCTCGCCGTCCATCACGATGCCGTTCCAGGCGTGGTTCATGCCTTCGGAAACGATGAAGAAGGTTTCGATGCCGACGGCGTCGCAGAGCATCTGGTATGCGCGGGCGTAGCCCATGCAGACGGCGGAGCCGTCGAGCAGCGCGCCGGCGGCGGTGAAGGGGCGGTCGGAGCCGTCGAGCGTGTCGCCGTCCTCGACCGAGAGGTCGTAGGCGCAGTTCATCACCAGCCAGTCGTGGAGGGCGAGCAGCTTGGCGCGCGGCTCCATGCCGTCGAGCCGGAGGGTGTTCACGATGCCTTGGGCGAGCACCTCAGCCTGTTCCTGAGCGGCGCGGTTCTCGATCTTGACCGACAGCTCGGCCGAGCCGTCCTGGAAGGTTTTGCAGTGCATGGTGAACGCATACGGCAGCCGGGCTTCGAGCGCGCGGTAAACACGGTCGGGGTCGACGGTGCCGCGGCGGAACCAGATGCCGTCCCCGTCGCCGGACAGGATCTGTTCCAGCATCAGCTGGGCGGCGGCGTAGTCGTCCTCGGGGGCCTCCGCAGTCAGCCAGGGGATCGCCATGCGGGCGACCAGCACGCCCATGCAGGCGAACGTCGCCAGCGATATCAAAAATTTCAGGGCTCGCAGCGTCTCCGCCTCCTTCCGGTATCCGGCGCTGAAAACAGCCAGGCATGCGCCTGGCTGTTCGAGGGGTACAAAACGGCGTTTACATCAGCTTCACGGTATAATATACGGCCAAAATGAAGAGATATGCCGCAGCGGCGCAAAGAAGATAAAACACGCGCGCGGGGCCGAGCAGCGCGCCCAGCACGACGAGGGTAGCCATGACGGCGGCGGTCACGCTGATGACCGCCCAGGCCTTGGGACCGAAACCGGCGGGCAGTTTGCTGCCGGACAGGCGTTTCCGGACGTATACGATCTGGACGGCAGCGAGCACGACGGCAAGGACGGCGGCGAAATAGGCTGCGGCCGTGCCTTGCGAAAGGCGGACGCCAAGCAGAAGGGCGGCGGCGACGGCGCAGTCGGTGGCGATCAGGAAAAACTCGGGCTGATAGGAATGGTAGATGAGGTAATAGACCGCGAGGGCGGGCAAGACGCCGTAGAACAGTTTGATCATGTGGACCGGGTCGATATCCACAAGGGTCACGACGACGGTAAACAGCACGGCGGCGAGGAGCAGGTTTTGTCCGGCGAGCAGGCGATGGGGGTCGCGGCCGCTTTTGCGGTCGAGCACGAAGAGGACGAGGGAAACGGCGACCAAAGCAACGCCGACCCAGCGGGCAATGTCCAGGATCTGAAGGCCGAGCATATATTGGGTGCTGTGGAACAGGAGATTATTCACGTACCACAGGGCCATGACGCCGAACAGACACAGGGAAAACACCGCGAGGATCTTGTTGGTGATATAGTCCTGGTCCTTTGTATTTTTCATTTTATTTGGCACTTTCTTATCTGCCAAGTCAATCAACTCCCTTTAAAAATTGCCGCTTTCATACAAAATGGCCGCGAGCGCAGCGAGCGGCGCGGTTTCGCATCGAAGGATGCGTTTTCCAAGCGAAACGCTTTGGAGCCCGCCGGCGCGGGCCTGTTCAGCCTCTTCCAGGGCAAACCCGCCTTCGGGGCCGATGGTCACGGAGACGGAAGCCAGTTCACGTCCGCCGATCGCGCCGCGGAGGGGGGCGTCGCGTTCGCACTCGTAGAAAAAGAGGGCGGTGTCGGACTCCGCGGCCTGCCGGACGGCCTCTGAAAAGGGGATGGTCTCGCAGACCTGCGGCACCAGTCCGCGCCCGCACTGTTTCGCGGCTTCGGCCGCGATCCGCTGCCAGCGCTCGGTCTTTTTACGCAGGGCGGCGGCATTGGGCCGGGAAACGCACCGGGCGCTGAGGAAGGGCACGATGCGCGACGCGCCGAGCTCGACCGATTTTTGGATGATGAATTCCATTTTATCCGCCTTTGGCAGCGCCATAAAGAGGGTGATAAAGGCAGAAGGTTCCCCGGCGGAGGCGAACTCGCCGCGGACGCGGCAGCGAACGAGCGAGGGGGAAGCGTCTTCGATGATGCAGTCGAAATCCGCGCCAGCGGAGTCGCAAAGGGTGACCTCGTCGCCGGGTTTCATACGCAGGACGCGGGAAATGTGGTGAGCATCTTCGCCTTCGATTGCCAGGAACCCATCCACGGGTCTGGCCTGGATAAAGAATCTGGGCATATCTTCCTCCAATTAACACTCAATTATTCTAACAAAATTATCCGCGCTTGTCCAGAGCAAAAGCAAAATTTATGAAAAAACCCTCCAGAGGGCTCTGCCCTCTGGACTCCCGACGGGGTCACAGACCCCGGGATGCTTCCGCATCTCTCCCCGCCTGCGGGCGGGACGGGGGTTGGGCTTTCCGCCGGTCCAACGCACGGCGCCGGCCAGCCCGCCAGAACAGCGGCGGGCTGGCCGGTCGGCCGCTCGCCCTGCGGCTCAAACCGGACGCCGCGCCACATACGCCGACCAATCCGCCGTTGCCGTGCGCGCAAGGCCGGTAAAGCCCTGCGCCAGCAGCGCGGCCTTCACATCCTCCGCGCGCTCGTTCAGGATCCCCGAACAGATCAGCGTCCCGCCCGGCGCCAGCTTCTCACGGAACATCCCCGCCATACCAATAATGATATCCGCCACGATGTTCGCACAAATGATATCGTAGCCGTCGCCGATCGCCCCCGCAAGCGCGGCATCCTTCTGCGCGTCGCCATGCAGGGCGCGTCCGATCGCGACGCCGTTTTTCTCCGCATTCTCCAGCGCGCACGCAAGGCAATGCTCGTCAATGTCTACGACCGTTTCCGCCTTCGCGCCCAGCATCGCCGCCGCGATCGCAAGGATCCCGGATCCTGTGCCCATGTCGAGCAGCCGTTCGCCGCCCCGGACCGTGCGCTCCAACGCGCAAATGCAAAGCTGCGTCGTGTCATGGCTGCCCGTCCCGAAGGAGGACGCCGGGTCGATCTCCAGGATCTGCCGCCCTTCCTCCGGCGCGCATTCCTCCCACGAAGGCTTGATCACGAACCGCTCGCCTACCGGGAAGGGCTTGAAATATTGCTTCCAGCCCCACTCCCAATCGGCCTGACGGGTCAGCGCCGTTTCCGTCGTCAGCCTGCCCCACGCGTTTCCGCTATCCCGCGCCTTTTGCTCCGCCAGACGCGCGCACAGCGCGGCATACTGCCGCTCCCCGTCCGGGGAGTCCGGCAGGTAGATCTTGATCTTGGTCTCCTGCTCCGAAAGCTCCTTTTTCAAGCCCTCGTCGACATAGTCCCAATAGATCTCGGTGCTTTCCAAAAACTCCGCGAAATCCGCGGCGTCCTCCAACGCGTAGCCGTAGATCTCCAGCTCGTCCAGCAAGGCCGCGACCGGCTCAATGCCTTCCGTTGAGGTGAAGATCGTCACTTCCGTCCAATCCATAGCGCTCCTTCCGACCCGCCCGCTTAAAGCCTGCTTCGCATCTTCCAAAACGCCGTCTGACGGGTCTTTTCCCGCCATACTGCGCTGAATTTTTTTGAAACCTACAAAAGATTCCTGCAAAAATCCATCTTCGCCCGACGGCAACGTCCCTCGTCAGTCGACATTTCTCCAGATACGAAACAGGCTCTTACAGGCAGATCAAACCGTATTTCTGTTCAAAATATTTTAAGATTTCCGGTTCCTGCTCCCAGGTACCGTCATAGACCGCAAGGCCATAGAACGCCCGCAGCGCCTTTTCCAGCAGCTCCGGCGTATCGGCGCACAGGCATACGGGCCGCGACAGCATGTACAGGTCGTCCTCCAGGTCCTGGATGCATTCCTCGTCCTCAAGCACCAGCTTGAGCACCGCCGCCTCTTCGTCCTCGGCCTCCAGCAGGCTTTCAAACAGGCGGTGGTCGCAGACGATCTCGTCCGAGATATTGACCGTCGGCGCGATAAAATGCGCGTCCCGCCCGTCCGGCGCGAGGATCACGTCGTCATGGTCGCGCCCGATCGCCCGCTGGCCTTCCCAGCCCTTGAGCGCCTCCGCCAGCGCCGCGCTGTCTTCGCCCGCCGCCGGCGCGAACACCTCCGCCCCGGCCAGCGCGATCCCGTCCCGCAGCCACTGCGCAGGCACTCGCACGCCCACCGACATCCGCGCATACGGCGCAAGCCGTCCGAGCGCGTCCGTCAGCGTTTTCGGCTCCCGCGCCGAAACCAGCAGCGTGCTCACGCCGATCCGCTGCAAAACGCCCGCCGCCGCTACGATATCCGTGCCGTCCGCCATCCGGCTTTCCTCGGCGATCTCCAATTCGGCGATCAGCGTCTTCCCGCTCAGGTCGGTCAGCGCCAGCACCGCCGCCCGCAGCGCCCGGAATTCCGGCGCGCCATACAGCAGGTAAAAATCCACCGGGCCTTCCGCCGCGTCGCGGAAGGCCGACTTGCACAGCGCGATATAGCGCTCCGTCCGCGGCGGGGCTAACCCCTCCGGGATCGCCGGGCAGCGCAGCGGCAGGCCTTCCGGCTCATGCGCGTCTGCGCCGCCGCCAAGCGTCCGGGCGTGCAGCTTGCCGCCCTTCTGGCCTAAAACCATATATCGTCGGGGGATTGGCTCCATGTTGCAGTTCTCCTTATCCATAGTTTATGCCGCCGTCCAGCTTCCATCCGCCGCAGAACGGTATTTCAGCGGCTGCCGCGCGACCGTGCGCGCCATTTCCAGCGTCTGCCGGAGCGCGTAGTCGACATACCGGTCGGACGCCGCCGCAATCAGCCGGTTGACCGCCTTCAGCGTTTCCGTATCCGCGCAAAGCGCTTCCGTCAGCCCAACGTCCCGCTGGAATTCCCGCACCGCTTCCAATGCCTTTGCGTCCAGCGTGTCGCTCGTCTCTGTCAGGAGCCCCAGCATTTCCAGCCGCCCCGTCAGCGCCAGCACCGCGTCCCCGGTCTCCCCGAACAGCAGCGCCCGGTCTTCCGGCAGCGCGGGCAGCTTCTTCAAATATTCCGGCACCGAAACCAGCGTTTCCGTGGCAAGGTTCGGTACGACGCCCTTCCCTTCCCATACGCCGGTGCGCGGGGTGCTCATTTCCAGCGTCGTGATCACAAGGCTGTCGCCGTTGACCATCGTCAGGTGGTATTGCCCCTGCGATTTGCCGTAAGTCGTTTCGCCGACCAGCATCCCCGCGCCCGTATCCTTCAGGCAAGCCGCCATCATCTCCGCCGCCGACGCCGTGTTGTGGTCAACCAGTACATAAATACCATTGAGCGGCAGGCCGCCGCCGTCGCTGAAAATATCCTGCGTCCCGCCCCGGTCGCGCCGCCAGCGGCACGAGACCATCTGGACGGCATCCGGAAGCATGGTATCCAGCATTTCCAGCGCCGCGTCAACCAGTCCGCCGCCGTTCCCGCGCAGGTCAAGGATCACCGCCGCCGTACCTTTTTCGTCCAACCCGTCCCAGATCTCGTTAAAATGATAGGCGTCGTCCATCGTGCCGAACGCCTCGATGGAGATGTATTCGATCCCCGGCTCCAGCGTTTCCGACTGCACGTAGTCGCCATGGATCGCGCGGCGCGCGACCTCGATCCGCAGCGATTCGCCCGCCCGGTCGATCGTCAGGTAAACCTTGCTTTCCGGCTGGCCCTGCAACAGCGCCGACACCTCTTCCAGCGCCCGTCCGGCTACGCTTTCGCCGTTTATGCCGGTCAGGATGTCCCCGGCCTGTATCCCGGCTTCCCGCGCGGGGCCGCTGAAGTTCACTCCCGTGATGACGAAGTTCCCGTTCTGCTGCCGTACCGTAATGCCGATGCCGACATAGCTTTCGGTCAGCGTGCCGAAGCTCTGGCTGTAATCCTCCGGCGTCAGATAAAACGAATGGGTGTCATGCCCCGCGAGGATCTCGTTGACGACCGTCGAAAGGGATTCCCCCCGCGCGATCCGCGCGTTGTAGTCCGCGCGCTGGCTGTCGGTCATTGGATGGTCCTCCGCGAAAAGTCCATACCGTTCGATCTGGTAGACCACCATGTCGAATTCGGTCTGTATCTTGTTTGCGTCGAGCGCGTTCGCGGAAACCACGAACAGACTCGCCGCCATGATCGCAGCGCATGCGCGCCGCAAGAATTTTTTCAACATATCTCTCCCAGCTTTGCGATAAACCAGCGGCGCTGTCGCCGCAAATCGGTAACCTGTCTGCCCGCAACGGCCGCGCCGGCCCCCAGCGCGCTCCGCAGCGGGCGGATCCCCTCCGTTACATACGCTCCGGAGCCTCCGCGCCGATAATGCCCAGCACGTTCGCGATCGTCTGCCGCGACGCCCGGCACAGCGCTAACCGCGCGTCCCGCAGCTCCGGCTCCGCGTCCTTGATCCGGCAGGAATCATAAAACCTGTGGTATCGGCTCGCCAGCTGCACCCCGAATTTGTTCAGCTTCGATGGGTCGCGGTCCCGCGCCGCCAGCAGGATCTCGTCCGGCAGCAGCGCAATCGCTTTGATCAGCTGCTTTTCATCCTCCGTCGTCAGCAGCGTCAGATCCGGCAACGCCTCCGGCGCGGAAGGCTCCACGCTCCGCAGCACCGAACAAATGCGCGCATGCGCGTACTGTACATAATAAAGCGGGTTCTCCGAATCCTCCTTGACCGCAAGGTCAAGGTCGAATTCCATTTGCGTTTCCGCCGCGCGGGAATTGAAGAAAAACCGCGCCGCATCGACCGGGATCTCGTCCAGCAGATCCGAAAGCGTCAGGCTCTTGCCCGTGCGCTTGCTCATGCGCACGACCTCGCCCCCCTGCATCATCCGCACCAGCTGCATCAGCACGATCTCCAAACGGTGCGTGCCGTCCAGGCCGATCGCATCCAGCGCCCGCTGTAACCGCGCGACATGCCCGTGATGGTCCGCGCCCCAGATGTTGATCACCCGGTCAAACCCGCGTACCGCGAATTTGTTCCGATGATATGCAATATCTGCCGCAAAGTATGTGTAAAAACCGTTCGCACGGCGCAAAACATCGTCCTTGTCACAGCCGAAGTCGGTCGAACGCAGCCACAGCGCTCCGTCCTTTTCATACGTCGCGCCCGCCCGTTCCAGCAGCGCTACCGTGTCCGCCACAAACCCGCTGTCATGCAGCCCCGATTCCCGGAACCATACGTCGTACCGGATCTTGTAGCGCTCCAGGTCGCGCTCCATCTTTTCAATGTTCGCCGGGAGGCCGTATTCCACGATCGCCTTCCGCCGTTCCTCCGCAGGCAGTTCCAGCAGCTTGTCCCCGTGCAGCCGCACAAGCTCCGCCGCCAGCTCGCGGATGTCCCCGCCCTGATACCAGCTCGGGTCGAATTCGATCGCGTCCTCGCCCTTCAGCGCCTGGATATAGCGCCCCTCGACCGAATGCGCGAATTTGTCCACCTGATTGCCCGCGTCGTTGATATAAAATTCACGCGTCACGTCGTCGCCCGCCCACGCGAGCACCTCCGCAAGACAGTCGCCCAGCACCCCGCCGCGCGCGTTGCCCATATGCATTGGCCCCGTCGGATTGGCCGAAACGAACTCCACCATAACCTTTTCCGGCTTCTCCGCCTTCGTCCGGCCATAGTCCGCGCCAAGCTGCTCGACCGCCCGGAGCGCGTCGGCATACCATTCCGCGCCCAGCGTAAAATTCAAAAAGCCCGGTCCCGCGATGCTCACGCTCGAAAAACAGGAGCCGTCCAGGTCCAACTGCTCCCGGATCGCTTCCGCAATTTTGCGCGGCGGCATCCGCAGCGGCTTCGCGCACTGCATCGCGAACGTGGAAGCCCAGTCGCCGTTTGCCGCGTCCTTCGGGGTCTCCACGACGACCGGCGGCGTTTCGGCCTCCGGCAGCGCGCCCGCCTGTACCGCCGCGCGGTAGGCAGCCCCTACGATCTCTGCCGCCTGACGGCGGGCTTTCTCCATTAAATTCATCGGTCACTCTCCAATATCTTTCACAGCGTCCCGCAGCGGCGCGAAACCGCCCGGGACATTGGTTTTTTCCTTATCCTTCAGCCGCAAACGCGGGCTCCGCGGCGCACAACGGATTCCCAGGGCGGGCGCTTCCTCCCATGGGCGGATACTTTCCGCCGCCGGCGCTTCGCACGGCCCGCGTCACGCCTTCGGCGGTTCCGGCATTGCGGCTACGATCATTTCCAGATGGTTTTCCCCTACAAGGGAATTGTCGACCTCGAGCGTATAATCGATCACCAGATGGCCGCCGTTCATGCTCACTGTATTATGCAGGTTCGACGTATGGATCGAGATCGTCATTGCGCCATACGGCGTTTGATACAGCCCGACGTGGCGTTCATTCTCCGAAAACAACAGCTCGGACGGGCAGGAACCGTTCCGGATCACCGCCGCCTCCTTGCCGTTCAGCCGCACCGTCGTCCGGCTGCCTTCCCAGCCGGTCAGCTCGCTTTCTTCGTACACGATATAATACTTCCCCCGGCGCTGATACATCTTTGCCGCCGTGACCAGATCGACCTTGTCGACGTCGCAGCCCTCGAAGCGCTGCGTCGATGTGATCGACAGCCAAACATCTTTTTTCATTCCCTTGCCCCTCGCTTTCTGTCAATAAGAGGAGATGTCCACCAGCTCTGCCGGGTGCGCGATCTCCTCGCTGAGGAAAAGCGCCGCCAGCTGGCGGAATGACGCCGGATCGTCCGATACAAAATAACGGGTCTGTCCCCGCCCGCGTCCCGCAGGGATCAGCATCGTGCGCACCGCGTCCGCCGCCGCCGCACCGGAATCCACCAGCTTGACGCTCGGCCCCATGTACGAGGCGATCACCCCGCGCAGCAGCGGATAATGGGTGCAGCCCAGGATCAGGGTATCGATCCCTTCCTCCTTCAGCCCGGAAAGGTATTCGCGCACGACCGTTTCGATCACCACGTCGCCCCGCTGCACCCGGCCGTTTTCCACCAGCGGCACGAACAGCGGGCACGGCTGCGTGAACACGCGCAGTTCGGGGCGGGCGGTCAGCAGCATCCGTTCATAAGAGCCCGAGCGGATCGTGCTGGACGTGCCGATCACGCCGATCCGGCCGTTCCGGGTCTCGCGCAGCGCCTGCGCGCAGGCGGGCCACACGACCCCGATCACCGGGATATCGCTTTCCGCCGAAAGGGTGTCCAGCGCGACCGAAGACACGGTGCCGCAGGCGATCACGATCGCCTTCAAGTCGAAGGAACGCAGGAAGGCGACGTCCTGCCGGGCATAACGCGTGATGGTTTCCGGCGAGCGCGCGCCATAGGGGACGCGCCCGGTATCGCCGAAATAGACGATGCTTTCCGCAGGCATCGCCTCATGCAGGCGGCGGACGGTGGTCAGCCCGCCCAGCCCCGAGTCGAAGACCCCGATCGGCCGGTTATCCATGCGCGCCCTCCTCGATCGCAAGCCCGATCAGACGGTCGAGCAGCGCCGGGAACGAAAGCCCTTCGTGCGCAAACAGCTTCGGGTACATCGAAATGGAGGTGAAGCCCGGGATAGTATTGATCTCGTTGAACACGATCTCGTCCCCCGCGCGGGTGCAGAAGAAGTCGACCCGCGACAATCCGCGGCATCCCAGCGCCGTATAGACCCGCAGCGCCGCGCTGCGCACGGCCTCCATCGCCCGCGGCGGGATCCGCGCCGGGATGTATAGCTTGGAACTGTCGTCACGGTACTTTGCGTCGAAGGTATAGAACGCCTGCGCCGGCGCGATCTCGCCCGCAAGGCTGGCGGCCGGTTCGAGATTGCCGAGCACAGCGACCTCGATCTCGCGCCCGTCGATGAATTCCTCGACCAGCACCTTGCCGTCCCAGCGGAACGCTTCGGCAAGGCCGTCCTCCAGGGTTTGCAGGCTGTCCGCCCGCGCCACCCCGACCGAGGAGCCCGACGAACAGGGTTTCACGAACACCGGCCACCGGCCGACCGCTTCCGCCGCCGCGCGCGCCGCCGCTCCCGGATCGCGGGCAAAATCGGGCGCGAGCACCAGCGCATACGCCGCCTGCCGCACGCCCGCCGCGTCCACGATACGCTTGGTCAGGCTTTTATCCATGGCGTTCGCACTGGCGGCGATGCCGGGGCCGACGCAGGGGATATCCGCCAGGGCGCAAAGCCCCTGCACAGCGCCGTCCTCGCCGCACGCGCCATGCAGCGCGGGGAAGACGCAGTCCAGCCGGATCGCTTCCGCGCCGTCCTCCCGCAGCGCGTAGAGGCCGTGCACGCCCCGGTCGGGCGCGAGTACGGCGGGCTCAAGCCCCGGCTCCCGCTCCCAGGAACCGTCCTCGACCCGGTCGGGATCCACCCCTCTGCATAAGTACCATTCCCCGCCGCGGGTGATGCCGACGGGAAAGATCTGATATTTGTCGCGGTCCAGATTCCGCAGGATCGCCGCCGCCGATAACAGCGAGATCTCATGCTCGTTGGACGTGCCGCCGAACAAGATCGCTAGATTCATCATGTAAAATGCTACACCTCATAATATGTGATTTGGATTGACGGAACTATTCAGTATCAGTATACGCCATTTATTCGGAAAACGCAAAGAAATTCCTGACAAAAGCGCGCAGGATTCTGTTAAAATTCTGTAAAAACTGCACATACGCGCCTGCGAAAGCACGATTTCGCCATTTTTCGCAGGCATTCCCAACCCGCGCGAGGCGTAGGCCGCGCTTTTTTGCCCCCCGGGAGGGGGCTGACGCCGAACCGTTCCAATCCCATGTGTCAACTTGAAAAAAACTTCTTTCCCAGCGCTTGACAAAACCGCCAAAGGCGCGTATAATAAAGATTGTTCGCGGGTGTAGTTTAGTGGCAAAACTCCAGCTTCCCAAGCTGGCTATGAGGGTTCGATTCCCTTCATCCGCTCCAAAGTCCCCCGCAGCTGTTTTCAGCTGCGGGGTTTGTTTTATTTCAGCGGGTCTTGCGGCCAGCCGTCCCAGCTGTCAATGAAATCTCCGAAAAACGCACGTTTGCAAATCGGGTTGGAGCCGCCTGCCCAATAGGAGCGGCAAGGGGACGCTTGGCGCCCCGCAGGCAGACGGCAAAGGCGGATCTTATCCAGAAATTTTGCCGCATGCGGCGAGCGTCCGCCGCTGACGCCCTGAAAACGGCCGTTTGAGAGCCGATCGGAAGCCCGGGACAAATGCGGTTTGTCTGCCCCGCATGAAAGGTGGTCAGCCCTTTTGTGAAAAACACTCGGGGCATTCGGCAGAAGTTCGTGTATTATTCATCATTTTCGGTGGCAGCCAGACCGGATCCGCCGGAAGGCAGGGCGCGTCTTCCTCCTCCGGGAAGCCGCAGGAGGGGAACGAAAACCGGTTCCGCGGATGCTTCCGGAGCAGCATATCGCGTTGCTTGGCCTCGGCAACGTGGGTATAGATCTGCGTCGTTTGGATGGAGGAATGCCCGAGCAGATGTTGGATGCAGCGGATATCCACGTCGGCATCCAGCAGCTGGGTCGCCAGCGTATGGCGGATCATATGCGGCGTGACCCGCATCGGCGCTCCCAGCATTTTCGCATAATTGCACAAGATCCGGCGCACCGACTGTTCGGAGAGCCTTCCGCCGCGGCGGTTGCGGAAAAAGGCCTCGTTCCATTCCGGGCAGGTGAGCCGGGCATAACGCCGCAGCAGCGTGAGCACTTCCGGATTGACGACCTGGATCACCCGTTCTTTCGAGCCTTTGCCCATGATATAGATGCAGCCGTCGACCAGATCGATATCCCGTCTCCGCAGGCCGCAAAGCTCGGAGACGCGCATCCCGGTCGCGAACAGCAGTTCGAGCACGGCAGCCCCGCACAGGGCTGTCCCGGTACCGGACGACTGGCGCAGCTTTTGGTGCGCGGCCTCCAGCAGCCCGCCGATCACCCGCAGCGGCAGCGCGCGGGGCAGCAGCAGCGGCTCCCGCAGCCGGAAGCGCAGTCCGGTGAACGGGTTTTGTCGCAGGCGGCCTTCCTCCGCCAGCCATGCGGAAAACGCCCGCAGAGAAGCGATCTTGCGCTTCACCGTGCGCGGCTTGAATTGTTGATTTAATAAAGAAAGATAGGCCTTGACCGATTTGCGGTCAAACTCCGTCCCCTCCGTGGTCAGGTGTTCCGCAAATTGGCACAGGTCGATCCGGTACGCTTTCAGCGTCTTCGGATCCAGCCGTTTCTGGGCGCCGCACGAGCTCAAATACTCCTGTATGATCTGTGCTGACAATTTCATCATTACCGCCTCCATGTGGTTTCGATGTGTCTGTATGTGCTTATTATGTCAGAAACCGGAGGCTTTTGTCGGCCGGTATTTTGAAAAAAACACGATCGGGAGCTCCCGCCGCAGGAATACAAAAACCGCGCCGATCGGGCGCAACCGGAGGGATCCTGCGCAGGAAAACCGGTTTGGCAGGAAAAGAGGGGGGCGGATGTGAAAACCTCTGCCCCCGGGAATGGTCGCCGTATTTTTAAGATTTTGCCGGGACCGGTCCCTTACCGGAGCCCCGCCCTGCGCCGCCGGATTGTCCTGCGCCAGCATCGCCCGAGCGGACTGCGCAAGGATGTTGTTCTGGATGCAAGCCATCATTCGCCGCGCATTCCTTCATTTCCCGCCTTCGAGCCCTGCGCCGGCCCGCTGCAACCGCCCTTTTTCCGTCCGCATCCCCCGCAAGACGTGGGGCTATCCCCGCATTGTTACCAAAAATGCCGCGCCCTGCTAAGAAATTGTTTACAAACGGTTTCATTGACATTTCCCGCCGGATGCTCTAAAATGGACTACTATAGGGATGTATTCCGTTGAAAAATCCTCAGAGGAGGAATTGGCATGAAATCTTCCGGGCCGCTCAAGCCGCGTGTCCGCCGCCGTCTCGGCCGGCTTTTCGGCGATCGCCGCCTGATCGGCGCGCTGCTGATGCTGCTCCAATCCGTCGGGTTCCTCGCCGTATTGACCCAGCTTACCGGGCGCTGGCGCGTTCTTGTCACCCTGTTCACCTGGCTCAGCGTGATCATGGTCATTTGGCTGATGCGCAAGGAGGACAACCCCGCCTACAAGACCGCCTGGATCGTGGTGATCCTCGTCTTCCCTCTGTTTGGCGGCATCTTTTATCTGTTTTGGGGCAACACCCCATTCAACCAGGCCAAGCTGCGCCACCGGTTCGATCCGCGTCCGCCGCGCTTCGACGACGCCGAGCGCCAGCCCGCATCCGGCCAGCTTTGCATGGATCTTTCCCGCCATGCGGCAAAATGCCGGTATATCGAAAACATCACCGGCATGCCCGCCTGGTCGAATACCTCCACGGAATATTTCCCGCTCGGCGAGGATTTTTTCCATTCCCTGATGGTGGAGCTGCGCGAGGCGAAGCAATTCATTTTCCTGGAATATTTCATCATTGACCCCGGTCTGATGTGGGATTCCATTCTGGACGTGCTTGCCGAAAAGGCTTCCGCAGGGGTCGACGTGCGCCTGATCTACGACGATGCCGGGACGATGGGCAAGCTGCCCAGCCGCTATGAGCAGTATATCCGTTCCCGCGGCGTGCGCGCCGTCCGCTTCAACCGCTTCGTGCCGACGCTCAACACCTATCTCAACAACCGCGACCACCGCAAGATCTGCGTGATCGACGGCAACACCGCCTATATGGGCGGGATCAATCTGGCCGACGAATATATCAACCATGTCGTGCGTTTTGGCCATTGGAAGGATACCGGCGTCTGTATGCGCGGCGACGCGGCATTCAACGCGACGATGCTGTTCCTGCAAATGTGGGAGTTCAGCACCGGCGAAAAGATCCCGGCGGATACTACCCGGTTCCGTCCAACCTGCGTCCAGCCTGCCGACGGCTATGTGCAGCCCTTCGGCGACTCGCCGCTCGATCGGGACAACGTCGGCGAAGCCGTGTATATGCAGATCATTTCGACCGCGCGGCGCTATGTGTATATCACCACGCCGTACCTCGTGTTGGATAACGAAATGCTGACCGCATTGACGGTCGCAGCGAAATCGGGCGTTGACGTGCGCATCCTCACCCCCGGCATCCCGGACAAAAAGCTGGTGTATCTGGTCACGCGGTCGTTTTATCCGCAGCTGTTCCGGGCGGGCGTGCGGCTGTATGAATACCGTCCGGGCTTCCTGCATGCGAAAATGATTATCGCGGACGATGAGATCGCCATTGTCGGCACTATGAACATGGATTTCCGTTCATTTTATATGCATTTCGAGTGCGGGACGGTGTTTTATGCCAACGACGTTGTCATGCAGGCCCGGGAGGATATCGAAGAGGTCCTGGCGGTCAGCCGCGAGATCGACGGCGAATGGCTGCGCCGGGTGTCCTGGCCTACGTCCATCGCCGCATCGCTGCTGCGGCTGTTCGCCCCCCTGCTGTAAGCGCCCCGCGCGCGACAAAATGATTTTCATAAAGAGGTACCTCCATGGATAGTTTATTTCAGTGGCTGCTCGGAGCCGGACGCGAAACCGCCCTGTTCCTCGTCTCCATGATCCCCCTGGTCGAGCTGCGCGGCGCGGTGCCGCTCGGCCTTGGCCTCGGGATGCATTGGGGGCAGGTGCTCCCGATCTGCTATGCCGGCAACATCCTGCCGATCCCCTTCCTGCTGCTGTTCGGCGCGAAGCTGCTCAAATGGTTGGAAACCCTGCCGCTCCTTAGCAAATTTTCGATCTGGTATCAAAACAAGCTGGTCCGCAAAAGCGCCAAGGTCACGAAATATGCCCAGTGGGGGCTGTTCCTGTTCGTCGCCATCCCCATGCCCGGCACCGGCGCGTGGTCGGGCGCGGTGATCGCCACGCTGCTGCAAATGAAGCGTGGGAAGGCGTTTTGTTCCATTGCGGCGGGCGTGATCGCCGCGGGCATCATTATGGCGCTCGGTTCCAGCGCCGTGATCGGCGCCTTCCATCTGTTTTGATCCCCTGCGCCGACCGGTCGGTCGGCGATCCTTTGAAAAGGAGGGTTTTGTCATGCCCACCCCGGACGATAACTACAGCAAATCGGAAGCCTTTGAAGACCGCAACCTTCCGCTCGACACCGCGCCGATGCTGCCCCTTGCGCTTCAAAAGCTGGACGAGATCCGCGATATTTTAGAGCGTATGCTCCTGTTGGCAGAGGCCTCGGCAGACCCTGCCGTCGAAGACGCGGAGCGCGCCGCCCTCCAGAAGCGGCTCGACCGTCTGCGCGGCGAGATCGACGCGATCGCCGCCGAAAGCGGTTGGCTTTACGAACGTTGAATGTTGCCGTTTGCTTCGCCTGCGCGACGGGGCTCTGCCCCTGGACCCCGGTCCTGCGCGGACGGCGCCAAAGGGACTCGTCCCTTTGGAATCCCTTTCTCGCCTGCGGGCGGGATCGGCGCGGTCAAAGCCGCTTGCGCGCGCGTCTTCGTCCCGCCACAAGGACGGCGGGACGAAGGGGCATGATCGGCAAAATTTTCTGAACGTGCGTATCGCTTGGAATCCCGAAAAAACGCTGTCCCTGCCGCAGCAGCAGAGGCGGCGTTTTTTATGCTTATAGCGATCTTCAAAACGGCTGGATGGCAGTCCCCTCCGCCCTGACGCGGGCGGTCCTCCCCGTCACAGGCTTTGACGGCGGCGCCTCTCCCTTTGGCCAGCGCAGAGGGCGCTTTACGCCGCAGGCGATCCCGGTCTTTTGAAAGGCGCCCCTTTCGCGGCATCTCCGCGCGCCGCCGGTCGCGTCCTTCCGCTATGAATCGGCCGGGAACCCCCAAATTATGTAATTCCTACAAATTTCCAACTTCGGTTTTGTGTGCATGACAAAATTGTTCTAGAAAGTTGCGGATATTACATGCCTTGCCCCGATCCATGTGATGGTACAATAGAACCAAGGACAGAACCTGCCTGAAAAGCTGCAAACCATATGCCAGAGTGCAAAAAAGGAGGATACGTCTGCACTGTCACGTCAGCGGATTCAGCGGAGCGTCCCGTGCTGCAAGGCACAACAATCTCGATCAGGAGGGATCTACAGAATGAGACGATTGCAAAGACTTCTGTCAGGCTGTTTGACAGCGGCAATGGTTTGCGGCATGACCATACCGCCCGCCAGCGCTCTGTCCGTCGGGCCTGCATCCAACGCGGTATACGCGGCGTCCTCTGCGGCGTTTACCGACCTGGGCGGTCACTGGGCCCGGGATAAGGTCGGACGGTGGGTCGACCACGGCCTCGTCAGCGGCGTATCCGCCGACCGCTTCGCACCCGATCAGCCGCTGAGCCGCGCACAGCTGTTCGCGATCATGAACCGCCTGCAAAACAATACGGTGAAAGCGGATATCTCGGCGTTCACCGACGTACATCCGGACGCATGGTATTATGACGATATCGCCAAAGCCGTCGCAGCAGGCATCGCAAGCGGCGCGAATGGCAAAATGCGTCCCGACGACCCGATCACCCGGCAGGAAGTCGCGGTCGTATTCACCAACGCCCTCGGCGTCGGGGCGGGCAGCTCGTCCGAGTTGGACCGCTTCCAGGACGGCGGGCAGGTCGCCGACTGGGCGCGCGGCGCGGTCAGCGCCGCAGTCACCCACGGCTTCCTGAACGGGTATTCCAACGGCAATTTCGGCGGCGGCAACTCCATGACCCGCGCGGAGATCGTCGCGATGCTGGACAGCACCTTCTCCGGCTATTATAATGCCGCAGGCGTTTTCCGCGGGAATGTGAACGGCAACGTATACGTCAGCGCGAACGGCGTTTCGCTGGAAGGCGTGATCGGCGGTACCCTGTACGTTTCCCCCAATGTGACCGACGGCGTAACGGTCAACGGTACCCGCGTGCATGGGAACACCGTTGCGGCAGCGCTGCCCAAGCCCGCCGAGGAGGAAAAGCCTCCCGCGGCCGAGGAGAAGAAGGAAGAGGAAAAGCCCTCCGGCGGCGGCGCGATCAGCCGTCCGGTCGGCGGCGGCGGCGGGAGCAACAACCGCCCGACCAACCCGGCGGTAACGGTCAGCCCGGACCGCGCGGCGATCGTTGCGCAGATGACCGATATCACGAACGGTTTTTCTGTGAAGGAACTCCAGTATGGGAGCCGAACCCATCACCCGGATCACTTCGAGACGGCCAGCCACCCGTTTTCGTCGATGTATTGCTCGGTCGGCAATATCCCCGAACTGATCCGGCAGTATTATCAGGCCGACCCCTGCACGAACAATCCGGGTTCGGCTACCGCTCCGCGCGACGGCTCGAAAAAGGCCGGTACCTATTATGAAAAGGAATTCCTGATGACCGGTACGGCAAATGTTTACGACCTGCATCCAAACGGCGTAAACGTCCCGGTGATCAAGACCGCGGACGCGGATTATACCACCCGCCTGCTGATCCATTATCCGACGGAAGCAAGCGAGTTCTCCGGGCGGATCTATGTTGATATCCTGAACGCGTCCTCGGGCGTGGATCTGGAAGATATCTTCCGCCGCAGCTACAAAAACATGATCCGCGACGGCGATATCTACATTGGCCTGACCTCGAAGGCTTCGACCGCGCAGGCCCTGAAGAACTTTAACCCGGTACGCTATGCGGATCTGGATTGGTGCGTCGACAACGCGAACAAAAACAAAGACTGGACGGCAAAGGAGAACGCCGGTACCTTTGAAAACGGCCTGGTCTGGGATATGATCTCACAGCTTGGCACGATGCTCAAGGAGAAGCCGGAGCTGCTGTTTGACGCAGACCTCGCAGCCAAGATCAAGGCGGAAGGCCGGTCTTACCTGACCGGGCAAAGCCAGTCGCACTTCTATCTGAACACCTATTTGGATGTGTTCTATCCCTATATCAACAACGCCCGCGACGGCAAGGATATCTGGGATGGTTACGTCGGCGCAGTCGGCGGCCGGACGGCTACCGAGCTTTCTACCGGCGTAAAGATCGCAGCCTCCCCGACCTTTACCGTGACCGATGAGCCGTATATCGCGATCATGTCCGGTTTTGAAGCGTCCCGGCGGCTGGCAGGCCCCTCGAACCCCCGCTATTACGCCGTGCCGGCTGCGCCGATGAACCGCCTGTATGAAGTCACGAGCGCGCCCCATGCGTGCCCGACCGCGGCGATCCTGCCGAACAACTATGAGATCGCAGCGGCAAAGCCGGACGGCACTTCCCGCGATATCAAGGCGTATGCAGGCGACCACGTGGAAGGCGACGTGCATCTTGACCAGTTCGTGACCGCCGCGCTGGAAAACATCGACCTTTGGGTCACGGATGGGATCCCCGCGCCTGCAAGCGTTGTCATGAACAACGACCTTGATTCATGGGGCAACCGGACGGGCGGTCTGCGCTCCCCGAAGATCGAAGCGCCTGTCGCGAAATATTATGACAACGTCGTCGGCGTCGATCCGGAAAAAATCGGTACCGAAGGCAGTATGGTATATTTCACCGATCGGGAAATCCATGACGCATATCCGGGCGGCTATGACGAATACAAGGCAACGTTTGCCGCCGCGGCACAGTCCCTGCTGAATGATAAATACATCATTGAGGAAGACTATGACGCATGGATGGCCGACTGCGCAGCCAACGAAGCGAACGTTTTTCACGCAGCTGATTCCGTCAGGAAGTCTTTGATGGGTTCCGTCACGCTGGAAGACGTTACCCCGGCCGGCGACATGGAAACCATGTTCAACTCAACGGCGATGAGCATCAGTGCAAAATACCCCGAGGCTTGGGATGCTGTCGCGCCCGAATGGGCAAAGAGCTTTGAAATCGTCGAAGGCCGTGGCGACAATTTCATTCAGCTTCAAGACAGTATGGTGCTGGATGGCGAAACGGCAATCGTTTACGAGGAGAAGGAAATCTTTGTCAGCGGTACCGCGAGCTTGTATGCGCTGGCTCCGGAAAACGATCTGCGTATTAAGCAATCCGGTCTCCCGTATACGAACCGCATCATTGTCCGTACCCCGGCCGACCCCAACGATTTCACCGGCAAGGTCTGGATCGATAACCTGAACGCTACCGATAAGTTTGACAGCGAAGCGCTGTGGCGGCGCGCGGGCGCAATGATCATGAACAACGGCGACGCTTATATTGGCATTTCCTCCAAGCCGCTGACCATTAAGACCCTTCAAATCTTTGGCGAGAAGTATGGCCGCGCCGATTATAACGAACTTTCGTGGGCAAGCCCGAACACTTATATTTTCTCGAGCTTCAAGCGGGATAAAAACACGCCGGGCGATAACGTGAATCTGGACGCGCACAAAGCCGGTACCTATCGCGATACCGAGATCATTAACACGGATACCGGTTTCCTGTGGGATATCCTTGCGCAAACCGGTTATGCGGCTAAGGATCGCAGCAACTGGAAGACGTTGTTTAACGTCACGGATCCGAGTTCTGTGACGATCAACACCTATTTGTTCGGGCAGAGCCAGTCCGGTTTTAATGCGACCACCTATGCGCTGTTCCATAAGGCGCTTGAGGACGCAAACGTCGAACTTCCCTATGACGGTATCATGACGATGGTCGGTACAAAGGGCGGCGCGCGTGCGCTGAACCAGTCGGACAAAAATGTCCCGATGACAGAGGGCTATTCGCTCAACGCGAACGGCCGCACGGTCAATTACTATATTCCGGATTTGACGAAGACCCCGTTCTTCCATGCCACCGGCGAAAACGATATGAATCCGGATGTCTTTAAGCCGGCGATCAACAGCGGGGATTTCCCGAAGCTCGGTTATTTTGAAATGGCAGGCGTTCCGCACTCTGACAACAACACGCCTTCCTTCCCCATCAATGATATCATTTCCACCGCGGTTACAGGCAAAACCGGCGGCCCGGAATCCAGCATGAATTATCTTGCGTTCGATCCCGAGACGAAGACCTACAGCGTTAAGCCGAACGGCAGCGATATCAACGCGAATATGTTCGTGCGCGGCCTGCTGGCCAAGCTGGATAAAGTCGCTTCCGAAGGCGCGGCTATGCCTGCTAACCAGTTCATCACAACAATCACCACAGATACCGCAAACGCTACCGGAGGCCTGCAATCCCCGCAGGTATCCGTCCCGCTGAACATCTACAAAAAGAACGGCACCATGACGCCGATCGCAGATGTACCGTATACCGCAGACGAATACAAGCAGCAGTTTGAAGCAAAGCTCAACGAGCTTGCAGCCGCCGGCTGGATCCTCCCGATCGATGTGCAGTATATGACCGCTTACGCAAACCGTGTGTCGAGAAAGTCGGATATTGCAGGCAGTATGACAAGCGCGCTTGAAGTCCAAGAGAAGCCGTATGACGCAGGCGTCACTTATCATGATGACGTCATTGCCAAGAGCCATGCCTTCAATTCCATGTATTGTTCTAACGGCAAGGAAACCAAATATGATAAAGATCCAAAGCCGGTCAAGTTCGACGAGGAATACGGATACGAAGAGCATGAGTTCTTCCTGTCCGGCACGGCCAGCGCCTACAATTACGACAAGGCCAGGAAAAAACTGTCGATCGTCGAAACCGATATCGATTATACGACGCGCGCAATGGTTCGGTATCCCGATCCCACGGCCCCGACTGCCCCAGCCTTCAACGGAACGGTCGTTGTTGACCTGATGAACATAACCGCCGGTTATGAAAACGAAGACCTGTGGCGCAGGAGCTACAAGTACCTGATGGAAGAAGGCTATGGCTATGTTGGCCTGACCTACAACAACACCGGTATCCAGTCGCTCAAAAAGTTTGACGCCACGCGCTATGCCGACCTCGCATGGTACGACGGAGCGTACAAAAACGCGATCGCCTTCGATGTGATCAGCCAGCTTGGCGCCCTGCTTCGCACCGATGAAGGCAAAGCGATGCTCGGCGACAACGAAATCGAGCGGGTGATCCTGACCGCGCAAAGCTCTTCCGCATACTACCTGAACGGTTATCTGCACGGGTTTGACGCTTACCTTGCAAAGGCAAACAACGGCGAACCGTTATTCGACGGCTATATCAACATCGTAGGCAGCGCGCTTGGGATCGCAATCGATAACCCGGATAACTACGCAAATGCATTCATGAACGAGTTCCCGACGACCGTCGCGCCGATGGTTGCCATTATGTCTGAGTTTGAAGCCTCAGCCGCGCCCCCGTTTGGGTATCCGAAGGTTGGGGATAAGACCAACTTCTGGCTGTATGAGGTTGCAGGCGCCCCGCACGCCGACCCGATGTCGCCGATCCTCCCCAACTTTGCGGAAATGACAAAGGCGAACACCAAGAATGCAGAAGTGACCGATAAGGATTATGCTGAAGGCGAGTATGAAAGCGAGCTTCAGCTCGATCCGATCGTAAGCGGAGCTCTGGACAATCTGGTGAAGCGGCTCAAGGACGAGAGCTTTACCATGCCAAGCGCGGCGAATATCCGAATCGAAGTCGGCAAAACCGATGCTTATGGCAACACATTGGGCGGTATCCGTATGCCGCAGATCGAAGCCCCGCTTGCAACCATCAAGGCATCGGCTTCCAAGCCCAATGGCGATCCAAATCCCGGAGCGACACACGGCAGCATGATCTACCTCCCGTGGGAAGATCTTGTAACACTTTATGGCGACAGGGACGCGACCCCAGAGACAGCGACAGCGGACGCACTGTTCACGCAATATAAGGCCGAATTCGCTGACGCGGCTGGCAGACTTTGCACGGCAGGCTTTATCCGCGATGGGGAAAAGGCTTCGCTGATCGCCTGGAGCGAAAAACAGGAATCCGTCTTTACCGATGCCAAAAACGCTTACGATCAGAAATCCAGCAAGATGCTGGACGAGGATACAGACGATGTAAGCGACGATCCCGCAGAAGATGACGAGGATACGAATGACATCCCCGATCCAAGCGGCGGCGGTGAAAAAGACGATAATAGCAACAACGATGTCAGCGGTGACAACAACGGCAACCGCGATGACACCGAAGGCGACGATGAAAACGAAAACGGCAGCACCGAAGACGGCAGCACCGAAGGCGACCGCGATGAAGGCGGCGACCGCGATGAAGGCGACGGCAACGACGAATCGAAGCCCGCCGCACTTCCTCCCGTCTCCGAGGCTCCCGGCGCCGGGATCTGATCCACTGCCTACGCGGCAAACATGAACACACGCTTTTTCGATGAAGGGGGCTTTTTAGCCCCTTTCATCTCCCTGTCAGGAGGAAACCCGAAATGTCAAAGTATCCATCCATTTTCCAACCGCGCCAGATCGGTGGTTTAACCTTCCCGAACGCGATCGTATTCGCGCCCACCACGATGGGCCTGCCCCGCGCAGAACAAGCCGAAAAACTGCGGCGGATCGCTGCTTCCGGCGTTGGGCTGCTGGTGCTGGGCGATCTTTCAATCGAACCGACATTCCATGAAACCGGCTTTCATCTGCATACCCCGGAAGGCCGCGAGGAGACCGCCCGGCTGGTCGCGCTACTGCATCAGGAAGGCGCAAAGGTATCCGCGCAGCTGTTTGGCGGCGACTATGACGTGAAAGAGGTCATGACACGGCTGAAGAGCGGGCAGTTCAGCCCTGATGAAGTGCGGCAGTACATGAACGACGCCGTCGCCGGGTATGTGTCCGACATGCCCGAGGCCCGAATCGAACAACTGCTGGACCGCTACGCCGACGCAGCCCGCGCCGCCCGTGACGCCGGGTTTGACATGGTGCAGATCCACGGCGACCGCCTGAACGGGGCGTTTTCCTCCGCCGTGTTCAACCACCGCGCCGACCGCTGGGGCGGCAGCGTAGAAGGCCGCGCGTCTTTTGCCGCAGCGACCGTACAGCGCGTGCGTCAGGCGGCCGGCGATACCATCCCGATCGAATACAAGCTCGCCGTCCGGCAGGACGAACCCCACTACGGGAATGCGGGAGTATTGTTGGAAGAACTGCCGGTGTTCGTCCCGCTGCTGGAGCAAAATGGCGTGAACAGTTTCCACGTCAGCCTTGCGAACCATTCCGCGTTGTCCGATACGATTCCGGTACGGCAGCATCCCTATTTCCGGGAGGAAGGCTGTTTCCTGCCTTATGCCGACGCGGTGCGCGCGCTGACCCATCTGCCCATTTGCGGCGTGGGCAAGCTGCAAACCCCCGCTTTCATCGAGCAGGCGCTTGCAAGCGGACGGATCCAGTTTGCCGCGATGAGCCGTCAGCTCAATGCCGACGACCAATGGCTGAAAAAGGTTGCGGAAGGTCGTGAAAACGAGCTGCGCGCCTGCGTCTATTGTAACCGAAAATGCGCCGGGGCTTTGCAGCGGCACGAGCCCTTTGGCTGTATCCTGTCATGATCGCGCGGCCTGACCGGGCAACCACCCGCAAACCGTTTTTTCAGCACCGCAGTCAGCCGACCGGCCTGCCGTCCTTTTGGCAGGCTGGTCAGCAGCGCATGAACGGACGGCGGCAGGCCAAGATCCCCCGTCCCGCCCGCAGGCGAGAAAGAGATGCGTTAGCATCTCGGGGTTTGGGGGCACAGCCCCCAACGGGAGTCCAGAGGGCAGAGCCCTCGGCGGGTGTCCAGAGGGCAGAGCCCTCTGGCGCGGGGCGCGCCTGGAAGGCCGCACTCGTAGGGGCCGCGGCTGCGCTCCTGCTGGCGGGGATGTCCGGCTGCGCGGCCAGCCCCGAGACAGAGGACGTTGCTCCAGAGTTCATCTTTCGATACGCCGAGAATCAGATCGAGGATTACCCGACGACACAGGCCGCAAGGTATTTTGCCGAAGCCGTCGAGGAACGCACCGGCGGACGGATCCAAATCGAAGTCTGCCCCCTGGGCGAATTGGGCGACGAGCCTTCCGTACTCGAACAGCTTCAGTTCGGCGGCGTCGACTTTACCCGGGTCTCCCTCTCCTCGCTTGCCGAGGTCAGCAGCTCCCTGAACGTGCTTCAGCTCCCCTACCTCTATTGCGATACCTGCCATATGTGGGCCGTGCTCGACGGCGAGATCGGCGACGCCTTCCTCAACAGCGTTTCCGGCTCCGGCTTGACCGGCCTCTCCTGGTTCGATTCCGGCGCGCGAAGCTTTTACGCCGTCCGCGAGATCCGTACCCTCGAGGACCTCGCCGGACTGCGGATCCGCGTGCAGGAATCCCAGCTCATGATGGATATGGTCAAGCTGCTCGGCGCAATCCCCGTCCCCCTGCCCTACGGCGACGTGTATTCCGCCCTCAAAACCGGCGCCGTCGACGGTGCCGAAAACAACTGGCCCTCCTATGAGTCGACCGGCCACTATGAAGCCGCGCGCTATTACCTGCTTGATGAGCATACCCGCGTGCCCGAAATGCAGCTCGCCAGCAGCCGCACCATGAACAAACTCTCCGAAGCCGATCAGCAGATCGTCCGCGAATGCGCCCGGGAGTCCGCTATGGTCGAACGCTCGCTTTGGGCCGAACGGGAACATGCCTCCGAAACGCTCGTCAAACAAAACGGCGTCACCGTCGTCAGCCTGCCGCCAGAGGAAAAACAACGGTTCCAGCAGGCCGTCCTGCCGCTGTATGAAGCCTACGCCGGGCCCTATCAGGAACTGGTACGGTCGATCTTAGACAGCGCGCCGCCTTAATGCCCCATCCGGACCGAAATCAGAGCCACCCCTGCGCCGGATCTCCGCATGGCTGCGTTGCCGCCCTTGACAGGCCCCAGTCCGCCTTACCCGGCAAAAATCCCGCCGCAGGGCTAACTCCGGTTTCTCACCGGATGGAGCCCTGGCGCCGCATAGCCCATAAAGAAAGGTGATACCATGAGTTGGAAACGTTTCCCGCTGCGGGCAAAGCTCTGCTGCTGCCTGATCGGCTGCCTGCTGCTGGCGCTCTCCGCGTTGCTCGTGCTCGGCACGCTGTTCAACCGCTCCATGGATCTCGTCGATAAACGGCTTCAGGATTACTACAACATCGTCGCCTTCAGCGACGCGTTCACCTCCGCCGACCACGCGCTCGAAAGCGCCACCCGCCGCAGCCCGGCTTCCCGCCGCAAGCTGTTGGAATTCCAGCAGCTGAGACAGGAGGCCGACGGCTACCTCGCCAAGCTGACCGCCAAGCTCTCCGCCTATGAGCGGGAGCGATACCTGTTAGTGAACGCGATCGCCTCCGGCTATGCCGCCTATATGGAAGAAGCAGACCAGATCCTTGCCCTGCTGGCGCAGGACAGCGGCGAAGAACCCGGACGCCGCTATTTCGCCGCCAACGAGACGATCAGCGGCTACATCCAGAAATATATCCCGGAACTGCTGATGCAGGAGATCGGCCGCGGGCAGGATCTGTACGCCGCCAGCCGCAGGCAGGTCAACGACCTGCTCCAGAGCGGCGTCGTTGCGTTTGCGACCCTCCATATCCTCGCCGTCTGCCTGATGATGTACCTGATCGGAGCGGTATTTTTCGCCCCGGTACAGCAGATCGTCGCCGCAATGCAGCGGCTGGAAGCCGGAGATTTCGACGTTCCGGATATCCCCGTGCAGACCGAGGACGAGACCGCCCAGCTGATTCGCGTCTTCAATACCATGAAACGCTCCACACGGGAACTCGTACTCGCCCTGCGCGAGAAGAGCGAGCTGGAACAGGCGCTGCATTTGCAGGCCGAGGAGGCCGCCCGCATCCGCCAGCAGCTGGAAGCCGCCCGGTACGCCAAGCTGAAAAGCCAGGTCAAGCCGCATTTCCTGTTCAACACCCTGAACATCATTTCCCGCGTCGCCCGCGAAGAACAGGCCGAAACCACCGAACGGCTGATCGTTTCGCTCGCCCGGCTGTTCCGTTACAGCCTTGACACCGACGCGCCCTATGTCACCCTCGCGCGCGAGATCAAATGCGTGAATGATTACATGCGGATTCAGGAGATCCGTTTCGGCGACCGGCTCCGATTTTGCTGGCGGATCGATCCGCAGCTCGATCCGGGATCCGTGTTCGTCGTCCCTTACACCTTACAGCCCCTCGTCGAAAACGCGATTATTCACGGCCTGCGCGATACCGTCGCGGACGGGCGGCTGCGCATCACCCTGCGCCTCCGCCCGGATGGGCTGACCATCTGCATCACCGACAATGGCCGCGGGATCGACCGCAGCCAGCTCTGCCAGCTGCAAGCCGCCGTCCCCCCGCCAGACGACGGGCATATCGGCATTCAAAACGTGCGCAGCCGGCTGCGGCATTTCCGCCCGGACAGCCAGCTGCGGCTTTATTCATACCCAAATCATGGAACATGCGTCAAAATCGTGATCCCACAGGGGAGGGATGATCTTGAAGATATTGGTGGCTGATGACGAACAATATGAGCGCAACGCCATCGCACGGCTGCTCACACAGACCTTTGGCAGCTGTGTCGAGGTGCGTATGGCCGAAAACGGCCAGCGCGCCGTCGAGATCGCCAGCCTGTGGCGGTGCAGGCTGGCGATCCTGGATATCGAAATGCCAAGGCTGAACGGCCTTGAAGCCGCTAAGCGGATCCGGGAACAAAACCCGGACTGCCGGATCGTGTTCCTTACCGCTTACGACGAGTTCTCCTACGCCCAGACCGCGCTGCGGCTCGGCGCACAGGATTATGTGCTCAAGCCCGTGGAAGACGAGGAGATTATTGAGATCGTCAACCGGTTCCGCAGCCCCGCCGCCGAGCCTCCGCCCCCCGCCGCTCCCGCCAAAAGCGAAGTCACCCGCGTGGAACAGGTGATGGGCTTCGTGAAAGCCTTCCTCGCTGAAAATTACATGAACGAGATCTCAATGAACCAGCTCGCCGAGCAGGTTGGTTTCAGCCCGTTTTATTTCAGCAGGCTTTTCAAACAGCAATTCCGGATGAGCTTCGTCGATTATTTAAACGACCTGCGGATCGCCGCCGCGAAAAAACTGCTCGACGACCCGACCCTCCCGCTGAAGACCGTGGCGACCCGCTGCGGCTATGATACGCCAAGCTATTTCTCCAAGATCTTCAAAAACCGTACCGGGATGACCCCCACCGAATATCGCCAGCAGAATGAAATGTCCTGAGATCCGGTACGTATATTTTGTATTTTGACGGCGTATGCCGCCTTTTGTCAGAACGTATTCCTGTTTGACGGGATACGTCGCTTTTTGTCCGCGCGCGTCCTCTTGTTGGCAGGACGCGTCGCCTTTCGCCGGTACGCGTCGATTTTTGGCGGTTGACGCGATCCCCTCGACTGCATTATAATCGTATTATCAAACATTCACAGGAGGGTACCCCCATGGAATATATCGCCCATCGTTCCGAAGATCAACGCGACCAATCCGTTCTGGATCACCTCACCGGGACTGCCGAACTATGCAGCCGCTTTGCCGCTCCCTTCGGTGCCGCCGACCTCGGCGCGCTTACCGGTATGGCGCATGATATTGGGAAATATTCCGAAGGCTTTCAGAAACGGGTCCGCGGCGGGGATCGTGTCGACCACGCGACCGCCGGTGCGTTTGAATGCGCCCAACGCAATCACATCGTCGCGGCCTTCTGCGTCGCAGGCCACCACGGCGGACTGCCAGACGGCGGTATCCCCGACGACGATCCCGATAAACCGACCTTTTTCGGCAGGTTCAACCGCGCCGCCGAAGGCCGGCTGCTTCCCTATGGCGCATGGAAGCAGGAAGTCACGCTCCCGCAGGCAAAACAGCCCCCCTTTGGCGGAAAGCACGGCCAGCTCGACGCGTTCTTCTTTACCCGCATGCTGTATTCCTGCCTCGTGGACGCGGATTTTCTGGACACCGAACAATTCATGGCCGGCGAAGCGCCCCCGCGCGGGTGCGCCGTCTCGGTGGAAACCCTGTTCCAGCGGCTGGAAGCCCATACCGCCCAATGGTTCCCGCCCGAAAGCGAGGTCAACCGCCTGCGCTGTGAAATTTTACAGCAATGCATCGAACAGGGCGGCGCGCAAACGCCCGGGCTTTATACCCTGACCGTACCCACCGGCGGCGGAAAAACGACTGCATCCCTAGCCTTTGCCCTACGGCACGCCTGCGCCCACGGGAAGCGCCGGATCGTGTACGTGATCCCCTATACCTCCATCATTGAGCAAACCGCCGATACCTTCCGCAAGATCCTTGGCGCGGACGTGGTACTGGAACATCATTCCAATTTCATTTACGAGACCGACGAGAAAGGCGACGCCACCCCGGAAGCGCAGCGCCTGATGCGCGCGACCGAAAACTGGGACATGCCCGTCGTCGTGACGACCGCCGTACAGTTCTTTGAATCGCTGTATTCGTTCCGGTCTTCGCAGTGCCGGAAACTGCACAATCTGGCGGACAGCGTCATTATTTTTGACGAGGCGCAGATGCTTCCCCTGCCCTATCTGCGGCCCTGCGTGTCGGCGATCGCTCAGCTCGTCGCCCGCTATGGCGTCACCGCCCTGCTGTGTACCGCCACCCAGCCCGCTCTGTCGCCGCTGTTTCAGGAGTTCTTGCCCGGCGTACCGATCCCGGAGCTTTGCGACGCTTCCATCCCGCGCGATCCGGTATTCCGGCGGGTGCGGTTCGAGCAAGCCGGAAGGCTTTCCTGGGCCGAGCTTGCCGGACGGCTTTTGGAATCGGAGCAGGTACTTTGTATCGTCAACAGCCGCAAAAATGCGCAGCAGGTCTATCAAAGCATCCACGGGGAAGGCGCATTCCATTTGTCGACCCTTATGACCCCCAACCACCGCAAAGCCGTCCTGACGACGATCCGGAAGCGGCTCGATGACAGACTGCCGTGCCGGGTGGTGTCGACCTCGCTGATCGAAGCCGGGGTCGATGTCGATTTCCCGCGCGTGTTCCGGGAGACCGCCGGGTTGGATTCCATCTTGCAGGCCGCCGGACGGTGTAACCGAAACGGTAAGAATCCGGCTTCCGAAAGCGTCGTGACCGTCTTTCAAGGGGAGACCGCCCCGCCCGAGCTGTTTTCCGCTGCGATTGCCGCCGGGTGCGAGGTCATGGAGGAATATGCGGATATTTCCGATCCCGCCGCGATTGAATCGTATTTCCAGAAGTATCTTAAACTCAAGGGCGCGCGGGCGCTGGACACGAAAAATATTTTGCCCACGATCCAAACGGAAAGATTTCCGTTCCGCACCGTCGCGAAAAAATTCCGGTTGATCGAACAGGATACGCGCACCGTGTATATCCCGCTGGGTGACGGCGCACCACTCGTCCAACGTCTGCGGGATGGCGAACGCTCCCGGGAACTGTTCCGCGATCTGGGACAGTTCGGCGTGTCTGTGTATTCGAATCACTTCAATCAGCTGTGCGCAAACGGCTTGCTGGAGCCAGTCGGTACGGATAGTGCGATTTTGCTTAATCTCTCGGTTTATTCGGAGGAAACCGGACTTCCACTGACCGTGGAGGCAAATTTTATCATTTAAAAAGCACGCAAAAGGGGAGGTTTTTGCCTCCCCTTGCTTTTTCAAAACTTCCTCGTATCTATCTATATTTCAATCCACGCACTATGCGACATAATATATTATATATGTTTTCCCTTTAAATTTCAACCCCTTTTTATTAAAATTTATAGAAATATATGAGGAAATATTGACACATTCAAAATTTTGTCGTATAATGATGAATATGGAAGAACCGAAGGTTCAAAGCAGGATTACCTCTCTCCCTGCTTTCCAAATAACATAGGGGAAAGACGATTCCGTCTTTCCCCGGAAAGGAGTTTTGCAGTATGCCTATCTGCATCGAAGTGAAAGGGCAGTTTGCCTGCTTCACAAGGCCAGAGATGAAGACCGAACGGGTAAGCTATGACGTAATAACCCCGTCCGCCGCCCGCGGCCTGATCGAAAGCATCTATTGGCATCCCGGAATCCGTTGGGTCATTGACCGCATCCATGTACTGTCGTCAATCCGTTTCACCAACATCCGGCGGAACGAGGTCAAGTCGACCATCCCCGCCCGCTCGGTCAAAACCGCCATGGAACGCGGGCAGGGCGACCTGTATCTGGTCACACAGCAGGAGATCCAGCAGCGCGCCTCCCTGCTGCTTCGCGATGTCCATTATGTGATCGAAGCCCATTTCGATATCGTCCCGGAAAAAGCTTCCCCGGGCGATAACCCAGGGAAATTTCAGGACATTGTGACCCGGCGGCTCGCAAAAGGGCAAGCCTACAGCCAGCCCTATTTAGGCTGCCGTGAATTCCCGGCACAGGTCATGCCCTGCGCCGAGATTCCGCCCTGTCCGGACGAACTGCGCGGCGAACGCGACCTCGGCTATATGCTCTACGACATGGACTATTCCAACCCGGAGGATATCCGCCCGCTGTTTTTCCGGGCATCCCTTCAGGACGGCGTGCTCCATGTCCCGCCGCGCGACAGTGAGGAGGTGAAAGGATGATCCTGCAGGCATTGACCCGGCATTATGAAGACCTGCTCGCCGATAGTAAGCTTCCGTCCTTCGGCTGGAACCACGTCAAGGTCTCCTACGCGCTGACCATTGACGAACAGGGGCAACTGCTCCGCGCGGCCTCTGTCCGGTTGGAGGAGGAGCGCGGCAATAAAAAAGTCATGGCGCCGCAGCCCATGGAACTTCCCGCACCGTATAAGCGTTCGGTCAATATCAAGGCAAATTTCCTTTGCGACAACGCCACCTACTTTTTGGGCTATGACGACAAGGGGAAGCCCGCCCGCACCCGCAAATGCTTTGAAGCCAGCAAAGCTTTGCATGAGCGTATCCTGTCGGAAGCAGATTCCGCACCGGCGCGCGCGCTGCTGTCTTTTTTCCGGCATTGGGAACCCGAAAAAACGCCTGAGCATCCCGCTTTGCAGGATGTTCTCGACGATATAGCCGCCGGGGTCAACCTTATATTCCAGTTTCAAGGCGAGTTTGTCCATGATGACCCTGCGGTCCAGCAGGCGTGGCAGTCCTATTATAACGCGGATGGCGACGGCCCGGCCATGACCTGCCTTGTGACCGGTCAGCACGGACCGGTGGAGGCAATTCACCCATCGCTCAAAGGCGTGCCCGGCGCGCAGTCCTCCGGCGCGGCGCTGGTATCCTTTAACGCCCCCGCGTTCTGCTCCTATGGCCGGGAGCAAAACTTCAACGCGCCGACCGGAAAATATGCGGCGTTCGCATATACCGCCGCGCTCAACGACCTGTTGGCAGGCCGCGAACACGTCTTCCAAGTCGGCGATACCACTGTCGTTTGCTGGGCGGAAGGAGGCGACCCGGCTTATCAGGACGCTCTCTGCTCGTTCCTCAACACCTACAGCGAAGACGACCTTCGCAAAAAGGTGCACGCACTGCTGCGTGGGGAGCATATCCGATTCAACCAAACGCTGTTGAATCCGAACTGCCCGTTTTATATCCTCGGGCTGGCCCCAAACGCCGCGCGGCTGTCCGTTCGCTTCTTCCTGCCAAACAGCTTCGGCGCGTTCCTGCGAAATGTACAGGCGCATTATGACCGGCTGGAAATCGTAAAACCGGAATTCGACCCATTCGGCACGCTTCCCCTTTGGAAATTGCTCAGTGAAACCGTGAACCAGAATGCGCGGGACAAGTCGCCTTCCCCCAATATGGCGGGCGCGGCGCTTCGTTCCATCCTGCTGGACGAACCCTATCCCGCTACGCTGTTGAACAACGCGCTCCTGCGTATCCGTGCCGAACGCAAAGTTACACGCGGCCGCGCCGCCATCATCAAAGCCTATTATCTCAAGCGCCCCCACCCTGACATCGAGGAGGTTTTAACCGTGTCCCGAATCCCTGACAGTAAAAATCCTTACTATACCCTTGGGCGGCTTTTCGCGGTTTTGGAGGCCGTCCAGTCCGCCGCCAACCCCGGTATCAACGCAACCATCAAAGACCGTTATTTCAATTCCGCATCCTCCATGCCCGGGCATATTTTCCCGGTTCTTCTGAATTTATCCCAAAAGCATCTGCGGAAACTGGAAGGCGGCCTGCGCGTTTATTATGAAAAACAGATCGCCCAACTGCTGGATGTTTTTGACGATCAATTCCCATCCCAGCCGCTGAGCCTGCCCCAGCAGGGCGCTTTCCAGCTCGGCTATTATCACGAAACACAAGCCCGGTATCAGAAAAAGGAGGACTCTGAAAATGCGTGACCCGATCAAAAACCGTTATGAATTTGTCATTTTGTTCGATGTGGAAAACGGAAACCCCAACGGCGACCCGGACGCCGGGAATATGCCCCGGATCGATCCGGAAACCGGGCTCGGGCTTGTGACGGACGTTTGCCTGAAGCGGAAGATCCGCAACTACGTTGAAATGGTCAAGGACGGCTGCGACAACTATGGCATCTATATTAAAGAAGGCGTGCCGCTCAATTCCAGCGACCAAAAAGCGTTCGACGCATTAGGCGTGACCGAAAAAAACGTGAAAGCAAAGAAGAAGGAAGACCCTGAGCTGGATAAAAAATTGCGCGACTGGATGTGCGAACACTTTTTCGATATCCGAACCTTCGGCGCGGTCATGACCACCTTCGCCAAAAATGCATTGAACTGCGGACAGGTACGCGGCCCGGTACAGCTTGGTTTTGCACAGAGCATTGAGCCCGTCGTCCCGCAGGAGGTCACGATCACCCGCGTTGCGATCACCACCGCAGCTGACGCCGAACGCAAAGGTACCGAAATGGGCCGCAAATACATTATCCCCTACGGTTTATACCGGTGCGAAGGTTATGTTTCCGCCAATCTCGCGCGTAAGACGACCGGGTTCTCCGAGGACGACCTCAAACTGCTGTGGGAGGCGATCCTCAATATGTTTGAGCATGACCACTCCGCCGCGCGCGGCAAAATGGCGGTGCGGGAATTGATCGTTTTCCAGCATGAAAAAGAACTGGGCTGCGCCCCTGCTTATAAGCTGTTCGACAGCGTTTCCGTGCGCCGCACGGATCCGGAAGCAAACACCCCGGCCCGCAGCTTCCATGATTATGTCGTCGAAGTGGATGAAGCCGCCCTTCCCGCAGGCGTTACCTGTACCCGGATGGCATGAACCAACCGGAAAACGAACCCCTCCTGCTGTCCGGCTTGCAGCATTTCCGGTTTTGCCGCCGTCAATGGGCATTGATCCATATCGAAAACCAGTGGGCGGAAAATTTCCGCACGGTCGACGGCAGTTTGATGCATGAACATGCGCACGATACCGGCTTTCCGGAAAGCCGCGGCGACCGTCTGACCGTCCGCGGGCTGGCGATCCATTCCGCAGCGTTAGGCGTTACCGGGCAATGCGACGTGGTCGAGTTCCGCCGCGCCGTGGATGGGATCCCCCTGCGGAAAAAAGAAGGGCTGTGGCAACCGTATCCGGTCGAGTATAAACGCGGCAAGCCAAAGGAAAACGATGCGGACAAGCTGCAGCTCTGCGGGCAGGCGATGTGTTTGGAGGAAATGCTTTGTTGTGAGATCCCGGAAGGCGCGTTGTATTATGGCGAAACGCGCCACCGGTTGGCGGTCCCGTTCACGCCGGAGCTTCGCCAGCAGGTGCGCGGCTGTTTGGCGGAAATGCACGACCTGTTTCAAAAGCAATATACCCCTCGGGTCAAACCGACAAAGGCCTGCAACGCCTGTTCGCTCAAGGATCTTTGCCTGCCAAAACTGCTGCGGGCGAAAAAGGTCGCCGATTATCTCGCCGACGCGCTGAAGGAGGAACCATGAAGCAGCTGCTCAATACGCTTTTCGTCATGTCTGAGGATATTTACCTTTCTTTGGACGGCGAAAACATCCTTGCAAACCGGGGGAAACAGGTCGCGGCGCGGTATCCGCTTCATACCCTGCAAAATGTCGTCACGTTTTCTTATGCCGGAGCATCCCCGGCGCTGCTCGGCGCATGCGCAGAACGGCAGATCGGGTTTGCCTTCTGTACGCCCCGCGGGAAATTCCTTGCCCGCAGCTGTGGACGCAGCAACGGGAATGTGTACCTTCGCCGGGAGCAATACCGGATCGCGGACAATCCCGCGCAAAGCAGTCAAATCAGCCGCATGATGATCTTCGGGAAGCTGTTTAACAGCCGTTGGAGCATCGAACGCACCCGCAGGGATCACGGCCTGCGGGTGGATGCGGAACGCCTTTCGGAATCCTCGCGGCAGATCCATGAACTGCTGCCTCAGGTCCAGGAATCGGCGGATCCAGATCGTTTGCGCGGTCTGGAAGGCGTCGGCGCAAACGCTTATTTTAAGGTCTTTGACGAAATGATCCTTGGAGATAAAAAAAACTTTTGTTTTCAAGGCCGGAACCGTCGCCCGCCCCTGGATACCGTCAACGCGTTGTTGTCCTTTGCCTATAGCCTGCTGGCGCTTGACTGTGCGTCTGCGCTGGAAAGCGTTGGATTCGATTCGTATGTCGGCTTCCTGCATCGCGACCGGCCCGGCCGGGCTTCGCTGGCGCTCGATCTGATGGAAGAGCTTCGCCCCTGTATGGCTGACCGTTTCGTGCTAACGCTTATCAATAACCGAATCGTAAAAGCATCCGATTTTCAGTTTGAAGAAAGCGGCGCGGTGTTATTGAATGATGCCGGGAGGCGTTCTTTCCTGAAACATTGGCAGGAAAAGAAACGGGAGACGCTGAAGCATCCGTTCCTTGGGGATAAACTGCCGTGGGGCATGGTTCCTTACGTACAAGCCCTGTTGCTGGCCCGATCCATCCGCGGCGACCTGGACGCTTATCCACCCTTTTTATGGAAGTGAACGCTTTATGTTGGTTTTGATCACCTATGACGTGAATACGGAAGACGCCGCCGGAAAGAAACGGTTGCGGCAAATCGCAAAGCAATGCGTTAATTACGGCCAGCGTGTGCAGAATTCTGTGTTTGAATGCTTGCTGGACGCCGCGCAGTGTCGCGCCCTGCAAGCTAAGCTCTGTAAAATCATGGATCCGGATAAAGATAGCCTGCGGTTTTATTATCTCGGGAACCGTTACGAGAATAAAGTGGAGCATTTCGGCGTGAAGGCGTCCTACGCGCCGGAAGGCCCCCTCATTCTTTGAGTGCGAAGCGGATGCTCACAGCCGATCCCGGGATGGTTCGCACCAGAATTTTAAAGGGTATTGCCGTGATATTGCCGCGCAGCAGTCCCTGTCCGGAAGTTTCCTCGAAAAATCTGTTAATTTTTCGTCACTTTGTTGCATTCCATCTGATTCTTTTTAGGCAAATTTGCTGTCGCCCCCCGCACGGGGGCGCGGATTGAAACCCATAACGGTCACCACGCCCCAAACAATGGGCTGTCGCCCCCCGCACGGGGGCGCGGATTGAAACACCCCGTAGCGCCCCGGCGGCCATAGCTTGAGGTCGCCCCCCGCACGGGGGCGCGGATTGAAACTTTTCGGCCTCAATACGGGTCTTGATGGATGCGACGTCGCCCCCCGCACGGGGGCGCGGATTGAAACTGGAAAGGTGAAATCGGTTTTTCCATCCAATTTGTGTCGCCCCCCGCACGGGGGCGCGGATTGAAACCATAAAATCAGAGGCTTTTTGCCGTGAAAACGGCAGTCGCCCCCCGCACGGGGGCGCGGATTGAAACCAGACCCGATCGTTACCACAACCGGAGCGTTGATGTCGCCCCCCGCACGGGGGCGCGGATTGAAACCCGTCGAATGACAGCAGCGCGGAGGGCATCATTTTGTCGCCCCCCGCACGGGGGCGCGGATTGAAACACTACCCAGCAGGGTTTCAACGCTACACAGGTTGTCGCCCCCCGCACGGGGGCGCGGATTGAAACGCGGATTTGAGGAGTGATAAAATACCATGGGCGGTCGCCCCCCGCACGGGGGCGCGGATTGAAACAAAGTCGTTTGAGTAGCAAGTAGCCGTCCGAATCCGTCGCCCCCCGCACGGGGGCGCGGATTGAAACTTTCACGCCGGGGAACGTGAACATTTCGTAAAGTTGTCGCCCCCCGCACGGGGGCGCGGATTGAAACAGATTGCTGTATCTGCGGCGGAACAGATTTATGCCGTCGCCCCCCGCACGGGGGCGCGGATTGAAACTCAAGCTAAAAATCGTTTTTAAGCCGTTTTAAAGTCGCCCCCCGCACGGGGGCGCGGATTGAAACATAAATTCTTTTATCCCGAAAAGTGCTGAGGCAATGTCGCCCCCCGCACGGGGGCGCGGATTGAAACGTTACCTCCGATACGGTTTCCGCTTTGGATTTTACGTCGCCCCCCGCACGGGGGCGCGGATTGAAACTGCCAGCTTGAAATGAGCCAGAAGGATGCCGTTAGTCGCCCCCCGCACGGGGGCGCGGATTGAAACGTTCGCGGGCTGTTATGGATCTGTGACTGCCTGCGTCGCCCCCCGCACGGGGGCGCGGATTGAAACCAACGGGAACGGTAGACTTTCCGATCGTGAGCGTGTCGCCCCCCGCACGGGGGCGCGGATTGAAACTATATCGATACTCATGCAATTCCTGCCTCCTCGAGTCGCCCCCCGCACGGGGGCGCGGATTGAAACTTCGAATGAAAGCAAGTATGCATTGGAATCGAAAGGTCGCCCCCCGCACGGGGGCGCGGATTGAAACATCTCGTCTGCATTCAGAAGCCAGATATCATAGTGTCGCCCCCCGCACGGGGGCGCGGATTGAAACCTCCAGGGGTGAGAATTTCGCTCACCCCTTTATCTGTCGCCCCCCGCACGGGGGCGCGGATTGAAACTCGCTGTATTTTGCAGATATCTGCGATACCCCGGTCGCCCCCCGCACGGGGGCGCGGATTGAAACATTCGTCCGATTGTCCATTGCCTTTGATACTTGGTCGCCCCCCGCACGGGGGCGCGGATTGAAACTTTGAAAATGGTCATGTGTCAAAAATTTCACCAGGTCGCCCCCCGCACGGGGGCGCGGATTGAAACTTCACCGTGCGGAACATGGACGAATTTTCGCTGACGTCGCCCCCCGCACGGGGGCGCGGATTGAAACATGGGGTGAATCGGACAGCCGTCCAGGAATCGAAGGTCGCCCCCCGCACGGGGGCGCGGATTGAAACTTTGGCTGCGTGCCAAACGCCGCAATCCAATCGGGCGTCGCCCCCCGCACGGGGGCGCGGATTGAAACATACCAGGGGATAAGGTTTACTTCTTCGTTAAGGTCGCCCCCCGCACGGGGGCGCGGATTGAAACAGAAGGATTGCGCCGCTGATGTCGCAGTCACGATGTCGCCCCCCGCACGGGGGCGCGGATTGAAACCGTAGATTTGAGTTATATGCATCAAGCCATTTCGTCGCCCCCCGCACGGGGGCGCGGATTGAAACCTTCCGGTTTACAAGAGAAAACGAAAGGAAATTTGTCGCCCCCCGCACGGGGGCGCGGATTGAAACACCGTTAAGGCTCCAATAGTACCATTTCCCCTGCGTCGCCCCCCGCACGGGGGCGCGGATTGAAACCGGTATAAATATACCATCTATCAATTGTATAACCGTCGCCCCCCGCACGGGGGCGCGGATTGAAACTGAAGCACGGTATTTGAAAGTATCCGGTTGAGCAGGTCGCCCCCCGCACGGGGGCGCGGATTGAAACTTTATTTGCGGTATCCCAGCTAAAATATGTGTGGGTCGCCCCCCGCACGGGGGCGCGGATTGAAACAGCTTCATACAGGCCGTTTTGCTGTACAGCCCCGGGTCGCCCCCCGCACGGGGGCGCGGATTGAAACCCCTATGAGGAAATCAGCGCGAAGGAAATGCCGAAGGTCGCCCCCCGCACGGGGGCGCGGATTGAAATCTCTCGCTTGTTGAGCGCGCATCTGATCTCGGTCAGTCGCCCCCCACACGGGGGCGCGGATTGAAATCTTGTGTAAAAGCCCGTCAGCGGTCGAACGGTCTGGTCGCCCCCCACACGGGGGCGCGGATTGAAATAAGTCGGCGAATGAACGCGGAGCGGAGCAGTACCGGGTCGCCCCCCGCACGGGGGCGCGGATTGAAATCCGGCCACGGTTACACCTTCAAGCGCCGCGCCGGGTCGCCCCCCGCGCGGGGGCGTGGGTTGCAATCGAGCTGGGCATAGTCCCCGGAGCTTGCGAGCTGGTCGCCCCCCAGCACGGGGGCGTAGATTGAAATGATCAGTAGCTTATCTTACTCGTAGTCCGGAACGTCGTCCCCCATCCGAAAGAGGGGCGATGTATAGCGGTAAAACCGCATTTGCGTCTATGCGCCCCTTTCATGAACGGCTGCGCGCGCAAAAAAACGGCTCATTCGAGCCGTTTTTTACAGTCTTATCCCTCGCGACATCCACAGTGAAACGATCGCCGCCGCGCGGCGCTGTCCGTCCTATCCCCTTGCCGTCGCCTACTCGCCCCGTGGCGAGATCCCTACGCCTGGATATCCACGCTGGCGGCTGGCGCCGCCAGTTCCGCTCCGCCCATCCCGGCCTGCATCGCATATTGCTGCGCCGCAGCCTCCGGGGAAGGCGTCGCGGCCGCCGTCAGCTGCTGCATTTGCAGCCGAAGTTCCATCCGGCTGGCTTGCAGCTGATCCTGCAACCGGTTTTCGACCTCGCACTCGCGCAGGTATCCGCCTTCCCGGATCCCGCGCATCGTCCGGCGATGGCAAAGCTCCCGCCGCAAGCGCTGCGCTTTCTGGTTCTCCTTCCGCAAAGCGGCTTTCACACGCCGCCGTTCGGTCAGCTGTTCCTGTTGCAGCTCCCGTTTTTTTCGTCCGGCGCGGGTGACGGCCTTTTGCAGCGAATGGATCGCCGCCCGGATCCGCTCCGCATTATCGGGATCTTGCCGCATCGCGCTTTTCAGCTGCGCGATCTTTGACCGCGCATACCCTGCCGCAGAACCGGCCTGCGCCTGTGTCCGGGCCCGGGCTAACCGGGAATACGCCTGCATCGGCGCGTCCCCATAGTTCGTATTCTTCGGCAGCTTAAAGCGTTCCCGTTGCTCTTCCGCGCGTTCTTTTGCCTCTTTCATCATTTCAACGAGGCTTTTCACTTCGGATTCTTCGGACGCGAAGGCTTCCCGCGCGCGCTTCTGCGCTTCCTCATAAAGCGCGGCTGCGTCTGCCGCCGCCTGTTCGGCCAGCTGCGGCGCCGTCTGCGGCTCCATCCCCTTTGCGGCTGACAAGACCGTTTCCACCGCCGCGCGCGGCTGCGTCCTGACCGTCTGGCGCACGGCCGGGTCTTCGGCGGCCCTCTGCGCCCCGGCAGCCGGTTTCACCTGCCCGGCGGACAGCACAGCCTTTACCGCCGCGCTCTGCAGCGCCTTACCGGGCAGCTGTATCTCCGCTCCATCCGCAGCGCCGGCGGCTCCCGCCCGCATTTCCTGCTTTGCCGGCTGGCGCGCCGTCCCGCCTCCGGCTACTCTGATATTGACCATTCCTGTCCCTCCCTGCATCCATGCAATCTGCCCTTCCGGGCGTAGCCTTTTTTTCATTATAGCAGACTCCGCCGCAAATGTCAGCAGGATCGCCCGTTTTTTTCGTCCCCATCTAAAAAAATCCGCGCGCGATACGCCCCTCCGCGTTGCCAAAATTATTTATAATCCTTAATTTAAAACACATACGCGCCCGTTTTTTTGCCGACCCCGGCAAAAAACCGCCGAAAAAAGCGGTCTGAGCCGCCAATTTACCGCCCTGCACCCTGTTTTTTCCCTGTTCCTCTTCGATTTGCACAATTTCACCGTCAAAAAAACGGCTCCACTTTATCTGAAAACACTATTTTGGGCGCTTGCTTTTCCTGGCGGTATATGGTAAAATGAAAAAAAGATTTTTCGGGCGATGCTGCCGGTGCGGCCCGGCGGAGCAGCCGTTTCAGAAACTGCGATCGGGAAGTGGTTTTTTTGAGCAAAGAACAGAAGATTTTGATCGTTGATGATTCCGAAATGAACCGCGCCATCCTTGCGGATATCCTGGGCGGGGAATACGAGATTATTGAGGCCGAAAATGGCGTGGAAGGCGTCGCAAATATTCAAAAATACGGCGTGGAGATCTCCCTTGTCCTTCTGGATGTGGTCATGCCGCAAATGGACGGCTTCGGCGTCCTCGAAATGATGCACCAACACCGCTGGATCGAAGATATCCCTGTGATCATGATCTCTTCGGAAAGCGGGTCTGCGTTCGTCGAACGCGCCTACGAAATGGGCGTCAGCGATTTTATCAGCCGCCCCTTTGACGCGCTGGTCGTACACCGCCGCGTCGTCAACACCATTTTATTGTATGCCAAGCAAAAACGGCTGATCAGCATGGTCGCCGAACAGATATACGAAAAAGAGCAGCAAAGCAGCCTGATGATCGACATCCTCAGCCATATCGTTGAATTCCGCAACGGGGAAAGCGGCCTGCACGTGCGGCACGTCCATATGCTGACCGAGCTTCTGCTCAACCGTCTGGTGCAGATGACCGACCGGTATCCCCTCACCCATCAGGATATCGCGCTGATCTCCACCGCCTCCGCCCTGCACGATATCGGCAAGATCTCGATCGACGAGGCCATCCTGAACAAGCCGGGCCGGCTGACCGACGCGGAATTCAAAATCATGAAATCGCATTCCCGCATCGGCGCGGAAATGCTGAAGGGGCTTGCCGATTATCAGGGGGAACCGCTCGTGCGCACCGCGTATGAGATCTGCCGCTGGCACCATGAACGCTACGACGGGCGCGGTTATCCGGACGGCCTGAAGGGGGACGAGATCCCCATCTCCGCCCAGATCGTCGCCATCGCCGACGTATACGACGCGCTGACCAGCGAACGGGTCTACAAAAGCGCGTATTCGCACGAGACTGCGATCCGCATGATCCTCAACGGCGAATGCGGCGCGTTCAACCCGCTGGTGCTCGACTGCCTGACCGAAGTCTCCCCCCATATCCAGGAGGAGATGCTCCGGGAGGCCCCCATGCGGGCGAACGAACAGGAAATGAGCAACCTGACCCGTGAAATGATGCAGTCGGAAGACCTTGCCATCTCCGCCCGCACCCTCCAGCTGCTCGAACGCGAACGCGAAAAATATACCTTCTTCGCCGCGATGAGCCAGGAGATCCAGTTTGAATACAACATCTCGCCGCCGATGCTCACCCTGTCCCCGTGGGGCGCGGAACGTCTCGGCATGAGCGAACTGATCATGGATCCCGCGAACGACCCGCAGGTGATGAAGCTGCTCGGCCGCAAGGTCTGGGAGGAGGTCGTCGAACTGCTGCACCACGCCGCGCCCGAGGACCCGGTGATCCAATACGACCTCAAGCTGCGCATCGGCGGGGACCTGCGCTGGCACCGCGTCGTGGCCCGCGCGATGTGGTCCCCCGACGAGCCGCGCGAATACCAGGGCGCGATCGGCAAGGCCATTGACATTCACGATTCCCGCCTGCGTCTGGAAGACCTGGAGCGCGCCGCGACCCATGACGCGATGACCGGCCTGCTCAACCACGCGAGCGCGCGCAAGCTCATCGTCGACCGGCTCGACGGCGAGAAGCACAACTATGCGCTGGTGATCTTCGATCTGGACCATTTTAAAGATGCCAACGACACCTACGGCCACATGTTCGGCGACGAAGTGCTCAAGCTCATGGCGGATAAGCTCCGCCAGAGCGTGCGCGGCACTGATATCGCGGCGCGCGTCGGCGGCGATGAATTCCTGCTGTTCATCCGCTATCTTGACGACGCCACGCCGATCATTACGCGTATCTTCGGCGCGCTGATCGGGCAATATGAGGAGTTTACGATCTCAGTCAGTATGGGCGTATCCACCACCCAATCGGTCAGCAGGGATTATGACGACCTGTTCCGGGCCGCCGACCAGGCGCTGTACGCCGTCAAACGGTCCGGGCGCGGGCAATTCCGGTTCTACGACGAATCGATGAGCCAGATGCTTTCCGTCATATCCCCGATCGACAGGGAGGAGGACAGCGCTGACACCCAGCCGGAAACGGCGACGACGGATAATAAGGAGTGAAATGGATCATGACTTTACAGGAATGCTATGCCGCGATGGGCGGCAGCTATGACGACGCGATCGCGCGGCTGCGCAGTGAAAAGCTGGTGCAGAAGTTCGTGCTGAAATTCTTGAACGACGGCAGCTACGACCTGCTCTGCCGCTCGATTGAGGCGCAGGATTACGGCGAGGCCTTCCGCGCCGCCCACACGATCAAAGGCGTATGCCAGAACCTGAGCTTCAACAAGCTTGCCGATTCGAGCGCCCGCCTGACCGAGACCCTCCGCGACGGCTGGAACGAAAGCGCGGGCGCGCTGGTCGAGGAGGTCAAGGCCGACTACCTCGTGACTGCCGAAGCGATCCGGGCATTCGCCGGCGAATGATCGGAGTCATGCCCAAATGAAAGAAAAAAACAAAACAACGCAGTACCTTACCATCAGTTTGGGGATGCTCTGCATCGTCTGCGTCTGCATTTTTTCGTTCATGGCGGTCTTTTTGAACCAGAGCACTCTGGATACCATCGGCGAGGTCGGCACGATCTACATGTCCGGCCTCAACGAACGGATCGCCATGCATTTTTCGACCACGATCGAATACCGCCTTTCCCATGTGAAAAGCATCGTCGACTCCATCCCGCCGTCGGAGGATTACCAAGCCCTGCGGCTCCGGCTTGCCTATGACGCGGAAAGCCGCGGGTTTGAGCATCTTGCCTTTCTGGCTGCGGACGGGAGCATGGAAATGCTGTACGGCGACAGCTTCTCCGTCGTCGACCCGGCCCCGTTCCTTGATTCGCTGACCGGCGGCGAGGAAAAGGCGGCCGCCGGGGAAGGCGAAGCCGATGTCCGGCTCCTGCTGCTCGGCATCCCGGCGGAATACCGGATGTCGGGAGGCCAGACCAGCGTCGCGCTGGTCGCGGCGACCCCGGTCGACGCGCTCGAAAGCATCCTTGCGCTCGACCAGAACGACACCCTGGTTTATTCGCACGTGATCCGCCGCGACGGCTCGTTCGTCATCCGTTCGGGCTCCGCCTTCCGCGACAGTTATTTTGAGCGTCTGCGCAGCGAGGTTTCCGACGGCAACGGGGAACGGCACGTAGACGAGCTCAAGCAGGCGATGGAAGCCCATTTGGACTATTCCACCGTCGTACTGACCGGCGAAGACCTTGAACGCCGCCATATGTATTGCAGCAGCCTGCCTTATACCGAATGGTACTTGATCACCGTCATGCCCTTCGGCACGATCGACAAGGTAGTCAACGACCTGGGCGACAGCTGGATGAAGGCCGCCCTGCTGGGCTGCGGCCTGATTCTTATCATGCTCCTGCTGGTCTTCACCGGCTATCTGCGGCTGACGCGCCGCCAGATCCAGGCCCTTCAGCAGGCCCGCCGCGAGGCCGAGCATGCCAACAGGGCGAAGAGCGAATTCCTTTCCAGCATGAGCCATGACATCCGCACGCCGATGAATGCGATCGTCGGCATGACTGCGATTGCCACCGCCAACATTGACAACAAGCAGCAGGTGCAGAACTGCCTGAAGAAGATCGGGCTTTCGAGCAAGCATCTGCTTGGGCTGATTAACGATGTGCTTGACATGTCCAAGATCGAGTCGGGCAAAATGACGCTGAACATGGATCAGGTCTCCCTCCGGGAGATGCTGGAAAGCATCGTCAGCATTGTACAGCCGCAGGTGAAGGCGAAAAAGCAGCATTTTGACGTCGTCATCAGCGACCTGATCTCCGAGGATGTCTGCTGCGACAGCGTCCGTTTCAACCAGGTGCTGCTGAACTTCCTTTCCAACGCCGTCAAGTTCACGCCGGACGGCGGCAAGATCCAGGTCAAAATGTCGCAGGAGCCTTCCCCGCTGGGCGACACATACGTCCGCTGTCATTTAAGCGTCAAGGATAACGGCATCGGCATGTCCTCCGAGTTCAAGGAAAAGATCTTCGATTCGTTTACCCGCGAGCAGACCGACCGGGTCAACAAGATCGAGGGCACGGGGCTTGGCATGAGCATCACGAAATATATTATTGACGCGATGGGCGGCAGCATCCGGGTTGAAAGCGCGCCCAACCAGGGCACCGAATTCTATGTGACGCTTGATCTGGAACGCACCTCCATTACCGAAGCCGACATGGTTCTGCCCGAATGGAACATGCTGGTAGTCGACGACGACCAGCAGCTTTGCGAGACCACCGTACAGGCGCTGGGCGAGATCGGCGTGAAGGCCGACTGGACGATGGATGGCGAAAGCGCGATCCGTATGGCGAGCGAGCGCAACCGCCACCACGAGCCCTATCATATCATCCTGCTGGACTGGAAACTCCCGGACATGGACGGCATCACCACTGCACGCCATATCCGTTCGGAGATCGGCGAAGACACGCCGATCCTGCTGATCTCCGCCTACGACTGGAGCGAGATTGAAGATGACGCACGCGCTGCAGGCGTAACGGGCTTTATCTCCAAGCCGCTGTTTAAATCGACGTTGTATTACGGGCTGCGGCAGTTCGCGCCCAGCAGCACGGGCGAACCGGCCAGCTCGCAGCGTCCGCAGCCGGACGCCAAAGATCTGGTCGGGAAAAAGGTCCTCATTGCCGAGGACAACGACCTGAACTGGGAGATTGCGGAAACGCTGTTATCTGACCTTGGCCTGGAAATGGATCGTGCGGAGAACGGGCAGGCTTGCATTGAAGTCTTCGAGCAGTCGCCGGTCGGCTATTACGACGCGATCCTGATGGATATCCGGATGCCGGTCATGACCGGCTACGACGCAGCGAAGGCGATCCGCAGGCTGCCCCGCGAAGACGCGGTTTTGCCGATCATTGCCATGACTGCGGACGCGTTTTCGGAGGACATCCAGCGTTGTCTGGACTGCGGCATGAACGCGCACATCTCCAAGCCGATCGACATCAAGGAAGTCGAAAAGCAGCTGCGCCGCTATATCTATGCCGGCGAACGTTGAATCTTGCTCTTTCCTCCGCCTGCGCGGCGGGGTCCGGGGCGCTGCCCCGGACCCCGGTCCTACGCGGACGGCGCCAAAGGGACTTGTCCCTTTGGAATCCCTTTC
>CAJUGU010000011.1:40781-47659 GCA_910586105.1 uncultured Eubacteriales bacterium | reverse complement strand
CTCCGCCCGCGTAGGGCCGCCGTCTGCGTAAGACCACCGCCCGCGAGGACGCGCTTTCGACATATTGACCAAAAATCTGCCCTTCTGGGGCTGGAAGACCTTGACGCGAAATTGTAAATTTTTTTGGTCAATTTATGCCTCCTCATACGCTTTTTTCCACCCCCGCCTCTCGTTGCTTTTTTCGGAAAATGTGCGTAAATTGGTTAAAAATCGGGAACAAAATGGTTACAAAGCCGTTACAAAATGCGGTTTTCGGAGTTTTGCAGAATGGACGGGAATGAGGGCCTCTTGTTCAAAAAACACTGATTTTATCTGGAAATGACCGATTTTTTGGTTAAAAAAATTGGGAAACGGCTTGCAATTTCCTGTGTCTTCCTGTATAATGGAAGCACGGTAAGAGGATGCGCCGCCCGCTTGGGCATGCCGCGCCCTCGCCAGTAAAGGCTGCGTTGGCCGTTTCCCGTTTGGGGAAGGGACAGGCTCAGCCGTAAATTCGGTAATCACAGGGAGGCCGTGCGGCTGCGCCGCTTCAGGCTTCCGGGACAACCTTAATGGAACAGAATTTTCACCACATTTCAATCCTGCCGGACGCCTGCCTCGACGCGCTGCGCATCCTCCCGGATGGCATCTACATAGACGCGACCATGGGCGGCGCCGGACATTCGCTCCGTATCGCGGAACGCCTGACAACAGGCCGGCTCATCTGCATCGACCGCGACGACGAAGCGATCGCCAACGCACAGCGGCGGCTCGCCCCCGTCTGGGATCGCGTGACCGTCGTAAAAAGCGACTTCCGGGAACTCGACCGGGTGCTCGAAGGACAAGCCCTGCCGGGCGCCGACGGCATCCTCTTCGACCTCGGGGTCTCCTCCCCGCAGCTGGATCATGCCGAACGCGGCTTCTCCTATATGCAGGACGCGCCGCTCGATATGCGCATGGACCGCCGCCAGACGCTGACCGCGGGCGAGGTCGTCAACCACTGGAGCCGGGAAGAACTGCGCCGCATCCTCTTTGAATACGGGGAAGAGCGGTACGCCCCCCTGATCGCAGCCGCGATCGAACGGGAACGCAGCAAAAAGCCGATCGAAAGCACGGCGGAGCTCGCGGAAATCGTCCGCGCCGCCATGCCCGCAAAGGCCCTGCGCGAAAAGCAGCACCCCGCAAAGCGCAGCTTCCAGGCGGTCCGCATCGCTGTGAACGACGAGCTTGCAGCCGTGCGGGAAGCGATGGAAAAAGCGATCGACGCCCTCTGCCCCGGCGGACGGCTCGCCGTCATTACCTTCCACTCGCTCGAAGACCGCATCGTGAAAACCGCCTTCCAGGCCGCCGCCACCGGCTGCACCTGCCCGAAGGATTTCCCGGTGTGCGTCTGCGGAAAGAAACCCAGGGTCCGCCCAGTCTCCCGCAAGCCCATCCTCCCCTCGGCGGAGGAGCTTGCAGACAACCCGCGCGCACGCAGCGCCAAGCTGCGGGTCTGCGAAAAAATCTGAGAATCCGGGCGGCAGGCAAAGGAGACAAGATTTATGGCATTCCACTCAAGCCGCGAAAGCGTCGCGTATGATTATGACGAACTGATCTCGCACTTCAGCCGCACCCCGGAGGAGCCCGAGGAGCCGCCGCAGCTTCAGGCGATCCCCGGGGGGCGGACCGACGTCACACCAAACACGATCTTTCGCGCAAAGACACTCGCCGTCGCAATGGTCGTACTGCTGGTGGCCGGGGTGATGCTGCACAGCTACATGCTCGTGGCCCAGCTGACCAGCGACGTGGCCAGCAGCCGCACCCAGCTCAGCGAGCTCAAGGCGATCAACACCGCCCTGCTCACCAAACGCGAGTATACGTTGAGCGACGAGACCATCGAAGAATTCGCGCAGGAAAACGGTATGTACAAGCTGGATAACAGCCAGGTCGAATGGTTTGAAATGTCGAACCCGGACCGCATCGAGGTCGATGCAGGCGCGGGAATCGGCGCCGTACTGGAAGGCTTGGCGCAGGGCTTCCGCGCAGCGCTGGAATATCTGCACTGAGCATGAATATGTTATAGTATGGACGGGAGTGAGAGGTTTTACAAACTTCTGCTCCCGTCTTTCACTAGGGCGGGCAATGCCTGCGGAAGCGCGGCCAGCCCCCACCCCCGGCAAGGCGATCTTTCTCAGGAGGGGATCTTTTATGGCATCTATGAGCAACAACACACCGAACGGGCGGATGCGCAGCCGCATCGCGGTGTTGATTATCATGATCTGCGGGCTGTGCTTCGCAGCCGTCTTTGCACGCCTGTTCTATATGCAGGTCATCCGCAACCAGTTTTACATCTCAAAGGCGCGGCAGTACCAGACAAAGGACACCATCGTCACTCCCAGCCGCGGCACGATTTATGACCGCAACATGAATAAGCTGGCGGAATCGGCCGCGACCGAACGCATTTCAATTAACCCGAATCAGGTCTACAACGCCACCCGCCAGGAAACGACCGGCCTGAACGAGACCCAGCAGCGTGAAAATGTCGCCCGCATGCTCGCCGAGACCCTCGGGCTGAGCTATGACACCGTGCTCCAGCAGGTGAGCGATACCAGCAAGGACTCCAAGGATATCAAGTCCCGCGTCGATCAGGATACCTGCAACACGATCCGCGAATGGATGGAGGTCAACGGTACCTACGGCATCAACTTTACCCCGGATACCCGGCGGTATTACATCAACGGCGCGTTCGCGTCACAGGTGCTCGGCATGACCGACGTGGACGGCAAGGGCATTTACGGCGTGGAAGCGTCCTATAACGAGGAGCTGACCGGCAAGCCGGGACGGCTCGTGCGCGCGGAGAATGCGCGGAGCGGCGAAATGCCGTTCGAGTACGAACAGTATGTGGAGGCTGAGGACGGCAGCTCGATCGTCCTGACCATCGACGAAAACATCCAGTCGATCCTTGAAAACCATTTGACCACCGCGCTCGCCGACAACCCGCACGCCCGCGACGGCGTGGAAGGGATCGTCATGAACCCCAAAACCGGCGAAATCTACGCGATGGCGAATATGCCGGAGTACGACCCCAACGAGCCGTACACGATGGTTGGCATTTATTACGACGAAGAAAAACGCATGATCGAGGAGCTGATGGAGACCTATCAGCCCGAGGTCCCGTATGAGATCACAGACGAATACTACATCTACGGGCGTTCGGCGGGGCTGGTGTACGTCCCGAATCAGGATATGGAGCTGCCCGACCGCACCCGTTCGGACGTCGACGAGGACGGCAACCCCATCAAGCGGCCTTCGACGCTGATCGAAGAGATCCGCGACTGCCGCTCCCAGCAACTGATCCAGATGTGGACCAACCACACGATCTCCTCGGCGCAGGAGCCCGGTTCCTGCTTTAAGCTGATGACGGTCTCGTCGGCGCTGGACTGCGGTTCGATCGCCACGACAACGCCGTTCTACTGCTCGGGCAGCCGGACGGTCACCGGCATTACCATCGGCTGCTGGAAGGACGCCGGGCACGGCTCGGAGGATACCCTGCACGCGTTGATGAATTCCTGTAACCCGGCCATGATTGAGATCGGGTTCAAGACCGGCGCGAACACATTTTATGAATATATGAGCGCCTACGGGCTGTTCGAGACGACGGGCATCGATCTGCCCGCCGAAAGCAAAGGCGTTTTCTACGCGGGCGGTCTGAGCGGCTTCAAGTCGACCGACACCAACCTGCCGGTCGCGACGTTCGGCCAGCGCTTCAACGTCACCTCAATCCAGATGGCGTCGATGATCTCGGCGATCGTTGACGACGGCAAGCTGAAAACACCATATATCGTGAAAGAGGTGCTTAACGCTGACGGTTCGGTGAAGTCGACGACGGAGACGACCGTCAAGCGGCAGGTCGTTTCAGAGGAGGTTTCCGCCTTCATGCGCGAGGCAATGTATCAGACCGCGTACAACGGCACGGCGACTAACGCCTATGTGGCGGGCTATAACGTCGGCGCGAAGACGGCGACGTCGGAGATCCCATCGCGCTCGGGCGATCTGGAGGCCCGCTACAACGCGGGCATCACGGCGGTTGCGCCGATGGACGATCCGCAGGTGCTGGTATACATTATCGTGAAGGATATCCCGAAAAGCTATGACCACGGCGGCGGCGCGGTGGCGGCGCCCATCGCGGCGCGCGTGATCGCGGACGTGATGCCGTATCTCGGCGTCGAGCCGGTCTACAACAGCGAGGAGAGCGCACGCGCCGAGCATGCGGTCCCCAATTTGGTCGGCCTGACCGAGGCCGAAGCCGAGCGCGAGCTGGCGGCGGTCGAGATGGATTACCGCGTGCGCGGCAGGGTCGAAAGCGAGACGGTCACCGACCAGATCCCGGCGGCGGGCACGCGTCTGCAAGGCAACAGCCGCATCATCCTGTACATGGGCGGCGAGCAGAGCGGCGAGGAAGTCCCGGTGCCCAACCTGAACGGGCTGACCCCGTCGGAATGCCGCGACCTGCTACAGTCCCGCGGGCTGTACCTCAAGCGCATGGGCATCCCGAACAAGAACACGAACGCGGGCACGCGGCCCCTGAGGCAGTATCCCGAATCGGGTACGATGGTTACCGAGGGCACGGTCGTAACAGTCGAATTCGTCAACACAACGAACATTGGCGACTAAAACCAGCCTTCACCGGCTGGGAACGGCGCTGCACGGGGCTTTCCCGCGACCGCCATCCCCATTCCCGGGAAAAAACGAAATGAAAAAAGGCGCAGGCGCCGCCGGCGGGATACCCGTACCGGCGGCGCAGCCAAAGGAGGAAACTGCAATGAAATTGTCCCAGCTTCTGGAAGGCGTACAGCTGCGGTCCGCAACAGCGGCGATGGATCTGGAGATCGCGGAAGTGCGCTGCGATTCCCGCGCGGTGGCGCCGGGGGATCTGTTCGTCGCGATCCGCGGCTTTGAGACCGACGGGCACCGGTATATCGCGTCGGCGATGGAGCGCGGGGCGGCGGCGGTCGTCTGCGAGGAAGCGCCGGCGGGCGTTCCCGCAGTCGTGGTGGAGGATGCGCGCGCCGCGCTGGCGGCGATCGGGGCGAACCGGTTTGGCCATCCGGCGGACGCGATGACAATGATCGGCGTGACCGGTACGAACGGCAAAACGTCGACGACCTATTTCATCAAGGCGATCCTCGAAGCGGCGGGCGCCAAGGTCGGGCTGATCGGTACGAACCAGAACCTGATCGGCAGCGAAGCGCTGGAGACCGAACGCACGACGCCGGAATCCTATGAGCTTCAGGCGCTGTTCGCGCGGATGCGGGACGCCGGGTGCTCCCATGTGGTGATGGAGGTATCGTCGCATGCGCTGGCGCTCAAGCGGGTGTATGGCATCCGGTTCCAGGCGGCGCTGTTCACCAACCTGACGCAGGATCATCTGGATTTCCACGGCACGATGGAGGAATACCGCAGGGCGAAGGCGCTCCTGTTCGCACAGGCCGACCGGGGGATCCTAAACGCCGACGACCCGGCGGCGGCGCAGATGCTTGCCGACGCGCAATGCCCGACGACGGTCTTCTCGGCGCAGGGCGCCCCGGCGGACCTGCTGGCGAAGGCGGTCGAGCTGCACGCGAGCGGCGTGCGTTTTACGGCAGTGCGCGGCACAGAGGAAGCAGCGGCCGATCTGCAAATCCCGGGGCAGTTCACGGTATCCAATGCGCTGGGCGCGCTGGAGGTGTGCCACACGCTGGGGATCCCGCTGGCAAAAGCAGTCGAAGCGCTGCGCAAGACGCCAGGCGTTAAGGGGCGGGTCGAAGTCGTACCAGTCCCGCGGGATTACACCGTGCTGATCGATTACGCGCATTCCCCGGACGGGGTGGAGAACGTCCTGACGGCGGTGCGCGGCTTTGCCAAAGGGCGGGTGATCGCGCTGTTCGGCTGCGGCGGCGACCGCGACCGGACAAAGCGCCCGAAGATGGGGGCGATCGCGGACCGGCTGGCGGATTACTGCATCGTGACCTCGGATAACCCCCGCACGGAGGATCCGGACGCGATCATTGCAGAGATCATAACGGGCATGGGCGATACGCCGCGGACGGTGATCGCGGACCGGCGCGAGGCGATCCGGTACGCTTTGACGATGGGCGAGAAGGACGATGTGATCGTTCTTATGGGCAAAGGGCACGAAACTTATCAGGAAATCGACCACGTAAAGCGCCATTTGGACGAAAGAGAAGAAGTGCAAAAATATTTTTCGCAAAATGGGTGAAAACGTGCTATAATTTTACATACGCACTCTCAGGGCGGGATGTCCCGCGCGGACCGGCGCGAGGGCGGCAAAGCGTCCTTTGAGGCTTACGGGCGGCTTTGGCGGCTCGATCTGCACCGTGAAAACGGTGTGAAGGCGTTTCCTTTACAAGCGGGCTTTTCAGGCCCGAGACGTGGATGAACAGTCCTGATCAGGCGGTTTTTGCAGGAAGCGGGTTCCAATCTATGGGCTCGCAGCGCTGGAAGGCCTGACCGGACAACGTGGAGAAAGGAATGGCAAAATGAATTTTGAAGAAAAAATCCTGGCGATTTTGGAGTCAATGCAAACGGATATATCCGACCTGAAGGCGGATATGGGCAAAGTGAAAGAGACGCTCGACGAGCACACGGCTCTATTGGCTGACTACGGCAAACGACTTAGCGGCATCGAAAGCAAGCTGGATGCGCATGATAAACGTTTGGAGGGTATCGAAAGCAAGCTGGATGCGCACGACAAACGTTTGGAGGGTATCGAAAGCAAGCTGGATGCGCACGACAAACGTTTGGAGGGTATCGAAAGTAAGCTGGATGCGCACGACAAACGTTTGGAGGGCATCGAAAGCAGGCTGGATGCGCACGACAAACGTTTGGAGGGTATCGAAAGTAAGCTGGATGCGCAC
>CAJUGU010000011.1:40586-40681 GCA_910586105.1 uncultured Eubacteriales bacterium | reverse complement strand
GACAAACGTTTGGAGGGTATCGAAAGTAAGATGGATGCGCACGACAAACGTTTGGAGGGCATCGAAAGCAAGCTGGATGCGTACGACAAACGTTT
>CAJUGU010000011.1:0-40486 GCA_910586105.1 uncultured Eubacteriales bacterium | reverse complement strand
ACGACAAACGTTTGGAGGGCATCGAAAGCAAGCTGGATGCGTACGACAAACGTTTGGAGGGCATCGAAAGCAAGATGGATGTGTATGACATACGTCTGAGCCGGATCGAAGCCAATCAGGCGGATCATGGACGGCGGTTACTTAAAATCGAGCTCGACTTGGAACAAAAGATCATCCCCGGGATCCAAGGCGTTGCCGAAGGGCACAAACTGCTTGTGGAGACCTTCGTGACGCATGAGGACATGGAAGAGTTCCGGGACGCAATGACCGAATGGGAAGTGGCGAACAAGGCGTCCTTTGCCGAGATGTGGAACCGGATCTCAAAACTGGAAAAGGTTCAATAAAAACGCCGTCCTGATTGGGGCGGGACTGAAATCAACGGAACGGAAGTGAGCTTCTTTTGGAAAAAACGACCCTGTCACAGATCGCCGAATGGACGCAGGGCACGCCTGCGGGCGCGGCTGCGATCACGGCGTTTTCGACCGACTCCCGATCGATCGGGGAAAACTGCCTGTTCATCCCGATCGTCGGCGAGCGGTTCGACGCGCACGACTTCATCCCGCAGGCGATCGCCAACGGCGCGGCGGCGATCCTGAGCCATCGGCGTGAGGAACAATACGCCGTTCCTGCGGTGTACGTGGAGGATACCGCACAGGCGCTGCTCGATCTTGCGGCGGGCTACCGCGAACAATTTTCCTGCCCGGTCGCGGCAGTGACCGGATCGGTCGGCAAAACGACCACGAAGGAAATGCTGGCGGCGGTCCTCCGCGAGGGATTCCACGTCCTGAAGACCCCGGCAAACCAGAACAACACCATCGGTATGCCGCAAACCGCGCTGGCGATGGACGCAGACACCGAAGCGGTCGTCTTCGAGATGGGGATGAACCATTTCGGCGAGATCTCCAAAATGGCGGCGTGCGGCAAACCGGATATCGCCGTGATCACGAACATCGGGACCAGCCACATCGGCAATCTGGGTTCCCGCGAAGGGATCTGCCGCGCGAAGCTGGAGATCACGGAAGGTCTCGCGGAACGCGGCGGCTGCGCGGTGCTCAACGCCGACGAGCCGCTCCTCTGGGAGAAGCGGGAGCAGTTCCCGTTTCGGGTGTTCTGGTTCGGCGTGGAAAACGAACAGGCGCTGATCCGGGCGAAGGATATCCGCGCGGCAGGGAACGGCGTGGATTTTGACCTTTGCTGGAAGGCGGCGCGGTATCCGATGCATTTAAACCTGCCCGGGCAGCATAATGTAATGAATGCGCTTGCGGCTGCTGCTGCGGCGCTGGTCGTCGGGCTGGACCCGGACCAGATCGCGGACGGACTGGCGAAGCTGGGCGATTCCGATACGCACGCCAAGGTCTACGAGCGCGGCGGGTATCATATTTATGAAGATGTCTACAACGCCAGCCCGGACGCCATGTCGGCCGTGCTGCGGGCGTTTGGAGAGCTTCCGGCGGCGCGCCGTTTCGCGGTGCTCGGCGGGATGCTGGAACTGGGCGATTTTGCCCGCGAGAGCCACCGGGAAGCCGGGCGCGCGGCGGCGGTCGCCGCCGACCGACTCTATCTTTATGGGACGAATGCGGAAGACGTCCGGGACGGCGCGCTGGAAGGCGGGATGTCTGTGGAGCATGTCCACATCTTTGATACCCATGCAGCGCTTGCGGCAGCGCTCCGGCAGGAGGCGCGCCCCGGCGACGCGCTGCTTTTCAAGGGCAGTCATGCGATGCGCATGGGCAAAGCGCTTGCGCTGTTCTTCGCGGAAGACGGGGACGTCTGACGGCGCGCAGCGGGACGCAGACGTTTCCGCCCGCTTAAAATCTGATGAAAAGCCACCATTCAAAGGGGGAAGTTGAAAACATGAGAACGATCGTTCTGGCGTTCGCACTGAGTTTTGTGGTGACAGCCGCGATCGGGCCGTCAATCATCCACTGGCTGCGCAAGATGAAATTCGGCCAGAAGATTTTGGAGGACGGCCCTACCTGGCACATGAAAAAGCAGAACATCCCGACCATGGGCGGGTTCATGTTCATGATCGGCATTGCGGTATCGATGCTGGTGGTCGGCGTCCTGACGGGCGTCTTCTACGACGGCTCGACGGCGGGCAGCATCGCGCATTATTTTGCGGTCTTTGGACTGGCGCTGCTGTATGGCCTGGTCGGTTTTGTCGACGACCACGCGAAGATCAAGCATAAGGCGAACGCGGGCCTGACGGCGATGCAGAAGCTGGTCCTTCAGATCGTGGTCGCGGCGGTGTTCATTTCGCTGCTGCGCCTGTTTGGCAACGCCCGCCCGGAGGTCTATATCCCCTTTGCGGACGTTACGCTGACGCTCCCGTGGGCCGCGTTCGTACTGTTTGCATGCTTCGTGATCGTCGGCTGCGACAACGCCGTCAACCTGACCGACGGCATCGACGGGCTTGCGGCAAGCGTCACCCTGCCGGTGGCGGCCTTCTTCGCGCTGGCGGCGGCCCGCCAGCAGAACCTTGGCGCAATGGTGTTCGCGGGCGCGCTCGCGGGCGGGCTGCTGGGGTTCCTGATCTATAATTTCAACCCGGCAAAGGTGTTCATGGGCGATACCGGCTCGCTGTTCCTTGGCGGCGCGGTGGCAGGGCTTGCCTTCGCGTGCGATATGCCGGTGATCCTGATCCCCGTCGGCTTCATCTATATTTTGGAGACCGTTTCGGTCATTTTGCAGGTCGGTTTTTTTAAGCTCACCCATGGCAGGCGGCTGTTTAAGATGGCGCCGATCCATCATCACTTTGAGATGTGCGGCTGGAATGAGAAACAGATCGTCCTGACCGCGGCGGGCGTTACGACCGTGCTGTGCCTGCTGGCCTGGCAGGGCGTCCGCTGACACAGATACAAAAACCGGCCGGATCCAACACAAGACGGTCGTTGGCGCTGGAGCGGTCAAGCGCCGGTGCAAACGCCGGCGCCGCCCGCCCCACGAAAGCGGGCGGCAGACCGGGGAAGGCTTCCGGCAAACACAGCGCCTGCGGAGACCGGCAGGCATCACGGCAATCTGGGAGGTATGAACGTGGCAGTCAATAACGATCTGTATGAGCGCAGGCAGTCGCGCCGGGAGTCCCGGCGGGAATCCGCTGCCCAGCGCACCGAAATCATGCATGCGACCCACAGCAGCAAGCATATGGATACCCCGATGCTGTTCATGGTCATCCTGCTGATGGCGACCGGGCTGCTTGCGCTCTACACGGCAAGCTATGTCTATTCCTATTATTATAACGGCGACGGGATGTACTACCTTTCCAAGCAAGGTATCTTTGCGGTTGCAGGGATCTTTGCGATGCTGGTCATTTCCCGTATCAATTACCATATTTACGGATTCTTCCATAAATACTTCTTCGGCGTCGTGCTGATCCTCATGTACCTGACGCCGGTCATCGGGCAGACCCGAAAGGGCGCCAAGCGCTGGATCGGTATCGGCGATACGCTGACCTTCCAGCCCTCCGAGCTGATGAAGGTCGCGGTCATCATCTCGTTCGCCTATGTCGCGTCGCAGATGGCGACCGAAGACCTGCGCACCCTCCGGAAAGGCGTCGTGCCGTTTTTGGAAGCGCTGGCCGTCATTGCGGGCGCTATGGTGCTCCAGCACCATCTTTCGGGCACCATCATCATTTGTGCGATCGGCCTGATCGTGCTTTTCGTCGCAGGCATCAAGGTGTGGTATTTTGTGCCGGTCGGCGTGATCGGCTCGATCGCCGCGATCGCCTATATTTTGACCAATACCTATGCACAGAACCGGGTCGCATCCTGGCTCGACCCGTTCCTGGACCTGCGGGACACCGGCTGGCAGGCGGCAATGAGCCATATTGCGATCGGTTCGGGCGGCGTCTGGGGGCTGGGGCTCGGGCAGGGGCGGCAGAAGCACCTGTTCATCCCGGAGCCAGCGAACGACTTCGTGTTCTCGGCATGGTGCGAGGAAATGGGGCTGTTCGGGGCGCTGCTGGTGCTCATCATGTTCTCGTACCTGATCTACCGCGGGTTTTATATCGCGCGGTCGTCCCGTGACAAATTCGGCTGCCTGCTCGCGACGGGCATCACGACCAAGCTGGCGATCCAGACGCTGCTCAACCTGTTCGTCGTCACCGGCATTTTCCCGGTGACCGGCGCGTCGCTCCCGTTTTTTTCTTACGGCGGCACGGCGCTGCTGATCCAGCTTGGGGAAATGGGCATCCTATTAAACGTATCCCGCCATACGATCGAAACCGATTAGGCGGCGGGCAGGGAAAGCGCGCCGGAAGGCCGCTCCGGCTGCGGCGGCTCCGCGCAGGCCGTCCGCCCTGCCCATAAAATTTGAATGATTTCAGGGGGGAAAGATCACCGTATGAACTTATATATCACCGGCGGCGGCACCGGCGGACACGTCACGCCCGGGCTTGCCGTTGCACGCTATGTCATGGAACGCGAGCCGGGGTCGACGATCCGGTTCGCGGGGACGGAAAAGGGCATTGAGAGCCGGCTCGTCCCGCGCGAAGGCTATCCGCTCGACCGGATCGAGATTATCGGCCTTTCGCGCAAGCTGACGCCGCAGGGCCTGGCGCACAACGTAAAGGCGGCGTATCTGACCGTCGCCTCGGTGGCGCGGGCGAAGAAACTGCTGCGCGCGGCGAAGCCTGACTGCGTGCTGGGCTGCGGCGGCTATGTGTCGTACCCGGTCGTGAAGGCGGCGCAGCAGCTGGGCATCCCGACGGTGCTGCTTGAGGTCAACGCGCTGCCAGGCAAGGTGACCAAACAACTCGCCCCCCACGCCAACCGCGTGCTGATCTGTTTCGAGCAGACCCGCGCGCTGCTGGGCAACCGGGACAATCTCCGGCTGACCGGCGCGCCCGTCCGTCCGGAGATCCTGGCGGCGGACCGCAAAAAGGCGCGGGAGCGCTACGGCCTGTCGGAGGACGACAAGCTGGTCGTTTCCTTCTGGGGCTCGATGGGGGCGCTGTATATGAACCGCCATATGGCGGGGATGCTCGCGCTCGAGGCGCAGCAGGGCACGGCCTTCCGGCATGTCCATGCAAGCGGCGCGGCGGCGGCGAAGTGGCTGCCCGAGGATGTGAAAAAGAAGGGCGTGGATCTTTCCCAACACCCCAACATCGAACTGACGGAATATATTTATGATATGGCAGACCGGATGGCGGCGGCGGATCTGGTCATATGCCGCGCCGGGGCGGCGACGATCGGCGAACTGTGCGCCCTGGGGCGCCCGTCGATCATGGTGCCTTCGCCCTACGTCGCCGAAAACCATCAGGAGAAGAACGCGCGCGCGCTGGAAGCGGCGGGCGCGTGCCGGGTCGTATTGGAGCCGGGCTGCACGCCGGAGCTTTTGCTGGAAGCGGCGAAGGAGCTGATCGACGACGACGCGCGGCTGGCTGAGATGCGCCGGGCGGCGGCAAAGCTGGCGGCGGCGGACCCGGACGGCGCGATCTACGCGCAGCTGAAGGAAGCCGTCGGGAAAAATTGCTAATTGACATCTGGCGGGGGACCGTTATAATGTAAAAGGTGGAGGAAGGACCGGAGAGAGGAAAAACAGAGATTTCCGGTGCCCAGGCCCTGCGGGCGCGCTCACAGCCGCAGGGTCGGAGAACGGCAGGCGGCTTTGCCCGCCGCCGGGAACGGCGCGCCTCCCCCTGCGATCGATGACGGTAACTGCCGGAAGCGCGGACGGGCGCGACCGTCCGCGTTTGCGGCAGACGACGAAGCTGCCCGCCCAACAGATCGAGGTGATGAGGGATCCATGCCGAACCGGACGCGACAACCGAATATTTCCGCTCCGGAACGGCAGGAGCTTCCCACAGCTGCTGCGCAGGAGGTCGCCGGGCGCGTCCCGGAGGTCCGAAGGCGCAAAAAGCGACGACCGCCGCTGGGTTCCGTCCTGTTCCCCGGAAGGACGCAGGCACGGCGGCGCAGGCGGAGGCGGCGCTCCTCGACACCGGACAGCCGGGCGGAACGCCGCAAGCAGCGGCTGAAACGTCAGCAGCGCTACCGGTTTTTACATAAGATATTCACGCTGGCACTGATCTTATGTGCCGGCGTGCTGGCGCTGACCCTGTTTTTTAAGGTCGATACGGTGTCGATCGAAGGGATCTCGCGCTATTCCCGAGGCGAACTGCTGCAAACGGCGGCGATCGAGCAGGGGGACAACCTGTTCCTCCTGTCGCGGCGCGGGGTGCGCAAGCGGCTGTTTGACGCCTATCCTTATTTGGATACGGTGGAGGTGGAACGCAGGCTGCCGAACAAACTGGTCATCCGAGTCGCCGATGCGAAGCCCGCAGTGGCGATCGGCAGCGAAACGACCTACTATTATATGGACGCCAGCGGCAAGCTGCTGGAACAGGTCTCCGTGGACCGGCTGGGCAGCGTGCCGGTCGTGACCGGCGTCACGGTCGCCGAGACCGAGGTCGGCAAACAGCTCAACCTGCGGCGGGATGAAAACCTGCGCCAGCTGGCGCTGCTGCTGACCACGCTGGAGGAATTTGAGCTGATGGACCGGGTTGATTTCATCAACCTGTCCGACATGTCAAACGTGCGCGTCGGCTGCGACGGGCATATGTACATCCGATTCGGGACGATGGACGATCTGGAGCATAAAATGCGTTTTGCGCAGAAGTTTGTCGAGGAGACCTCAGCGTCGTTGTACTGCGAGCTCGAAGTCTCCGGCGAGATCCTCTGGGAAGGCCGGGCCAGCTATCGCGTGATCCCGGTCACGCAGGAAGAAGTGCTTGCGCAGTCGAGAGACCTGGATGCGGCGATCCTTCCCGACCAGCCGCTGGAGGACGGTGCGGAACCGGATACGGAAACCGAGCCGGGCGCAGAGGACGGCGCGGAACCGGGTACGGAAACCGAGCAGGGCCCGGAGGATGGGGACGACGCCCCGCCGGCCACATTGCCGCAGAGCGGCCCGCCCTCGCTGGGAGGCCGTACAGAGCCTGCGGAGGAGGACGAAGAAGGCGGTTCCGGACAAGACGAAGGCGGTGGGACAAGCACAACCGCAGCGCCCAGCCGTTATGTCCCCGGAAATGGCGGCACCAACTGGCGCGCAGGCGCTTGACCGGGCAGGGCTCCGCCGGGGGGAAAGGCAAAGCCTTTACAGGCGGGCCTGCCTCCCGGAGCCGCCGGGCAGCCAACCTGTGCGGGTAGCTGCCCGATCGATGGGTGTGAATGCCATTTTTTAGGCAATATTTTGGGCCGTTCCGGCGGCATGCCGCGAAAAGACCCGCCTTTGCCGACGTTCCGCGCGGCGGGGCTCGGGAGCTATCCACTTTTTTCAATATTTTTTCACAAAAAACGCATTCTTGTATTGCAAAAGATAAAAAAAGGCGTTAAAATTATAAAGACGAGGATTGCCCTCCGCCGGAGGCGTCGGGCAGCATTGACAGAAATTCATTTCTTCAACATGTAAATTGAAGCGAAAACATAAACGGAGGACGTCAAATATGGGATTTCAGATGGAAAGCGGTTTCGACAATGTCGTGAATATCAAAGTCATTGGCGTTGGAGGAGGCGGCGGCAACGCTGTGAACCGTATGGTGCGCAGCGGCGTGCAGGGCGTTGAGTTCGTCGCGATCAACACCGATAAGCAGGCCCTTGCCCGGTCGGAAGCCGCAGTCACCATTCAGGTCGGCGAAAAGCTGACCAAGGGCCAGGGCGCAGGCTCGAACCCGGAGACCGGGCGCAAGGCCGCAGAGGAAAGCAAAGACGCGATCACGAAGGCGCTCGAAGGCGCGCACATGGTGTTCATCACCGCCGGTATGGGCGGCGGCACGGGTACCGGCGGCGCTCCGGTCGTCGCCAAGCTCGCCCGCGACATGGGCATTCTGACGATCGGCGTCGTGACCCGCCCCTTCCAGTTTGAAGGCCGTCAGCGCATCGAGCAGGCGCTGCAAGGCATCAACGAAATGAACGCGAACGTCGATTCGCTGGTCATCATCCCTAACGAACGTTTGAAGTTCGTGTCGGAGCAGAAGATCTCCTTCAAGAACGCGTTTGAGATCGCGGACAACGTCCTGCGGCAGGCGGTCGCCGATATTTCCGAGCTGATCACCGTGCCCGGGTTCATCAACCTGGACTTTGCCGACGTGTCCGCCGTTATGCGCGACGCGGGCTACGCCCATATCGGCACCGGCAAGGCCGCCGGTAAGGACAAGGCCGCCGAGGCTGCGAAGATGGCGATCTCCAGCCCCTTGCTCGAGACTTCGATCGACCGCGCAAAGGGCGTTATCCTTTCGATCGCAGGCTCCGACGACGTCGGCCTGGACGAGATCGAGGTCGCGGCGTCCATGGTGCAGCAGTCGGCGCACCCGGATGCACATATCATTTTCGGCGCGTCCATCGATGAAACGCTGGAGGACGAGATCCGCGTGGTCGTGATCGCCACCGGTTTTGAGGGCACGCCCAATTCCGCCAAGCCTCCGGTCGAGGAGAAGCGCAAGGCGAGCCCGTTGTACAGCTCTGCTTCCGGCGGCGTAAGCTCCATCTTCGATCGCGGCAGCAGCTCGTCGTTTGACCGCGGCGCAGCGTCCGGCGGGGGCTCGCAGGACAGCGAGACCGGCGTCGACGACGAGGCGTTCGACGTTTTGATGAAGATCTTTAAGTAAGGGCTTTGGACAGGGAAAACGACAGCTCCTTTATTCCGCATAAAGGAGCTGCTGTTTTCGGAAGAAATAGGCAGGACGGCCCACACCCGAAGGGACGCTGGCGGAAACCGCGTCCGGCAAGGGTGGGATCGGTCCCATGGAAAAGAGGTGGTGACGTCGTGAGTCCGGAACCCGGTCGAAAACGGAAAATTAGGATCAGCGGCGGCGCTGCCAGTCGGCGCCGCCGGAGAAAGGCGGTAGGCTATGGTAGAATACTACAAGACGGTGGAGGGGCGGGTCTGTATCGTTCCTGAGATCTGCGAAGGGTGCTGGGTGAATATGCTCCGCCCCTCGTCGGAAGAGCTGCGGCACGTGACCGAAACCCTGCACGTGGAAGAGGATTTCATCCGCGCGGCGCTCGACCCGGAGGAAAGCTCGCGCGTGGAACTGGAGGAGGATCAGATCCTGATGATTGTCGACACGCCGATGGTCGACGACAAGAGCGGAGGCAGCGGCGGTTCGCAGATCTTTACCACGGTGCCAATGGGCATTATCGTAATGCCGACGGCGGTGATCACGGTCTGCCTCGAAGATACGGTCGTGCTGCGTTCGATCGCCGAAGGCAACGTCAAGGATGTGCATACGGCGCTGAAGACGCGGTTCGTGTTCCAGATCCTGCTGCGGGTCGCGGGACGCTTCCTGAAGGACCTGCGCCTGATCGAGCGCGACTTTACCCGTATCGAACGCCGGCTGTACGATTCGCTCAAGAACGAGGAGCTGATCCAGCTGCTGGGGCTGTCCAAATCGCTGGTTTATTTTTCGGCGTCGCTCAAGGGCAATGAGGTCACGATGGAGAAGGTGCTGCGCGGACGCATTTTGAAGCTGTATGAGGATGACCGCGACCTGCTCGAGGATGCGCTGATCGAGATCCGGCAGGCGATCGAGATGGCGGGCATTTATTCCAACATCCTATCCGGCACCATGGACGCGTATGCGTCGGTCGTCTCCAACAACCTCAACATTATTATGAAGGTGCTGACCGTGCTGACGATCATCATGACGATCCCGAATATCGTATTCGGGTTTTATGGCATGAATATCGAAAACGGCTTGCCATTGGATTTCATATGGTTCATGCCGACGCTGTTGGCCGTGCTGGCCTGCGGCGGGGCTTGGCTCCTGCTCAAAAAGAAGAACCTGCTTTGAGCGTTCGCGGCAGGGGCTGCGGTGGGGCGACAAAAAATCCATGGTCGGGGCGCGGCTGTGAAAGCGCCGCCGCACGGGGAAACCGGGAGCAAAACAGGACAGGCAAAAAGCGGCGGCTTTTGCCTGTCCTGTTTATTTTGTCCGGCTCCAGCGGGGATACACAAAACCGCTGGCGGCAGGCATTCTTCGCCGCTGCCGATGGGCTAGCGGGAGGGTGCGCCGCCGGAGGGCCGGGCGGGCCGCGCTATTCCCATTTGAAGCAGGCCACAGAGACGCCGGAGCAGACCAGCGTCACGGCGCCCATAACGGAGACCGGGAGCCATGGACGGTCGAGCGGGATGCCGAGGAACGCCGCCTGCATGAGCCGGATCCCCTGCGCCAATGGGAAAACGCAGACGATCTTTTGCAGGGGGAGCGGCATCAGCTCGAGCGGGAGCGTTGCGCCGGAAAAGATCAGCATGGGGAAGTACAGGCAACAGGCGATCGTGCTTGCGGTCTTCGCGTTTTTCGCAAGCCCGCCGACGAGCAGGCCGACGCTTAGGGTCGATACCATGGTCAAGAGCCAGCTGCCCAGGAACCGGGGCAGGGAGCCGGGGAAGCGGAGGCCCCCAAAGAATACGGCGGCAGGGAACAGCGTCAGCATGGACGCGGCGCAATACAGCGCGTAGACCGCCAGTTCGGCGAAAAGCAATTTCGCTGGGCTGACCGGCGTGACCTGAAACCGCTTCAGGATCTTGCGTTCGCGGTAATCCGATACCACAAGCGGGAGCCCCATGAGACCGCCCGCGCAGATGGAAATACAGCAGAGCGCGCCGAAGGAACGTTCCAGGACCGTGTACGCCGCGCCGTCGGCGGCAGGCAGACTGCCGGAAAGCAGGCCGAGAACCGTTAAAACGGCCAGCGGCAGGAGCACGGCAAAGATCGTCATATTCAAATTCCGAAGGCTGAGCCGCAGTTCGATCCGCAAAAGTGTGAGAAATGGTTTCATTCCGTATCGCCCCCTTCGCCGGACAATGCAAGATACGCGTCTTCAAACCGTTCGCAGCGGCTGGCCGCCTTGGCCTCCTCGACCGTCCCCTGAAACACGGCTTTCCCCTTTCGCAGGATGCAGATCTCATCGCACAGGGCTTCGACCTCGTCCATGAAATGCGAGGTCAAAAGGATTGCCAGCCCCGCGCGCTTCCGCGCGGACAGGAGTTTCCAGACGGCGCGCCGCGCGTTTGCGTCAAGGCTGGTGGTCACTTCGTCAAGGAATACCAGTTCCGGGTTGGGGAGCAGGGCAAGGACGATAAACAGCCGCTGGCGTTCTCCGCCGGACAGATCCTGGACGGCGTGGCCGATCTTGCCGCCGATGCCGAACTGCCCGCAGAGCGCTTGCCAGTCGGCGGGGGACCGGTACAGGCAGGCGGTTTGCTCGCAGAGCTCCGAAACCCGGATCTCGGGCGGATAGCCGCCGGTCTGGAACTGCACGCCGACCTTTTGAAACAGCCGCCGCCGGTCCTTTTTGGGATCGCAGCCCAGGACCGTGACGGCGCCGCCGTCCGCGTCCTTTGTGCCCAGGATACATTCGATCGTCGTACTTTTCCCCGCGCCGTTTGCGCCCAGAAGCCCGTAGATCGCGCCGCGGTTCAGGGACAGGCTGACGTTGTCGACCGCGAGCAGATCGCCATAGGACTTTGACAGGCGTTCCACTTTGAGTATGGTTTGCATGATTGACAGCTCCTTTGCGTTTGATAGGATTAAGAATACCACCAATGAAAACATTGGTGGTAATGTGTAGGGTCAGGAAGGCCGGTTTTTCATGTCTTGCAGGATGTCCAGGATGGCGGAGGCGTTCCGCTCAGCGGCCAGCAGGGAGCTCAGCAGACGGTCGCAGACCGAAACGATCTCGTCGGTTGGCGGCGGCGTATCCAGCGCGGCGCGGAGATCGGCGGCGGGATCCTGGGATAACCGCTGCAAAAGCCGGAGGATCGATTCCAGAGAATAATGGGCGCGCCTTAATGCGCGGATGATTTTTAACCGCCGGATGTCTTCGTCAGAATAAACGCGGTAGCCGTTCGCTCTCCGCTTTACCGTAAGCAGGCCGTTCATTTCCCAGTTGCGGAGCGTGTCCATTGACACTCCAAGCAGTTCGGAAACGTCCTTGCGTTTGAGCCGCCGCGGGCTTTCGCGGATGCTGCCGGACAGGAGCTGCTGCACGATCTCGACCGCCTCCTCAGCGTTCCGGCGCTCCTGCCGGAGCTGCGCCCGATAGTCCTGCGCGAGCGCAAGGGCGGCGTCAAGATCCTTTGCGGCGGAGGCGCGCAGCATTTGGGTGATTTTTTCCCGCAGGCCGTTTTGCAGGACTTCGACCTGAAAGGCAAGACGTATCAGGCGGCATTGCCGGATGTGAAACTCCGTAAATATGCGATAGCCGTTCGGCTGGCGCTGGGGCGTGGGGATCAGCTTGAGCTTTTCGTAGAGACGGACGGTGTTCGGATGGATCCCGAAGAGCGCGGCGACCTCCGCGGTTTTGTAAGTACGCATTGCATGACACCTCCATTGGCCTTAAAATATAGCACAAAGGGAAAGGCTGGTGTTATTGTGTAGGGTTTGCGCGGAGCCGTGGGAGATGCGGGGGCAAAAGCGATGGAGCACTGGCCTGGAATGGATCGTGGGCGAGACGCAAGCGTATAGCTGGCAGGCAAAAGGAAAAGCTCCATCGAAATGATGGAGCTTTTTATGGTGGAAGTTAACGGGCTCGAACCGCTGACCCTCTGCTTGTAAGGCAGATGCTCTCCCAGCTGAGCTAAACTTCCGAGTGGTGACCCGTGCGGGACTCGAACCCGCGTTACCGCCGTGAAAGGGCGGTGTCTTAACCGCTTGACCAACGGGCCGTAAAAAATGGTAGCGGTAATTGGACTTGAACCAATGACCTTTCGGGTATGAACCGAACGCTCTAGCCAACTAAGCTATACCGCCATATCCACTCTTTACTGTCGCGTCTCTCTTTCGTTCGGCGACATTGACTATTATACGCGGTGATCGACGAATTGTCAAGCATTTTTTCAAAATTTTTCTGCAATTTTTTTCGAGGGCATTTCCCGACGGAAAACGGGGATTTTTGAGGGAATATGCCGTCCGGAAAGTGGAATATGTTGAGGCAAATCAGACCGGGAAAGCGAACGAAGGAACCGTGCCCGGAAATGGGGCGGGGATATTTTGGGGCCGGAAAGGTATGCGGAAAGGAGCGCGCTGGACGCGTCAAAGCGGGAGCGTGCTGTTAGAAGGGGAGTCCGTGCGGTGCGCGTCAGCGCGCGGGAAACGCAAGCAGTCCCGCGCGGCGCCGTGCGCAGATGGGCTGCAAGGACGCTGAAAGCGTCGTAGAACGCTTTCCCGGTTCCGGGAAGGCCGGATGCTGAGCCGGCCGAAAAAAGCGGCTGCGGGCGTGTGAGACGAAATAACGGCTTGCGTCGGCTGCCGAGGGGAATCCTGAGCGTTGCCGAAGGGAAAGGCTCACGGTGAAATCCCGTTTGTGAAGCATTGACTTGTCGGGAAATTTGTGGTATTGTAAATACAGCAAAGAAAGGGCCAGTCCAACAGCAGAGACGTCGAAAAGGAGTATGCCGTCGTGAAGAATGAAGAAAGAATCCTTGCCCTGCTGGAAGGGCTGACAGAAAACGTGGCCGTATTAACGGGAGACGTATCCGAAATGAAGTCGGATATCGCGGGTTTAAAATCGGGATTCACAAGGTTAGAAGCCGATTTTGCTGAGGTGAAGGCTGACGTAGCCGTACTGAAAGCCGATGTTGCGAGCATGAAGGTCATGCTGGACGAGCACGAAAAGCGGCTGGACAGCCACGAGCAGCGTTTGGGCAGCATCGAGACGCTGCTGACGGATCACGATCAGCGTCTGGTCAACATCGAGACGCTGCTGACGGATCACGACCAGCGTCTGGTCAACATCGAGACGCTGCTGGCGGATCACGACCAGCGGCTCCGCAACATCGAGCTGTTGTTGGAGAACACGATCATACCGAACCTCAAGACGCTTGCAGAAGGCCAGCAGACCCTGATGAAGATGATGGTGCGGCGGGAGGAATTCAACGAGCTCAAAGAAGAAGTGAGCACGCTGCGGCTGGTCGTAAAGGAGCACTCGCGGAGCATCAACGACCTGACGGTCCGGGTGGAGGCATTGGAACAGGCAAACAGGCCCTGTTGCTGACGGCGAAACAGCGCGGCCATGGAAAAGCCGTGTCGGTCTGGAACCGGGCGGCGGATCAAACGGCACCGCGGATTTAAAAGAGAACAGCAGCCCTCCGGTTTTGCCGGAGGGCTTTTCACAGCCTGTAAGGGCGATCCCAAACGCGATTCGCGCTGTGTTGCAAGCTCCCCCGCATGCAAAAACAAACAGCCGCCTTATTGCAAAGCGGCTGTTTGTTTTTGTTCGCGTTTCCGTTCCCGGAGCGCGCGGAAGAAATCGCGCAGGACTGCCGCGCAGTCTTCCTCAAGCACGCCGGGGACGGTCTCAGGGCGATGGTTATAGCCCATTGTGAACAGGTCGGCCAGCGAGCCGCACGACCCTGCTTTCGGGTCCGGCGCGCCAAAGTACACCGTTTTGATCCGGGCGTTGATGATCGCGCCCGCGCACATGGGGCAGGGCTCCAGCGTGACGTAAAGGTCGCAGCGGTGAAGCCGCCAGCCGCCCAGCTTGCGGCACGCTTTATGGATCGCCTCGATCTCCGCGTGGCAGAGCGCGTCCTTTTTGGTTTCGCGGCGGTTGCGGCCGCGCCCGACGATCACGCCGTCGCAGACGACGACGCAGCCGACCGGTACTTCGCCTTCCTCCGCCGATTTTTTGGCAAGGCGCAAGGCGGCTTTCATGAACTTTTCCGCATCGGTCACCGGCTTGCGCCTCCTTTCCGCCGTCCGTGCAGGGCGTCAGACCATCATCTGGCGGCGGCGGGACAGGTTGATCGTGCCGTCCTGCATCGATTGCAGGTGATCCAGGCAGTCACCCGTGCCGTAGGCCACGCAGGAGACTGCTTCGTCGGCGACCCGCGTCGGGATGCCTGTCTTCGTCGCGATCAGGTTCGCGAAGCCCCAGATCAGCGCCCCGCCGCCCGTCATAATAATGCCGTTCGTTGAAATATCGCTCGTCAGCTCGGGCGGCGTCCGCTCCAGAACCCCATGGATCGCTTCAATGATCGCCGCCGTGACCTCCTCGAAGGCGTCCATAACCTCGGTCGAATTGACCGTGAAGGTGCGCGGCAGGCCGGTCATCAGGCACCGGCCCTTGATCTCCATGGTTGCTTCCTCCGGACGCGCGTAGACGCAGCCGATCTGCTTTTTGATCTCCTCCGCCGTCCGTTCGCCGATCAGGACGTTGTGCTTGCGGCGGATATATTTCACGATCGCTTCATCGAATTTGTCGCCTGCGATCTTGATCGAGGTCGATTCGACGATACCGCCCAGTGAAATGACGGCAATATCCGTCGTCCCGCCGCCGATGTCGACGACCATGTTGCCGTCGGCCTTGGCGATGTCCAGCCCTGCGCCGATCGCTGCCGCGACCGGTTCTTCCACAAGGAACACACGCTTTGCGCCCGCCTGCGTGCCCGCGTCGATCACCGCGCGTTCCTCGACCTCGGTAATGATCGACGGCACGCACATGACCAGATTGGGCTTGAACAGCCGGAACCCCAACACCTTCCGGATAAATTCTTTGATCATCCGTTCGGTCATTTCATAGTCCGAGATCACGCCCTCGCGCAGGGGCCGGATCGCAATGATATTGCCGGGCGTCCGTCCCAGCATCTTTTGCGCTTCCTCGCCGACCGCCAGCATTTTGCCGGTCTGCTTGTCCACCGCGACCACCGACGGCTCGTTCAGCACGATGCCTTTGCCCTTTACATAAACAAGCACCGACGCTGTGCCCAGGTCTATGCCTACATCACTCGAAAAGAACATAATTCGTTTGCCCACCAATCTTTGTATTCTCCGGAAACGCGGTCCTTCCTGCGCCTCCTCATGAAAACGGGGATCGTCCCCCGTGCTGGGAAATTACTTCTATTATACTATATTTATCCGGGTTTTCAATGGGAATTTGGGCGAAAAATTGCGCGCAGCAGCCGAAATATCGCCGTTTTCCGCGATTTGCTTATAACCCGTCGCGCAGCCGGATCTTGAGCGCCGAATACCGGCGGCCCCGCTTGTTGTTTTCCACCATCGATTGGAGCACGTCCGGCGAACCGACGATCACCAGCAGCTTTTTCGCCCGCGTGATCGCCGTATACAGAATATTCCGTGTCAGCAGCCGCGGGTTCACCCCGGGCGAAAGCGCCACGACGACGGCGTCGAATTCGCTGCCCTGCGCCTTATGTACGGTCATTGCGTAGGCAAGCTCCAATTCGTTGAGCATATCATAAGTATACGTGGCGAGCTTGTCGTCGAACCGCACCGTTAAACATTCCTGCGACGGGAAAAGCTGCACGATCTCGCCCACGTCGCCGTTGAACATGCCGTTGCCGGATTCGCCGCCGTCCATCCGTTCCCAGACAATATCATAATTGTTCCGCACCTGCATCACCCGGTCGCCCTCGCGAAAGATGACGTCGCCGAACCGTTTTTCGGCCTTCCCCTCGGCGGGCGGGTTCAGGACCTCCTGCAAGGTGCGGTTGAGCTGGGCCGTGCCCGCGCCCTGCCGCCGGGAAGGCGACAGCACCTGGATCTGGGAAGGCGAAAAGCCGTAATGCCGCGGCAGCCGCGTCGAGCAAAGCCCCGCGACCGTTTCGATGATATCCGCCGCGGACGACTTGCGCATGATGAAGAAGTCGCCGTCCTTGCCGGAGGCAGTCGGCAGCTTGCCGGTATTGATTGCGTGTGCGTTGAGCACGATGTCGCTTTCCTGCGCCTGCCGGAAAATTTCGGTCAGCTGGATTGTAGGTACTTTGCCCGAACCGATCACGTCCCGCAGGAAATTGCCCGGGCCGACCGGAGGCAGCTGGTCGGCGTCGCCCACCAGGATCAGCCGCGCGCCGAAGGGCAGGGCGTCCACCAGCGCCTGCATGAGCTGGATGTCGACCATCGAGACCTCGTCCAGCACCACCGCGTCACAGTCCAGCGGGTTTGTGCGGCAGCGCTGGAACCCGAGCTGCCCGCCGCCGCGATAGCCCGCTTCCAGCAGCCGGTGGATCGTTTTCGCTTCCATGCCGCACAGCTCGCTCAGGCGCTTGGCGGCGCGCCCGGTCGGCGCGGCAAGCACGACGTTGAGCCCCAGCGCTTCAAAGACGCGCAGCATACCGCGAACCGTCGTTGTTTTGCCGGTGCCCGGCCCGCCGGTCAGGATCACCACCCCATTGCGCGCCGCCGCCGCGATCGCTTCCCGCTGAAGCGGCGCATACGCCATATCGCTGTCCATTTCGAGGGCGTTCATCAGCTCGTTTACGTCGAAGTCGTATTCATAATTTTGTTCCGCCATACGCGCAAGAAATTCCGCCAGATAGGTCTCGGCCTCGTGCAGCGCGTGCAGGTAGAGCACGTCGCGCCCGACCAGCGTTTCCCGCACCAGCTGGCCCTGTTCGGCCAGCCGGGCGATGCCTTCCTCGACCCGGGATGCCTCGACGTTGACGCCGCCGTCCGACAACAGCCGCGCCGAGGTATCCCGCACCTTTTCGGTTGGGATGAACGTGTGCCCGTTGTCCAGATTGACCGACATGGTGTACAGGATGCCCGCGTCGACGCGCTCGGGCGCGAGCATGGAAAGGCCAAGGCTGGCCGCCAGATTGTCCGCGTCCCGGAAATCGACCTGATAATATTCGTCGCAGAGCAGGAAGGGGTTGGAGGAAAGCGCCGAGACCGCCGCGGCGCCCAGCCGTTTATACAGCCGTGCGGTCAGCTCGAGCGGGAGCCCGTTTTCGCTCAGGAAGTCCATGAGCTGGCGCATTTCGGATTGCTCCTGAAACTGCTGCCCGATCTCGCGCGCCTTTTTGGGGGTGATGCCCCGGATCTCGGTCAGACGTTCCGGATCCTCGGAAAGGATCCGGAACGTGTCTTCCCCGAACTGCTTGGCGATCCGCTCGGCAAGCCGCTGGCCGACCCCCTTGATCAGGCCCGAGCCTAAATATTCCGCAATGCCGCGGACGGTGGTCGGCAGGCTGCGCTCGAACCCATCCGCCGCGAACTGATCCCCATACGATGGATGGGTGACCCATTTCCCGGTCAGGGTCAATTCTTCCCCGACGCCGATGTTGGGCAGGCAGCCGGTCGCCGTGATTTCCTCCCCGTCAGGGGCTTCGATCCGCAGCACCGAGTACCCGTTTTCTGCATTATAAAAGACGATCTGCGTCACCGCGCCGCTGACGACCTCTTCCCGAGCCGTTTCGGGCTGCTGTTCCTGTAAATCCTGATATTCCATGTTCATCCCGCCATCAAATTCCGAAATATTCAATGTCCAGCCTGCCCGCGAGCGACCGCAGCGCTTCGCTGCCCTCGCCGGTGTCGATAAAGACCACCGGCATATCGGGAAGGAAGGCGCTTCGCGCCCGATGGGCGGCGCGCAGGAGCTGCTCGGCACCCGGATCGCCGCCGTCGATGAACAGGTACAGCTCGGCATGATCCCCCGCGCGTGGATAGCCTTTACATAGTATATCATATACCGACCGTAAAATGCAAATAAACCCAATCGCTGCAAGGATGCCTGTGATGCATTCCAAAATCATGGCTGATCCCCTCCTTAAATGCAGGATATGCCGGGGATCCGGGCGATGTGCAGCCGATATGGGCGTTTTTTTGAACTTTATGGGATGCTTCCGGACTGCGCGGAGGGGCATTGGTTTGCGCAGGCCGCCGCAATTTTTCCGGAAAAAATTGCGGAAAGACCTTCCGCGCGGCATTAGTCCTCCGGGGGGAGCTCAATGCCGTATTTACGCAGAAGGTCTTCGATCGCCTCGTCAAGCAGGCGGGATTTTGGGATGCGGGTCTTTTTTGCAAGCTGATTCCAAAGCGGAACCAGCTCATTTTTCAACGAAGATGTAAACCGGGTTCGATATTTTAATGTTGGTTCAGCCATGTGAATCCCTCCTTGTTCTTTCATAGTTTACACTAAATGCGTCAATCATGTAATTGGTTTCATATAGTGATTAACTTAAACTATATAGACATATAATGAAATTAATGCTTGCAATTTGATTGAACATAGTGTATACTATGTATGTAAGGGGTGTACGTGATGAAAAAACAGGATACTGTTGCGGATACAGCGCAGGAGCGGTCGGCGGAACATTTCTGCTGCTGTCAGTGTACGCATTTTGTTGAGTTGTATACGATACCGGATACCGGCGGGCTCGATGATATGCTAACGGCTTATTATGCCGGGGCCGGGGTCTGTGTGCGTCAATCGGATTTGATAAATGGAAGGATGAATTTCCGGCGCGGCACGGAATCTTGTGAACAGTTCGAGGCTTGCCCCTTTTATCCGAAGCCGACTGCCAGTACGCCGCGTTTTCCAACATTTGTTGTGTGAACGTTAGTTCCTCAAAGAGCTATCGTATTACATAAATTACCTCTACAACGCTAACAAATGCGTTGGGCGAGACCGCTGGAGCCTGTTGATCAGGCCCGGCGGTCTTTGCTATGTGTTTTTGGTTTTCGGCGGACGCGGCGCGCCGCATAAGGCGGGCGTTCCTATAGATGTCCCACAGGGACTGCGGGAAAAATATACAGCCGTATCCAAAAAACGATCCCTCCCGCATGCACCGTAAAGGAAAAGGCCGATCGGACAAACTGCCCGGTCGGCCTTTGCAGCCGGTCTACCGGCCTTCGGGCGGCAGCGGCACGGTAATGACCAGCTCAAACACGCCGGGGCGCTGCTCGATCGAGCAGCTGCCGTTTGCCCGCTCGGCGATTTCGCGCAGGATGGACAACCCATACCCATGCCGCGCCTTATCGTTCTTTGTCGTTTCGAGCGTCACAGGCGCGGCGCGGTTGGTACAGTTGGTCACCTGCGCCATCAGCAGCCCTTTATCCGCGCGGGCCCGCACCCAGATCCGGCGGTCTTCAGGCGCTTCCAGCTTTTCGCAGGCTTCGATCGCGTTGTCGAGCGCATTTGCGAACAGCGCGCACAGGTCGGGCGCGGAAAGCGGCAGCTCCTTCGGCAGGGCCACGGCGATATCCGGCTCGATCGCTTTTTCCTCCATCAGCGCGAGTTTGCTGGCCAACACGGTATTGACGACCGGGTTCTCGCAGAACTTGCGGTTGCTTGTCAGCCCCGGACGGCGGGCGAGCGAATCCAGGTATTCACGCGCCCGCTCGGGCTGCTCCAGCAGCCCGGAAAGCGCCTGCAAATGGTTTGCCATATCGTGCCGCAGCCGCCGTACCTGGGTCTGTTCCTGCTCCAGGTTCTGATAATACAGGCTGCGCATCTCCCACAGCGTTTCTTTACGCCGCAGCGCTTCATGACGGGAAAGCACGGTGACGGCATACAGCAGCCCGAGCGACGACACCACGACGACCGGCAAAATATACATCGCGGCGATCCGGAACAGGTTCAGGATCGGGTCGCTCAGATACACGTTGGAAGGATAAATGACCAGCACGAACAGCGCCGTCGCCGGGGTCAGGGCAAGCATATCGAGCAGCAGCCACAGCCGCACGGACAGCAGGGGGCGGCTGTTGTCCTCGTCCGCATGGATGAAGGTGCGCGCGAGCATCGCGAGGACGCTCCAAAACGCGAGCCGGAGGCAAAGCTGGAACCCGTGATACCACCAATCGGGGCCGGGGAAATACAGGATCGCATTATCCATGATGGTGTTGAACGCCGTGGACATGGGATACAGGATCAGGGTCATGGAAAAGCGGGCGATGCGGCTTCCTTTCACGCAAAACCAGAGCGCCGCGGCGAAGAAGAGCAGGAAGAACAGGATGTTGAACGCATCCCCGATATAAATGATGTTGGCCGAAGCAATCATACCGGTCAGGACGATCCCGGTGTGCGCCCACCATTTGGGGCGCACCTGCAAATACCGGTCGACGATGTAATGGAACAGGAAGCCGAACGGCAGATGCAGGAGCAGCCAGAAAACATAGTGCAGCAGGTTCCACCAGAAGCCGTCGTAAAAATAGACGCTCATGCCTGCCGTCCTCCCAGCATATTCCGGGTAAAGGCGAGCAGCACCTTTTGATGGTTCGCGCGGCTGATCGGCAGGGCCTCGCCGCGTACATAAGCGGACGAGCCTTCGATCCGCTCGATGGCTTCCGCACGGGCAAGGTAACGCTGGTGCAGCCGGACGAAGCCTTCCCCAAGCTCGGCTTCGGCGTCGTCGAGCTTGCCGTAATAGGGATAGGCGCGGTCGACGGTCACCAGCGTGACGACCCGCCGGTCGCTGGACAGATACAGGATGCGGGATTTTTCCACCCGGAAAAGCCCGTCCGCGTTTTTGACCGTGAAGGCTTCCGGCGCAAGCCGCTGCAGCTGCCCCAGCGCCCGCTGCATCACATCCCGCAGCCGGGTATCCCGGCAGGGCTTGAGCACATAGTCGAGGGCGTTCACCGAATACCCGTCGAAGACGTAATCGGCATATCCGGTCACGAACACCAGCACGAGCCTGCCGCTGCGTTCGCGGATACGCCGGGCGGTCTCCATCCCGTTGATGCCGCCCATTTCGATATCCAAAAACAGGATATCCAGTTCGTCGGCGTGCTTTTCCATCCACCGCAGCACGCCCTCCCCGGAGGAGAACGCAAAAAACTGCGGTTCCTCGTTTTTATCGCGCATCACGCGTTCACAGGCCAGCTGTAAGCTCTCCCGCGCGGCGCTTTCGTCGTCGCAAATCCCGATGCTAAGCATAGGTTATCCCCTCTTTCCGGACTGTTCGGGTATTATTGTACCATGCGGGAGGCCGTCCGGCAAGCCCGGCCGGGGCCGGGGCGCCAAACTTGACGGCAGATCTGCCAAACTTGACGGCGCATACCAAACTTGACCGCCGGGGCGTCAGTTTTAACGTCTGCCATTTGCGCCATATGCGGCGGGCTGGTATCCTGTAACCAGAAACCACAGGACAAAGGAGCGGAGCACGCATGACACAGACCCTTGAGCAGCCGAAGCTGAAAACCAACCTGGATACCGGCTTCCTGAAGCTGGTCGCCTGCATCGCCATGCTGATCGACCACATCGGAGGCGCGTTCTTTCCGGAGGCGCAGGGCTTCCGGATCGTCGGGCGGATCGCTTTCCCGCTGTTCTGCTATTGCATGACGGTCGGGCTGCTGTATACGCACGACATCCGGCGCTATCTGCTGCGGCTGGCCGCGTTCGCGGTGATCTCGCAGCCGTTCTATGCGCTGGCCTTCCATCCCTACGACTTTTGGGCGGAGTTCATGAACTGGAACATTTTCTTTACCCTGCTGCTCAGCCTGACCGCCGTATGGGGCTTCAAGGAACGGAAGTGGCTGGTATTCCTCGCGGCGCTCTTCATCGTCAGCTGGTGGAATTTCGATTACAGCGGCAACGGCATCCTCTTGATGCTGATCTTCTACCTTTGCCGGGAGCGCCCGCAGATTGGGATTGCGCTCAACATCCTGTTTTGGCTGCCGTGCCTGCTGAACGGTGGAGAACTCGCCATCGGCGCGTTTTCGTTTGACCGGCAGGTGTTCGCGGCGCTGTCGATCCCGCTGATCTATCTGCACACCCGCGTAAACCCGAAGATTCCCAAGTATGTGTTTTATGCGTTCTACCCGGCGCACCTTGCGGCGATCGCGGCGGTGCGGCTGCTGATCCTGCACCGCTGAGCGCGGCGCAGTCCGGCGCACTCGACCCGATTTTAGATTTAGTTTGAATATGAAAAGGAGAATTGCAATGCTTACCGTCACCGACCTTCACAAATCCTATCGATCGGCACAAGCCACCTATGAAGTGCTGAAAGGCGTATCCTTCACCGTTGAAGACGGCGAATTCGTCGCCGTCATGGGGCCTTCGGGCTCGGGCAAGAGCACCCTGCTCAACTGCATTTCGTGCTACATCCCCTTCGACGCGGGGGAGATCGAGCTGGGCGCGCAGCGCATGGCGAACCTGCCGGAAGCCGAGCTGGCCCGCATCCGCAACCAGAAGCTGGGCTTCGTATTCCAGGACTTCATGCTGCTCGACGGCCTGACCGTGCGGGAAAACATCATGCTCCCGCGCATTATCGCGGGACGCACCGGCAGCGGCATGATGGAAGGCGCGGACCGCCTCATGCAGCTGTTCGGTATTTCGCACATCGCGGGGAAATATCCCGCCGAGATCTCCGGCGGCGAACGGCAGCGGACGGCGGTCGCCCGCGCGCTCATCAATAACCCGCTGCTGATTTTGGCCGACGAACCGACCGGCAATCTGGATTCCAAGGCGAGCCGCGCGGTGATCGAAGCCTTCCGCGAAGCGAAGGCCAGCCTTGGGGCGACCATTTTCATGGTGACGCACGACAGCTTTTCGGCTTCGTTCTGCGACCGGGTCGTGATCCTGCGGGACGGCGTCGTCTACCGCACGCTCGAAAGCAGCGGCGACCGCCGGGAATTCCAGGACCGGCTGCTCGACGCGATCCGCGAGATGAACGGGATGGAGGGGTGAACCGCTATGACCTTTCAAAAACTGTACAGCGACCTGCGGCGCAAAAACCGCCGGAACTACGCGCTTCTGGTATTCTGCGACTTTATTTCGGTGCTGCTCATCACATCCTACGCGGCGATCCTGCGCTCGCCGACCGTGCTGAACGTGCTGCCCGAGGGCGGCGACTCGCGCAAGCAGATATACATGGTGTTCGCCCTTGCGGCGATCGGCTGCGCGGCGTTCACGCTGTATGCGGCAAGCCTGTTCTTCCGCTTCAAATCCCGGGAAATGGGAACGTTCATGGCGCTGGGCGCGCCCAAAGCCGCGCTGCGCCGCCTGCTGTATCAGGAAATGGCGCTGATCTCGGTGATTTCCTGCGGGGCGGGCGCGCTGCTCGGCGTACCGGTCGCGATGGGCGTCTGGCAGCTGTTCCGCGTGTTCCTCATCAACACGGAGGAAATGGTTTTCCGCGTGGGCGGGAGCGTCTTCCTGATCGCCGCCGCGTTTTCGGCGTTCGTGATCCTGGCGCTGTTCGGGATGGCGGCGCGCTTTATCCGCCGCACGAACATCATTGATATTATTACCGAGCAGCGCAAAAGCGAACCGGTGCGCAGCATCCCGCGCTGGTTCGGCTGGGCGGGCATCCTGCTGAGCGTCGTTGGAGGGCTGGCGGGATACTTCGCGCCGTTGGTGCTGATCCAAGGCTTCCACTATTACCCGTGGGGCTGGGAAAATATCTTTTACCTGCCCCTGCTCATCGGCATTTATATGATCCTGCTGCACACCGTCGTCAACGGCTGGCGCGGCGGCAAGGGATATTACAAAAACATCATCACCTTTTCCATGATGAAATTCCAGGGGCGGCAGACGGTCAACAATATGCTGGTCATGACCCTGCTGCTGGCGGGCGCATATTTCGCGTCGTTTTACACGCCGGTCATGATGTCCGGCCATACCATGGGCACGGAAGCGAGGCACTTCGACGGCCTGCTGCATTATCCCGCCGGGCAGGCGGCCCCCGCGCAGGAGGAGATCCTCGCGATGGCGGCGGAGGAAGGCGTTGAAGTGACCGATTACCGCGAAGCGGACTGCGTCCTGCTGGGCATAGACGGAAACGATCACATCGAGGAAGGGGACCGCTGGCACAATGAATACCGCGAGGTGCTGGACGGCCAGCTGTTCTTTTCCGCGTCCGCGTTTGAGCAGCTGACCGGGACGGCCGTCGACCTGGCCCCCGGCGAGCTGTGTACTTTCATGAATTACGACGGCGCGGAGCCGCAGTTTGGCTCGGGCTATGGCGCGACGCTGGTCACGAACACGATCACCGGCGAACGCCTGAACGTGGAAGTGACCTGCGACCTGCGGTACGGTGAATTCGGCAGCAAAGCCTTCATCATGGAGGACGGCGACTATGCGCGGATGTCCGCCGGTTTGCCGGAGGAATACCGGGAGCACTGGATCGGCCTGCAGGTCGCCGACGTGGAAAACAGCTATGCGTTTTCGCAGCGGCTGTACAACGAATTCATCGACCGGATGGACCCGGATATCTTCCATGAAGTATCCTGGAACTGGGTCGCCAAGGCGGTGCAGGAGGAACGGCAGGGCTACTACTATCTGGACGAATACGAAAGCAGCGGCGAATACGCCCCCGACAAGCGGAACACGATGGCCTTCCGGCAGTACGGCAAATATACGCCCGCCTTCCGCATTATGGAAAGCGTCGACGCGCTCGAACAGATGGCGGTCTTCGTCACCGTATTCCTGTACGTGGCGATCGTCTGCTACCTGTCGGTGGTGCTGATCGGTTACACCCGCTGCAATTCGATCGCGCTGAACAACCGGCAGGTGTATGAAGACCTGCGGCGGCTGGGCGCCAACCGGGAATACCTGTTCCGGGCGGTGCGCGGGCAGGTCTCCCGGGTGTATCTGGTACCGGCGATCGTCGGCACGATCGCGATCTACGCCCTTTTCAGCATGATCCTGTTCGCAAACGACGGGATGCTCACACCGTCTGAGGTGCAGGGGCTGCTCGCCTGCGCGGGCGTGCTGGCGGCGCTGAGCCTTGTGCTGTGGGCGTGCTATCGGGCCACGCTGCGCTCGGTCTGCAAGACGCTGGAAATTTAAACGGAACGGCCAGCCGTCTGGGGCCGCGCCGGGAAAGCACGCAGCCGCCTGCAAGGCGGCTGCTGTTTTGCGTCCGGACCGGCGGCGCGGGCGCAAATCTGACAAAACTGTAAGATTTCAGAAAGGACTTTGTAAGGATTTCGCGCTATACTGTAAGAGGAGGCGTCCGGCTGCGGGAAGGAATTTTAACGGTTCCTTGCGGAGATCTTAAACTTCTTTACGAAATTCTTAAGATTCGATTAACCCTCTTGTTTTCAAAAAAAATCTGCGGTATCCTGTGGATATCGACAAAAAAGAAAGGGACGGTGCGTTATGGATTTTAGCACGATCAACGGGTATTTCCAGCAATACGGCGCGGTCGCGGTGTTCGTCATCGTGCTGCTGGAATACTGCAACCTGCCGGGCTTCCCGGCGGGCATCATCATGCCGCTGGCAGGGATGTGGGCGGCGCAGGGCAACCTTGGGTTTTGGACGGCGATCGGGCTGTCGGTCGCGGCGGGGATGCTGGGCAGCCTGATCCTGTACGCGATTGGCTGGCTGGGCGGTCAGCTTTTCCTGAACGCGTATTTGAAGAAATTCCCGTCGCATCAGGCGGGCATCGACCGGACGCTGGACACCGTCCGGCGGCGCGGCGGCTGGGGCGTATTTGCAAGCAAGCTGATCCCGATGGTGCGGACGATCATTTCGATCCCGGCGGGCGTGCTGCGTATGCCGCTGCGGCAGTATGTGCCGAGCTCGCTGGCGGGCGTATTTATCTGGAATTTCGTTTTCGTCGGCGCCGGATATGTCGGCGGCGAAGCGATCCTGCAATATCTCGCGTAAACGGGAGCGTCCGCAGATGTGCCACGCACCTGCGGGGAATGGGAAACAAGGAGGATGGAAAATGCGTATCGTGATGCTGACAAGCAATTACAAGCCCTTTGTCGGGGGCGTGCCGATCTCCATAGAGCGGCTGGCGGACGGCCTGCGCAGGCGCGGGCATACGGTGTTCGTGTTTGCGCCCGCGTGCGGCGACACCCGGGGCGTCGATGATATTTATACCTATCGGTTTCGTACCGTCCGCCCGCTGCAGCAGGGCGGCTTCCGGCTCTCGCAGCTGTTCGACCCCTCGGTTGGGCGGGTGTTCCGCGACCTCGGCGCGGACGTGATCCATGTACACGACCCCTTTCTGGTCGGCCAGCTGGCGTTGACGCTCGGGCGGCGGTATCGGACGCCGGTCGTCTTCACCCATCATACGCGCTATGGCGAATACCTGCATTATGTCCGCGCCTACGCCGCCGCGGAGGAGTATGCCCGCGACGGGCGCCCGCTGGCGGCGGGGTTCCTGCGGGAGGTGCGGGAGGGCTGGCTCCCGGCGTATGTGGCGGGATTTGAAAACCGCTGCGCCGCAGTGATCGCGCCTTCGGCCTCGCTGCGGGAGGAGCTGCTGGAAGGGGGCGTTTACCGTCCGGTATACGTTCTGCCGACCGGGTTGGCGGAGCCGTCGTTTGCATATGACGAGCGGGCGGCGGCGCAGCTGCGGCGGATGCTTCTGAATGGGCGGCGGCGCCTGCTCTGTACAGTCTCGCGCCTGGGACGGGAAAAGGATCTGGATATCCTGATCCGCAGCATGGCGGCGCTCAAGGAACGGATCGGCGCCAGCTTCCGGCTGGCGGTGCTCGGCGAAGGGCCGGAGCGCGCGGAGCTGGAAGCGCTGCGGGACCGGCTGGGGCTGACGGAGGAGATCGTGTTTTGCGGGATGGTCGAAAACGCGCGGCTGGCGGACTATCATCGCGCAAGCGACCTGTTCCTGTTTACCTCGCATTCGGAGACGCAGGGCATCGTATTGCTGGAAGCGATGGCGGCGGGCCGGCCTGTAGCGGCGCTGCGGGCCCCGGGGACGGAGGATATCGTGCGGGACGGCGTGAACGGCTGTCTGACCTGCGAAGCCGATTTTGCGCCGCGGATCGCGGAGCTGCTTGCCGCCCCGTCGCTGCGCCGGACGCTCTCCGCCGGAGCGCTTGCGACCGCGCGGCGGTTCACGATGGACGAGATCGCCCGCAAAGCGGAAGCGCTTTATTCTATGACGGGCGGCGGCTGCCGGATGGACGCCCTGCAAGGGCGGTATCCCTTAGCCGGGGCGGCGCGCATGCGCTTGGGCGCGGCCTGCGGCGCGGATATTGCCGCGATGAAAGGGCTGCGATAAAAGCCATATAACCGCCGGGGGGCGACCGCTCCGCCGCACGCTCCAGCCGTCGGAGGGATACGGCCCCGAGCCGCTTCGCCGGCAACTTCCTCAGCCGGACTGCGGCTGACAGCTCCCTCCCCCAGGGGGCTGTCAAATCAGATGCGCAAAGCGCAATGGATCAATGGCGCGGAGCGCCTTCCCTGCCGCGCGGTTCCTTCTTCCGAAATGACAAATAACTGCTGCCAGACGGGGCATTCCAAGCCTTGCGTCTGGCAGCAGTTATTTGTTATTTCGGATAAACCAATTCGACCGTATTTGCAATTTTATCGAGCTTATAAATATTCCGGTCGCCGATGAGGTAAGCGCCGATAATGACGTTCGTCCCGGCTACGGGATCTGTCCGGTAAAGGTTCATATGGCGGCAAAGCGCGCCGTCGACCAGCGAATCGCCATTCCCCGGCAGCAGGGTATATTCCGACATATTTTCGCCTTCCAGCCCAAGGGCGGCGGGGGGCAGGCCATAAAAATAATCGATGGTTTCGTTCAGCGTCATGGAGGATTCCTGCGATTCCTCGGCCGCTTCTTCCTCCTCGCTGTAAAACCCGCCTTCCTCGCAGCTGACCGTTACCGTACAGGCTTCCGCCGTCCAGTTAATGGCGATCTGGAACAGCGTGTTTTCCTCCACGGCTTCCCGGGCGAAGGTCGCGCTTCCTTCTTCGCCGTCAAAGGCGGGCAGGTCGGGCTGGGGCGCGCGTTCCTCGTCGATCACCCGGAAGCCTTCTTCCTCCGCGGTCAGCGCGGCGGCGTAGCGTTCGAGCGCGGCGGCGGGGACTTCTTCATAGGTGTATGTATACGCGTCGCCGCCTTCGCTTCCCTCTTCCTCGCCTCCGGTCGATTCCGAAAGCTGCTCGGCTTCCTCGTCCTTCTTCTCCTCGCCGTCTTCTTCCTCTTCGCTTTCCGGCGCGTCGATGGCGGTCAGCTTGCCGCCTTCCTCCTCGTCCAGATAGCTGTCCAGCGGCACGGTGCTGTTTTCGCCGACGGCATAGGCTTCCGGCGGTTCGACCTTATCGCCGCAGCCCGCAAGGAGCAGGCACAACGCCGCCGCAAGCCCTGCCGTCAGGCAGTGTTTGATCGTCTCGTTCATTTTTTGGATGTCCCTTTCTGAAATGTAAATTTCTTCGGCACGGTCGTTTGGGCATAGCGTCCGTTGCGCACGTCGCCAGCAAGCCTGCCGTCGATCAGTGTCACGACACGCCGCCGCATGATATTGACATAGCGGCTCGCGTGGGTAGCCATAATGATAGTGGTGCCGCGCTGGTTCAGCTCGTGCAGCAGGTGCATGAGATCCCAGATGGTATCGTCGTCGAGGTTGGCGGTCAGCTCGTCGATCAGCAGGATCGGCGGGCTGCATACCAGCGCGCGCGCCAGCTCGACCCGGCGCACCTGCCCGATCGAAAGCTCCGCCGGGAAATTATCCCGCACGTCGAGCATCCCGACCAGCGACAGCGCCTTTTCGACCGCCTCGTCAGAGTTCTTGCGCAGCCCGCCCGACTGCGCGGCGAGAAAGATATTGTCGTAGACCGTGCGCTTGCGGATCAGCCGCGTGTCCTGCCAGACATAGCCGAACGCCCGCCGCAGCCGGTACTGGAACGGCCCGAAGTAACGGTTCATGTTGACGTTGTTCAAATAGGCCGCGCCGCGGTCGGGGCTGAGATCGCCGCCCAGCAGCCGCAGGATGGTGCTTTTCCCCGCGCCGCTGCTGCCGTTGAGGAATACAAATTCCCCCTGTGCGATCGTCAGATCGATGTCCTGCACAGCCATGTGTTTCCTGCGCTCGTGTTTGATCTTAAAGTATTTCGTGGCGCCTTCCAATCTCAGTTCCGGCATTCCCCAGCATCTCCTTATTTTCCCCGCGAATGCATTTTCGGTATTGTGCTGTGCGGCGCGGGTATGCTATAATAATGCGTAAGGTGTTTCCGGAGCGCGGCCTTCCGCCTCTCCGAAAACCTCCGTCTGCTATTATACCACATCTTTGCGGAATAAGGAAGCCCGCAATCTCGTCGAATGAGGGAATTATCTTGCGCCGAACCATGGAAAAAACCCGCGTTTTGCACAAAAAAAGAAGATGGATCCTCGTCGTCCTTCTTTTGGCAGCGTTCTGCCTGGGGGCCGCCGAGCTGGTAGCCTGCCGGATCGCCGACCCTGTGCTGTACGAACAGGTAACAGCCCCCGCAAGGGCCTGCGCGCGGCAGGCTGCGGAGGCCGGGCGGGCCGCAGCCCTTGCCGCGGCGCGGGCCGGGAAGGCCGCGGGGGCCGCGGCGGCAGAGGCCGGACGCGCCGCCGTACAGGCGGTGTCCGAGACTGCGGCGCGCGCCGGGGAAGCGGTCGCCGACGCGATCGCGCCGGTCAACGTCGCGATCCCGGAAAAGGCGGTGCTGCTGAAGGAAGTCGACGAATCGCAGCGGATGGGGCCGTCCCTGCTGCCTGCCCGGCAGGGGATCGTGGACGAATCGGTCAGCCGCCTGGAGGCGCGCGACGATCTCGAATACCTGACCGGCGGCGGGATCGACGTGGTCTATTATAATCAGGTCGACGAGCAATGGGCAAGCAAACCCTATGGCTCCGACCCGCTGGGCGGCTACGGCTGCGGCCCCACCGCGATGAGCATCGTGGTTTCCAGCCTGCTGGGCGCGGACAGCGACCCCGCTTTGATGGCGCTTGAATGTGTGAACGCGGGCTACTGGTGCAAAAGCTCCGGCTCGTACCTGTCGATCGTCCCGGGCATCGCGGCCTCGTATGGGCTGGAATGCCGTTCGATCCCGCCGGAAGCGCTGGACGAGGACGACCTGCTGACCCATCTGGCGACCGGCGACCTTGCCGTCGCGCTCATGACGCGCGGGCATTTCACCAGCAGCGGGCATTTTATCGTCCTGCGCGGGCTGACGCTGGAAGGGCAGGTATTGGTCGCCGACCCGGCCAGCCGCGAACGCAGCCTGACCCCCTGGGACCTTTCGCTGATCGTTTCCGAGCTTTCCCCGAGCCGCCACGACGGCGCGCCGCTGTGGCTGATCTCAAGGCCCGCCGGGATGTGACCCCGGCATCGGGGCTGCGCGGAATTTGAAATGGCGCGCAGCGCCTTCCAAATCCGTCTCAAATCATACGGTTTGAAAAAATTTGCATTTTACCCCTGTATTTTTTGCGCAATGCGTAGTATAATGCTTTTATAAGGGCGGTTTTTGTAGGAACCTGTCAGCCGGCCGGACGCATACCGCCGGCGGAGGGCCGCGGCGGCTTGCCGATCCTCCCGCCCGCCGCTTTCAAACGACCGATAGAATGCCTTTTTGGCATAACGATAAATTGGAGGGGTTTTATTTGTCAACAGTCATAGCGATCACCAACCAAAAGGGCGGCGTGGGCAAGACCACGACCTCCTCCGCCCTGCTGGCGGAGCTGACGCAGCGCGGCGCGCATGTCCTCGGCGTCGATCTGGACCCGCAGGGCAGCCTTGGCTTTTGCCTCGGGCTGGATATCGAAAACTGCTCGACCATCTATGATGTCATGCGCGGGGACAAGCAGGTGCGCGAGATCGTTGTAGAGACCGAATCCTGCGATATCCTGCCTTCCAACATCCTGCTTTCCGGAGCGGAGCTGGAATTCAACCGCCCCGGACGGGAATTCATGCTCAAAACCCAGCTCGACGAGCTGATGGACGACTATGATTTTATCATCATTGACACCCCGCCCGCGCTCAATGTGCTGACCGTCAACGCCTATGTCGCGGCGGACAGCCTCATTATTCCGATGGCGCCGGAGATCCTCAGCCTGCTCGGCGTTTCCCAGATCCGCGAAACGATCGAGACCGTCCGGCGGCATTATAATTCGCGGCTGCGCGTGCTGGGGATCCTGCTGAATAAGTTCAACCCGCGGCTGAACCTCAACCGCGAGGTGCTCGAGCTTTCCGAGCAGATCGCCGAACAGCTGGACAGCAAGGTCTTTGAATCCAAGATCCGCGCCAGCGTATCGGTCGCCGAAGCGCCCGCGCATGGGGAAAGCGTTATCAACTATGCGCCGCGCTCTAAGCCTACGCTGGATTTCCAGGCGTTGGTGGACGAGCTGTGGGGTGCCCGCTATCCCCGTCCCGAAGGGGATAGCTGAACCCGGAACGAGGGGATATCAATTTGCTGACAGCGTTATGGTTGGAAGCATTCTGCCGCCAGCCGCACCGGCGGCGCTGTACGCCCTGCGCCATGCCCGCGGTATGGGGCAGAGCCGCCCGCCGGGCGGCAGGCGAGGCATCAAAAGGAGGATTTCAAACTTATGGCATCCAAAAAGGATAAAGGCAAAAGCACAAAGACGGCGCACGTTTTGAACCTGATCACTACGCCTGCCCAGCGGCAGGCTGCGGCGCAGAAGCAGGCGGAGGAGGCCGGGCTGGAGGGGAGCGAGGCCGTACAGGCCCCGCGCACGCTCACGCCGCCGGTCGTGGAGGTCGCGCACAGCCATGACGAACAGATCGCCGACCAGATCCGTTCGGCGCTCAGCGATGAACTCGCCCTGCTGGCGGAGGAGGAGACCGAGCTGGCCCCGGCGGCTGCGCCCGCCCCGGCGGCGGAGAAGGCTGCGCCGGTGCTGCCGTCGTCGCCGGTGATGGGGGCGACCTCGCAGGCGGTCGAGCGCGTCGCGGAAGGGCTTGCCGCATCAATCGCCCCGGCGGAAGGCGTGCCCGAAGCGGCGGCGCAACCGGCTGCTCCGGAGCCTGCGGCGGAGGAAGTATCCGCCCCCGCAGCGGTCGCAGAAGCGCTCGCGGCGGAAGCACAAGCGTCCATGCCGGAAGCTGCGGAAACGCCCGAAGCAGTACAAGCGCCAGCGCCGGAAGCGGCTGCGGCGCCCGTACCCGAAGCGGCGGTGCAAGCGTCCGCGCCGGAAGCTGCCCCCGCCGCCGCGCCCAGCGCGGCGGTCGTCGAAATGGCGACCCTTGCGGAAGAAGAACCGATGGAAGAGCTTGCCCCGGCAGCGGCGGCGCTGACGCAGGCGTTAGCGGTAGAAGCCGCCGCCGAGGAAGCGTCGATCCCGGCGACACGCCCTCTGATCAGGGCGCTGGCAGAAGAAGTATCCGCCGCGACCGCGTCCAAAGCGCCCGCCCCGACCGCGTCCTCGCCTGCGGAGGAAGCCGGGGAGCCTGTCGCGGAAGGTCCGGAGGAGCTCCCGGTGCTGGAAGGCCCCCCAGCGTCCCCGGCCCCGGTTTATACATCCCCGGCGGCGGACCATGCGTCGAAGGGCAGCGACCTTTATTATGCCAATATCATGCAGACGCTGGTCGAATCGATGGCGCCGCGCTATATCAAAATGTTCGGCGTTTGTTCCTGCGCGCGCTGCGCGGCGGATGTCAAGGCGCTCACCCTTACCAACCTGACGCCCCATTATGCGGTGTTCCACCGGCGGGAGCGGATCCCCATGACCACGCTTTATGAAAACCGGTACGGAAGCACGATCGCGACCCAACTGACAAAAGCATGCACGATCGTCCGGCTGAACCCGCACCATCGTTAAATGTGCGCTGAGCCTCCCGCCACAGGCGGGAGGCTTTTTGCGTCCGGATTTTTCGGTCGACGGCAAAACCCAAAGGCCGCGCAAAAAGGCGCTTCCGCGCGGGGGAGGGCGTCCGCCCGGCTCCGCCGGCATTCGACCGCACCCTTCCAAAGCCGCCAGCAGGCGGCTTTTTCCTGTGCGAAAAACTTAGGAAATCGGGCGCCGTTCGCCAGCGGCGGACAGCGTTTTGTGGAAGTCGACGAGATTAAATTTCCGACACTAATTTTTGCTTAAAATCGCCGAAACAAGGAAAAACTGAAATTTTTCCAACTTTTCAATGTCCAAATGTATTTCCCGCCAAAGCTCGCGCGGCGGATGGAATATACTGGTTTGCACAAGGAGGCTGGCAAAGCTATGGACAAGCAAAAGAACAAAATTTTCACTGCGGCGGCGCAGGCCGCAGCGACGCGCGAGCGCTTCCTACAGGCGCATTCCGTGCGCACGATCCTGCGCATTTTCCAACAGTTTATCCTGAGCGCGCTGCTTGCTCGGGCGACCATTTTCGGAGGCTTTGCCCCCTTTGGCGCGGCGATGGCAGGGGCGTTGTGTACCGTCGGAGGCGGCATACCCGCGGTCGTGGGTTCGTTTTTCGGGTACCTGTTCCTGCGCCCGGGAGACCCACAGGCCGTGGCCTACGCCGCGTCGTCGCTGCTGACGCTGTGTACCGCGCACGTGTTCGGCGATTCCCCGCTGATGCGGCTGCGCTGGTTCATGCCGCTGGCGGCGACGTTGTCCTCGGGCGCGTGTACGTTCGTGTTCCTGCCGCAGGTCGACGGGCGGTGGATGGCGCTGTTCCTCTGCTCGCTGCTGCTGACCGGGGCGTCGTGCTGGTTTTATACCGTCGCGCTCTCGCCGCCGGCCGACGGGGTGATCGCCAAACCGGCAGCGTTCCTCGTCGTTACCGCGACGCTGCTGCTTTCGGTCAGCGACCTGATGCTGTTCGGGCGGTTTGCTCCGGCGCGGATCGTTGCGGTGCTGATCGTAATGGGCGCGGCGTGCCTGTGCGGCAGCGCGGTCGGGGCGGCAGTCGGCGTGGTGTTCGGCATGACGATGGACGCGGCGGCGTCCGGCGGCGCGTACTTTACCTGCCTGTACGCCTTTTCGGCGCTTGCGGCGGGCGCGTTCCGTGGGTCGGGACGGCGGATGTTCGCCCTCTTTTTCACAGCGGCTGCGGGCTGCGCGGCGCTGCTGGGGGTCGACCGGGCGGTCTTCCTGCCGTCGGCGTATGAAGTCGCGGTCGCGGCGCTGGTGTTCGCCGCCCTGCCGAGGGCGTTCTGGGAGGGCGCGAGCGAGACCCTGCTGCCCGAACGCGCGCAGGTATCGGACGCGACGGCGCGGTTCCGGCAGTCCTCCAAAAAGCGGGCGGGGGAAGCGGCGCAGGCATTCTATGAAATGTACCTTTCGATGATGTCCGGCGCGCAGTATGGCCGCACCGCCGCCAACGAGCAGAGCCGCGCGGTGTTCGACGCGGCGGCGGAGCGGGTGTGCCGCAAGTGCAGCATCTGCGCCTATTGCTGGCAAAAGGATTATGTTTCGACGCTTGGGGCGCTGGATGACGCGGCGGTCCCCATGCTGCGGCGCGGCAAGGCGGAGGCGGCGGACTTCCCGCAGCATTTCACCAGCCGGTGTATCCATTTCCCCGAGCTGCTGCGGACGATCAATGAATCGCTCTACACCCTGCGTGAACGGCAGGAATACCGCCAGCGGCAGGAGGAAAACCGGTCGCTGATCGCGCGGCAGTATGCAGGCATCACCGGGATCTTCCGGCAGATGTCGGCGGGGCTGTCGCAGGATTTCGTATCCTTGCCCGCGCGGGAAAAGCAGGTGCGGCGGTATGCGCAGGCGTTCGGCACGGCGGAGCAGGCCGCTGTCTTCCGGGACGGCATGGGCCGGCTGCGCGTGGAGCTTTCCGGGCCGGGCATCGGCGGGATCCTGGAGCAGAAGCAGGGCTTTGCGGCGGGGCTGTCGGCGCTGCTGTCGGTCAGCCTGACCGAGCCTTCGCTGGTCGAGGACGAGCTTGGGGAACGGGTCGTGCTGCGGGAGCAGGCGACGTTCCGGGCGGTGGTCGGCGTTGGGCAGCGCCAGAAGGACGGCGAACGCGTTTCGGGCGACACCGGACGGTATTTCCTGACCGACGAGGGCGTCGCGTGCCTGCTGCTCTGCGACGGGATGGGCGCGGGCGACCAGGCGGCGCGGGACAGCAATATCTTCCTCAGCCTGATGGAGCGGTTTTTGCAGGCGGGCGTGTCGATCGAGGATGCCCTGCGGGCAGTCGCGCCGTCTTACCGCATCCAGTGCGATGGCAGACGGTTCGTGACGCTCGACGCGCTGACGGTCGACCTGTTTTCCGGACGGGCGTTTTCGGTCAAGTGCGGCGCGGCTCCAAGCTATGTGGTTTCGTCGGGCGGCATGACGCGGCTGAATAACGCGGCGCTCCCGGTCGGGCTGAGCGAGGAGGAAGGCGGCGTGGAAAGCGTACCGCTCCGGCTGGCGCACGGCGACCTGTTCGTGATGCTGTCGGATGGGGTGTGCGACGGTTCGGACGACCTTTGGGTGCGGAACCTGCTGGATAAACGGGCGGGCGACAGTCCGAAGGATATCGCGGCGCGTCTGGTCATGACGGCGGCGGAGCACGGCGGCAGCGACGATATGACCGCGCTGGTGCTGCGGCTGGAAAAACGCAGCCGGTAAAAGATAATGCCGGGAGCGATCGGCAAAAGCCTGTGACCGACCGGCGCAAAACCGGATGGTTGAACGCAAAGCCGAACAAATCGGCGCAAAGCCTAACCGCCTTGATCCGGGGGTGAAGCTGTTTGGAAAATGACAAAAGACCCACCTGCACCGCGCTGCTGTGTCAGCGAAGGCCTGCGGGTGGGTTTTGAATTTGCGTGCAGGACGTTCGGCATAAGTTATAACGTGATGCACAATTCCGTGGCAAAATCTTCGATTGGCATACAATCGCCCTTATCCGGATCGTAAAAAAGGGCGCAGTACCATATTGCGGTGCAAAAGCCCTTGGCCATCTTTTATTATGCATATTTTCCGCAATTTTTCAAACGGTGCAAACAAAAAAGTGGAATCCAATCTGTTTCGTGTCCGGCAAGGATATCGGGAACGGAAAGCGGTTGTATTTCTGCCGTGCGATATGTTATACTGAAAACGACAAAGGGCGGTGATCCGATATGCAGCTTTACCATGGGAGCGAACAAACGGTCGAATTCCCGGAGATACGCATTACGAAATTCAACAAAGATTTTTATTGGGGCTTTCATTGCACACAGTCAAGGCCGCAGGCGGAGCGCTGGGCGATCCGACGCGGACGGGACGGGGTTTTAAACCGCTATGAATATACGCCGTCCGACGTGTTGAAAGTCAAGCAATTTCCGGGAATGTCGGAGGATTGGCTGGATTTTATCATTTCCTGCCGTCAGGGGATCGCGCATCCATATGATATCGTGGAAGGCCCAATGGCGGACGACCAGATCTTCAACTTCATCCAGCGGTATCTGGACGGCGGGATCAGCCGGGAGGCGTTCTGGGCGCTGGCGAAGTTCCAACATCCGACCCATCAAATCAGTTTTCACACAGCGGCGGCGCTTTCTACGCTCCGCTTCGCAGGCAGCGAGAAGATCAGGAGGAAACGCCGATGAAAACAGAACTCACCGCAGAGCTGCGCTCGAACCTGTTTTTCGTATGTTCGCTGATCGAGGAGATTGGCAGGCAGCGGAAACTGCCGCGTTCCGTCGTAGTCAAGAAGCTGGGACGCAGAACGCTCCGGCAGCAGTTAGAAGACGCGGACATCCTGCATTGCGAACCGATCGCCAAGGTCGCGGATGATTACATTGAAATGCTGCACATTCCCGAAGGGGATTATAACAATTTGGAAGACCTTCAATACCGGGCGCCGGACGTATGGACGATCGGGCAGGTATACGCGCGGCTGGTGGAGGACGTTGACGAGGGCGACCTTGCGGTTACGATTCAGCGGGTTTACGGCAAGTGGACAGATAAATACCTCAGCGACTATGACCTGCCGATTTACTGGCAGCCCCGCGATTATATCGCGGTTTGTTTCCGGGAGAAGAAGATTTATTAACGGATGCGAACGAATACAGCGCGGGAGCCTGTTTCAAAGACAAAGAGCTGCGCCGAAAAGTGCGCAGCTCTTTGACCGGCCGCGGCCTTGGAATCAAAACAATTGGAAGTGGAGCCTACTGACATTCCACAGCTAAAAAATCAGCGATTTGTGAAGAAATGCCATTCGCGTGATAGGCAACGAACGCTTCACCGTCGTTGTAAACGCAGAAGCGGATCTTGCCGTCATATCCCTGCGTAAACTCGATATCGCAGACGGAACCTTCTTCGCCGAGAAAGCGGAGCATACCATAGGGATGGCTGGGGGAATCGTTATGCGCCCGGAGATCCTTCCGGAAAGCGGTCGTATTGACCAGCGACACGAGCCGCGCGACTTCGTCCGGATCGGTAACATAAAATTTTTGTTCAGCGGGCGTACAGATGTACAAACGTTCGACCGTTTCTGTGATCGACAGCTCCGCCAGGTGCATGAAATTCCAAGCGTAACGCAGCCCATAAAACAGGGCGAAAGCCGCTAATACAAGAAGCGGTGCAAACTGTATCAATTTTTTCCGCGCCATAGCCGGTCACTCCTTCCTGCGGTCAGACGGTTTTGAAGCCTTTGCGGCTGGTGGAAACATTGGACTTCTCTGGTAGTATTATACACTGCCGGGAACGCCTTGTCAAGGAAATCGAAACGCTTCCGGCTTTCGCTTTGTGCGTTCCGGAATGGCGCAAGCGCTTTCAGATGGCGCATGGGAGCGGGGCGCGCGGCGGCGGTCGAACCGAAAGGCAAGTTTTTTCGGAAACATCTTGCGCGGCGGTTTGCGGTATGCTATAATAATGACAAAAATCACATTGCAAATATCGGGGGGCGGCACGGCTCCCGGGCAGGGCGGCTGCTGGATGATGGAGCCGTGCAGCGTCCCAGCGAAGGAGAGGAGAACGGTTATGCAATATCAACTGACGCCGGACTTGGAAACCGGGAACAAACAGATCGATGAAGAACACCGCGAATTGTTTGCGCGGGTCAACCGGTTGATGCAGGCGTGCAGTTCCGGGCGCGGGCGCACGGAGGCGGGGCCTGCAATGGACTTCCTGCGTTCTTATGTGGCGACCCATTTCCGGCATGAGGAAGCGCTTCAGCGGGATGCAAAATACCCGGATTATGCGCCGCACAAGCAATTCCATGACCAGTACGAAAAGAAGCTGCGCGACATCGCGGCCGCCGTCTCGGCGTCGGACGTTACGCTGGCCGAACTGAACCAGATCAACCAGCATATCAGCGTCCTGATTATGCATATCCGGCTGGAAGATAAAAAGCTCGGCAAATATCTCAAGCAGAAGTGACCCAGCCGCCGGGAGGCGCATAGCGGCATAAGCCCATGGGAGGATGGAGCGGAGGGAATCCGGAACCGCATTGCAGGAAGGTGTACCGCGATGTAAAAGTTCAGCGGCTCTTTTTATATTTGTATCTTCCCATGACATGAGCATGCGAAAACACAATCCCCCAAATGGGCTGTCAACCTTACGCAAAACGCCGCTTCCGGTAAAACCGGAGGCGGCGTTTTTCTTACGCTTTTTCTGTTTCACGGGCCTTGCGGATGCCCTCTGCGTCTCCCTCGATCATGATTGGTGCCTTTTCGACCTTGCCATTTCACCTTGAGACAAAAGTTCCAAAGTGGAGACAGGGTTGTTATTCGGATGAAAACCTGAAAAAGAAATCGAATCAAGTCCTGTTTGAAGTGGTAACGGGCTGGCTGGGCAAAAATCAATGGGAAAGCAAAGCAGCCCCTCGCGTTTCGACGGTTCTAAAACTATAGTAAACGCCATAACTATTCTTACTTTGCCTGGAGAGTGCCGTAACAACGATAAGCAGTGTATTGTGTCGAAATAAAGGTTTTTAAGTCGCTTGCAATAGTTTCTGCGCTTCATAACGATTGCCTGCGCGCCATGGCTAAGCGTTGCTGCCGCGGCGGAAAACGTCAGCGCAGGATACGACGGCGTTGCCGGGCTTGCCGCCGGAGCGGCCGGACGGGGCGGGTGGCTGCCGCCGGGAAGGGAAGAACGTCGGCTTCGGGAGATATCACGGCAGCTGATTGCCCGCCGCCATATAAATCGCGTACCATTCCTCGCGGGAAAGGGTCACGTCGCCTGCGGCTGCGAGGTCGCGCAGGTGATCGGGGTTCATCGTGCCAACGACTGGTTGAATGCCTGCCGGATGCCGCAGCAGCCATGCGATCGCCGCCGCAGCCGCGGAGATGCCGTGGGCCGCGCCGACCTCGTTCAACACCCGGTTAAGCTCCGGGAATTTTTCGCTCCCGATAAAGGAGCCTTCAAAAAAGCCGTATTGCAGCGGCGACCATGCCTGGATCGTGATATCATGCAGGCGGCAGTAATCGAGGATCCCGCCGTCGCGGTCGACCGCCGCGTCGTTTTGCAGGTTGACATTGATCCCGGCGGAGATCAGCGAGCAGTTCGCGACCGACAGCTGGAGCTGGTTGACCGCCAGCGGTTCCTTCCAGCAGTTTTGCAGCAGCTTGATCTGCCGGGGGCTGTGGTTGGAGACGCCGAACTGATGCACCTTGCCCGCGTTCGACAGGTTTTCAAACGCTTCGGCGACCTCCTCCGGCTCCATCAGCGCGTCGGGGCGGTGGAGCACGAGCAGATCGAGATAATCGGTGCGCAGGCGTTTGAGGATCGCGTCGACCGAACGCAGGATGTATGATTTGGAAAAATTATACCCGATCGTTTTGCCGTCGCGTTTTTCGATTCCGCATTTGGATTGCAATATGATCTTGTCCCGCAGGTCGCTGCGCAGGCTGAGGTCGAGCGCGTCCGCGAACAGCGTTTCGCATTCGCCGCCGCCGTAAAGGTCGGCGTGGTCGAAGAAGTTGAGGCCGAGCTCCAGCGCGGTCTTTAAGTAGCGTTCCGCCCCGCTCCGGTCGAGGGTGCGCAGCCGCATGCAGCCGACCGCGATCGCCGGCGTTTCCAGCCGGGCCTTGCCGATTTGAAGGGTTTTCATCTTGTTTTCAAAGGCTCCTTTCCATCCGGGCAGCGGGGGAGGACGCTGCTGCTTTGTCAGATTTGTGAAAAGCGGATGCCTGGCACCCGCTTTTTTGTCCATATTATTTTCACGGCAGTTTCATAAAATATCCAGTAATTTACAAAAGTAAGAATGGTTGAT